>CAYMGX010000013.1:0-49378 GCA_964390065.1 uncultured Fibrobacter sp. | reverse complement strand
AGAAACCAATTTCATGTCCGAAACTAATTCAGACCCACGAGTATTAGGTTTGAAATTCCTTGTGCCCGCAGATAAGTTATAATGCCTTATGTAAACGACATGAATTTCATTTTCCACTGCCCAATCTATTGCCCGATTAATATTGTTAATGATTTCTTTGTAGTTTTTGGTAATGTCATTTTGAATGTCAATTACGACTAAAGCCTTTTTCTGCATGGTATTTCCTTCTTTTATTTTTAAATCAATTTCAGTTTTACTCCCAGACGAAAAAAAATTGCCTTCATAGCATAACCATTTTTTTCCGGAAAATTACTCTTCTTCGCTCTCGAAGAGCATCTCAAGAAAATCTGCGAAAGATTCAGCGACAAACGAGATCTCATTGTCCCTGGTAGACATAGCTTCATGGTGCCAGACAACTATCGGGGGGTTACAATCTGGTCCTTTATGATAATCAAAGCAAAGAGCATCACCGTTACCCATAGCTGAGAAGATAACCAACCCCTGAGGAAAATCTTCGGGCGGATACTGCAGTTTGATTTCCATGGTTTCTGTAACATTTTTAATTTGTCCAAAAGGTAGAAACATCCCTGCACTTCGCACCTCTTCCTCACCAGTAAGGCGATTGAAATAACGGAATGCACCTTTATTTACGATAAAAGCGCCATTATATTCGGCTACGATATCCTTGTATTCTTTCGGTAATACAACACCAAGGGTGCGTTCAAAATCATTGATTACTGCAATATAACATTTTCCGTAATACGAATCGAAACATATGTCAAGCGCCATTTCTATTGTCCTTTATATATTGCATTCCAACAAAAAAGCCACAAACCGCTATATGGATTTTATCATTTTCCTCAATGAACAACTCAAGAAGTTTGAATAAATTTTATAATCAATCCAAGCTCTTGAGCTTTAGAAGACAGCTCTTCGACCTCTTCACTTGCATAATACCCTAAATCCCAGGACTTTAAACCTTCATTAATTTTGCCGATCTAAATCGTCCTGATAAAAATTTGATCGCCCGCCAAAGACCCTCTTTACCTTGATCCGTAACTTGACGACTAAGGATGGGTCATTCACTTCAACTAAGGCTTTAAACACTTTCGTTTCTAATGGTATTTTTTCCTCAACATAATGGATCCGAACACTAATCTCGCCTCCACATTTATCACATCTGTAAAAGCGTATCGAGCCTTCCTCACCAATAACATTGTATACACCTTCACCGCAAGTGGGGCAATCGAAATCAGAATCTGCATGCATCGAATTCACTGTTCCACCTGGTTTTATGTGACTTACTATTTGTTTGATACTAAAAGTGCATACTGTATTCTTACGGCAAGGACTTCCAAGTCATAATCACCAGCTACTATTAAAAAAATGCTTTAGCGACTCATCAAAGTTAAGATCTTTTACCCAGCTTGATTTTATCCACTCTATATACTGAAGGATTTGGGCAAATCGCAGTTTCCATCCAAATTTTGTTAAAAGTTGTTGCGTGTCCAGCCAAACTTCCGCTTGCATCTCTATACTCAGAAATTTTCTCCCAATCATACCCATCGAGTCGCTCAGAATCGCGTTCTGAAAACTCAAAATATCAGTAAAATGTGCTGATATTTACGTTTCTCGTCACCGACAAAATCTCCGAAGAATGAAAGAACCTACCTTTGTTCCGGTCATTCTGAGTCGCACTGAGATACAGGTAATGCTTGATAATGTTGCAAATCTCAAAGTTAAAGCGATTATTACATTAATGTATTCAGCTGGTTTGCGTCTTACCGAGTGTTCATTACTCAAAATACATGATTTTGATAAAGACCGCATGCTCATTCATATAAAAATACAAAAGGTGGTAAAGAACGATATGCACACTTTTCAAAAACAGCTCAAACGATTCTTCGACGGTACTTTATTGCAGACGCAGGCTCGGTTCAATTCCGAAGAAATATCGGAACCTACGGCATTCAATCGGAAATGAACCGGGCCTTTTTGTTTATTTTTATTCTTTCTATATACTTTGGGCAATTCGAAATCCAAGGTCATCGATTTGAAATGTAGGATGACTCCTGCGGCGATTCGAGGCTAAGCAGCCTCTTTCCGTGTCGTTCCAGCCACCTCCTCGAAAAATCCGATAAGTCCCATAAACCTTTTCATCATATACATCCCAACACCATTCCCAGACATTTCCTAACATATCATATAGTCCCCATTGATTTGGTTCTTTTTGTCCCACATCATGGGTTTCGCTTTTAGAATTGCCCTAATACCAAGCAATCTCATCAATATTTCCATAAATTGGTTTTGCATTTCCGGCACGGCAAGCATATTCCCATTCTGCTTCGAATGGAAGCCGGTATCCATCTGATGCGGAATTATAGATGATTTCTGTTTCGCTTTCGCCAAATGAATAGCACTTTTTAAGTGCTTCGCGTTCTGATAGTAGATTACAATAATTAATTGCATCAATAAAAGACACAGACTCAACTGGTTTTTGATCACCTTTGAATGTTGAAGGAAATTCACCTGTAATTGATATATATTTTTTTTGAGTAACCGGATATTTTGCGAGAAGAAAATTATCTATATCAACTGTCCATTCCGATTTGATTCTATCGTCCCTCAATACAATATTTCCTTTTGGAATATTTATCATTAGTTCTTTTAATGAGTTACTTTCGTCCATATTGGTTGTCATGTTTTATCTCCATATTCTCTTTCCGTGCGCGTTCTTATTCTTTTTGTGGTGGCGGTCTTATTCTTCATGCCAGTTTATTGCAACGTGCTGCGCCACCGCTTGCTGTACTGTAAAGTAATGCGGAGTCTTTGTAGCTTTACTTTACGGTATGGCAAGCTGCCGTGTTGTAGTACTCGGCCCGTCTTCTCCTAATCCCGCGTTGCTTTTTTTTCTTTCTTTGTTTTCTTTGCTATTTTAATAAGTTTTTCCACTATTGCGCTGCCATTCGATAAACGCCATTTCATCTGGCTCATGCTGCAAACCTTGATAATAATGAACTCTATCAGCCATACCTCTTGCTTCAATGTGACCAAAAAAAACCATAGTCTGAGCTGTCATATCATACTTGTCGCAAAAGTTCTGATCTGTAAATTTCGCATAATACTCATTAACCAAACGAACCGCGTCATCGGATGAGTAACCATACGACGATTGCAAATGCTTCACCACACGCTCAAATAAAAACATTTCATCTTCGTCAGAAGACAATTTTAAATCCATAGAATACACCTTTACTGAACTACTTTAAACGAATGTTATCATCAATTTAATGAGCAGTATGCTTTTCAACATATTAACGCACTGCTTATTTTATCAACAGTTATCGTTTCTGCCCTTTTTATACTTTTTACAGTATCAATACTGATGGCATGCGATAAAACATCAATCTGCATTGGGTGTCTACCCATTCTATACACATTTCCAGGAGTCTTAAAATGATCCTCATCTACTGGCGGTGCCCCAAAGTCATACCATGCTTTTTGCAGTCTTTTTATATTTCTTGAGCTGTTTTCAACCAAAAATCAATATCTTTTGTCGTTCTTGGATTTCCATGAAGTCCTACAGCCCCAACCGCCAATCAAAATGTATTCAACCTTATTTGAGTTTAACGATTCTATAAAATCTCGGAAATCTTCCGGTAGTGGCTTTTGTGCCATATAGTGTATCTGATCTTTCATTAAACCGGATTAATTAACCGCTCAATCCGATGTCGTGTATAGCGAAGATTCAATTTCACTAACTTTACAACATTTACTATATTTTCAATTGCCATTCTGAAAAGAAATTTTTCAGTACAGACAAGCCTGTTTTTCAAAAGAACCATTAAAACATAAGATAATGTAACGGGACCAAGCTGTTTTTGAAATACTACAGGAACGTCTCCAGGCTCTCCTATAAGTAAATTTGCAAAACGTTTTACTGATTTAGACCAGTTTATCTCTTTTCCGTTTTTAGTATACTCCCGTTCCAGTCGCGTTCCCGGATAAACACGTAACCCGACAGTGACACCAAAAAAATCTATCTTCCTTTTGTTGGATTTAATAAAATCCACATCCTGTTTACATTCTGACAACGTCTGATTCATATGTCCAAAGGTAAAAAATACCTTTGAACGAATATCAAGCCCTTTACATATATCAAGAACATTCAGTACCTGATCAGATGAAATACCTTTGGCAATTTTCCTGAGGTGTTCTTCATTTATTGTTTCCATCCCGATATTAATGTAATAACATCCACTTGCCCTCATTAATTTAAGCAGCTCACGATCAACTGTATCTGCCCTTATTTCACATTCCCAGGGAATAGTAAATTCTTTTATACTTTTGCAAAACTGCTCTACATGCTCCCGATTTGCAGTAAAGGTACTGTCAAAAATTTTTAGCCCTTCAATCTGCTTTTTTGACATTAACGATTCGATTTCATTCATAACCGAACTTATTTGTCGTGTTCTCACACCACCAGGGAACATTCTTGATGCCGCACAGAAATTACATGCTGCAGGACATCCACGGGATGTCATGATAAAATCACCCCGCTTACCTGTAAATTCCATTTTAAGAGTATAATCATTGCCTGCTAATGTTCTATCGGGAATCGGTAACAGTGATAAATCATTTATTCTTTCCGGTTTATTTTCTATAATAGTTGTTCTCTGACACCATACCAAACCACTGACAGATGAGATCGGTTCGTTTAATTTACCTGTCAGAATATCACATAATTTAAGGAAGGAAAACTCTCCCTCACCCTTTATTATATAGTCTATTGTTTTAATATTTTGTAATGTATTTGAAGCGGTAAATGATGCATGCACACCACCATATACTACAGGTACTTGCGGGAAGATATTTTTTACAATTCGTGATGTTAAAAAACTTCCCATACGTGATGGCGTAGTTCCACCAATGCCTACTACTTTAGGACTCATTCGCCGTAAATCTCTTCGAAAATCATCGGAGTAGTGATTAAAATCAATAATTTTTACCGAGTATCCTGCATTTCTAAGTATAGTGCCTATACTGATAAGACCTGTAGGAATCATTGATTGGAATAAACGTAGACCGTCTGTTGGATAGGTAAGCAATACATCAACACTGTTATTCATTATAAACTCTTTTGATGAACTGTCGTGATTGTGCCCTTTCCTGTATAATACTTGATTTTAATTATTATATGTAAATATATACTGTATAGTAATTATTATCTGTTTTCTGCCAGAAAACAGATAGAAGTACCCGTATCAATTTATGATTTTATATTGTATGCTTATTTGATTTACAATATGATGATGCTTCAAATAAACGTTGAAATGATGTAAAAAAAGATAAGACACTTATTCCCAATAATATCCAGAACATAACTTCCGGGCCAAAACAAAAACCAGCGCATAGAAGAATAATTCTTTCCGGTCGCTGTAATATACCCGATTTACACGGAACATTCACCCCTTCACAGCGGGCTTTAACATAACTTACCATCAGAGAACCGCTTACTGCAGTAAAAGATAAAATAACGCCCCAGTAACTATGAATATCATGTGATAGATAATAGACAAGTACACCTGCAATAATTGCAATCTCTGTTAATCTGTCACAACTGGAATCGAGTATCGCTCCAAACACAGACTTTTTTCCGGATTCCCTGGCTAATACCCCATCAAGCCCATCAAATAGTCCGCCTGCGATTGCAAGCCACAGTGCGACTATCCATTTGTCAATAGCAGCAAAATATCCTGCTCCAATAAATAAAAAAACGCCCGCTATTGTAATATGATTTGGATGAATCCCGATTTTATTGAACGCCAGGGCGGCCGGTTTTAAAGTTGCATTGTAAATTGGTTTTAACCCTTCAAGCATTTCTCTTACCTTGTTAAAATTCCTGTATCAGAATGTCTATGTACTCACTTAAGCAGATAATATATTTTATGCCTTTACAGGTGTGCATAGGTTCACGCACGTAAAGCCCTGGTGGAATTCATTACCGCAAGCAGTGCAACACCAACATCAGCAAATACAGCCGCCCACATCGAGGCAAGACCTGCGACTCCAAGCAGTAAAACAATACCCTTGACACCAAGCGAAAGTACGATATTCTGAACAACAATTCTTTTTGTCAATCGTGCAATGTGAATCGCCTCTGCGACTTTTGATGGATGATCGGTCATAAGTACTATATCTGCTGTTTCAATCGCAGCATCGGAACCAAGCGCCCCCATCGCAATACCTGCATCTGCACGCGCAAGAACTGGCGCATCATTGATACCATCACCGACAAATGCAACTTTATCGCCCTTCTTTGTTTTTTGTAGTATCGTTTCCAGTATTGCAACTTTTTGCTCCGGTAACAAAGAGGCGTGGTATTTTTCAATTTTCAATCTTTCTGCAACTTTTTTTGCCGCAGCCAAAGTATCCCCTGTTAACATGACCACTTCCTGTATACCGCTTTTTTTCAGAGACTGAATCGCATCAAGCGCATCATCTTTAAGTTCATCACCTAATAGAACGTAACCTGCCAGCGTCCGGTTAACCGTAACATACAGTACCGTACTACCCTCATCTGCAGTATCAATAGGAATTTTCTCTTTGTTCATCAGAAATGCATTACCTGCAATGATCTCATTTCCCTTGACAACACCCTTTACACCGCCACCGTGAATCTCCTGATATGCAGTAACATCGTTTTCCCGATAGCTTCCGTAACGTGACTCGTAATACTTCAGGACAGATTTTGCAACCGGATGATTTGAATGGCTTTCAATTGACACTGCATAATCAAGAAGTTCCTTTTCACTGTATCCATTAGAGGTAACAATTTTGATTACGTTAAAAACACCTTTTGTCAAAGTTCCTGTTTTATCAAAGACAACATGTTTTACATTTGCAAGAACATCTATGAAATTCGATCCCTTTATAAGTATCCCTTTACGTGATGCACCTCCGATTCCTCCAAAGTAACCAAGCGGTATCGATAGAACAAGTGCACAGGGACATGAAATGACAAGCAGTACAAGCGCACGATATATCCATGTTGTAAATTGCTCAGCGGGTACTGCAAGTGGAGGCACAACGGCTACAAGAAGGGCAATAAAAACAATTACCGGTGTATATATTTTTGCAAACGTAGTAATAAAATTCTCTGTTTTAGCCTTCTTTTCAATCGCATGTTCAACCATCGTAAGGATTTTTGAAACTGATGATTCGGAAAACGCCTTGATCGTTTTTAAGGTTAATTTACCGGTGCAGTTTATCGATCCCGCAAGAACAGTTGCTCCGGCAGCAACTTCTCTGGGTATCGATTCCCCTGTTAAAACCGCAGTATCAATTGATGAATATCCGTCAATTACGTTTGCATCAAGCGGTATTTTCTCCCCCGGCTTTACTATCAATAAATCTCCAACCTTTACATCCTGCGGGTTAACACGCTCAATAGCACCCGACTCAAGAATGATGTTTGCATAGTCAGGGCGTATCTCCAGTAACTTCTGAATTGAATGACGCGATTTTTTAACAGCGATCGTCTGAAGCAGTTCACCAACCTGATAAAAAATCATTACACCAATAGCTTCTTCCAATGCATGAATTGAAAATGCTCCGATTGATGCAATTGACATAAGTACATTCTCATCGAAATAATCCCTTCGCAGGACTGTTTTAATTGCCTTGACTATCACACTATATCCGCACAATAGAAATGCTGCACCTGCGAGCAGATATTCAAAAAGAACGTATCCTTTTGTATGTAATGTTTCCTCTATGCATAGTAGAACAACCAATAATACGGCCGATGCTGCTATCCGTAAAAGATCTTTAGAATTTTCTTTAATAATTTTCCCGAAACTAAAAGAGGATTGAATTCTTTCGGTTTCCTTTACTATAACGATATCAGCGTCTATCTGTGAAATCTCTTTTTGTAAACGTGCTGCATCAGATGACGCCACCGTAAGGGTTGATGTACCAAAATTTATTGCCGCATCTTCAAACCCGGTAATCTTTCTTAACCGGTTTTCTATAGTCATTGCACAATCCGCACAATCAAGATTATTTAATGTATATCTGAAACTCATACTTTATCCTTCAGTGTATGTCCCCATTTTCCCTCATTAAGGTGCTTCTCCCCGACATCAAGTATCTCATCGATATGATTATCATCAAGGGAATAATAAACCACCTTTCCATCTTTCCTGCTTTTAACAAGACGCGCCTGTTTTAGTATTCTAAGCTGATGTGACACTGCACTGTGAGTCATTTTCAGTACCGCACTGATATCACAAACACACATCTCGGAATTTTTAAGCGCATTAAGAATCCCTATCCGGGTACTGTCGCCAAGAACCCTGAAAAAATCAGCAAGTTCCATTATTTTTTCGGCCTGAGGCATACTGCTTCGAACCTTTTGTACAACCTCATCATGAATGATTGTACACTCACATGTTGAATTCTCGGATTCCATAAGTCATCTCCACATTATATGAACACATGTTCATATATTCATTTATAATATATCAAAAATTTTACTGCTAATCAAGTTTTTCTTTAACAAAATCCACAGAATGAACGCTTACTACATTAAAATTCACTATATTTTCTGGGTAGAAAGTTGTCCCAACGTACAGATTGTTTTATTTTCATGGAAATTTTCTCGCTGGGTTCATTTTTAACTGAATATTGTATTAATGAATATAAATTCGCAAGGGGAAATCGTAAATGATTCGACTAAATGGTTTAAAGTTTAATATGGCAGCAAAACTCCGTAGTGCTCTGTTACTTACGGTCCTGTCGTCATCAGTACTTTTTTCGGTTACAGCAGGCTATCTGACAGCAAAAGGAAATCAACTCTATAACAGTAATGGGCAGGAAGTCAGACTTACCGGAGTAAACTGGTTTGGATTTGAAACAACTAACTTTTTCCCTCACGGTCTATGGGCTCGCGATTACCATGGTGTACTGAATCAGGTCAAAGAGATGGGATTTAATTGTTTAAGAATACCGTTCTGTGATGATATGCTTGCTCCGGGTGCAACCGCCTCACCGAATTTTTATGGTACAGATAAATATTATCCAAGAGAGCAGACTGAATTTAATAAAGAGCTTGATGGGCTTTCACCATTGGAAATGATGGATGAAATTATCAGATATGCCGGAGAAATCGGTATTGCTATTATTCTTGATAACCATTCACGTGCGCATGATGGCTATATGGAAGAAAAACTTTGGTATACCGCAAAAGTCAGTGAAGCGACGTGGATTTCTAATTGGGTGATGCTTGCAAAAAGATACAAAGACAATCCTGCAGTGATAGCTTTTGATCTTAATAATGAGCCTCATGGAAAAGTAGCTGAAACAGGTGCTACCTGGGGAACCGGTAACGCCGCTACAGACTGGAATACTGCAGCTGAGAAATGCGGTAATGCAATTCTTGAAGCTAATCCAAATGTACTTATTATCGTTGAGGGCGTTCAGGAGTGTGAAGGTTTTAACTATTGGTGGGGCGGTAATCTCAAAGGTGTTAAAGATCATCCAATCAAATTATCAAAACCAGAAAAACTGTTGTATTCTGCACATGAGTATGGACCCGAAGTTTTTCAACAGGATTGGTTTTCTGAAGCAACATTTCCTGGAAATATGGAAGCCATTTGGGATAATGCATTCGGTTTTGTTGTTAAAGATGGTATTGGACCATTGTTTATTGGTGAGTTCGGTATTGGTAATTTAAATGCTTATGAAGGTAAAGCTGGTACATGGTTTAAGACGTTCCTGAAATACATGTCCGAACATAATTTTTCTTTCACATTCTGGTCACTCAATCCAAATAGTGGTGATACCGGTGGAATGTTAAGCGATGACTGGGTTTCTCCTGTGCAATGGAAACTCGACTTAGTAAAACCGCATCTTGCACCTATGCTCAATACACCAACAAACACACGCAGGAAAATATCCAACGTAGTTGACAAAAAAGTACAGACATCAATAACCAATAAGGTTATCTCTTATAATGGTCCGTCATCCAATGTTCAGATCTCTGTCGTTGGTCTGAATGGTAAAGTTGTGGCTAAAACAACAAACCAAACTCTTGACATCAGTAATCTCGCAAATGGTGTTTACACTGCGGTTATCGCTTGTAACGGTGAAATCGTAAATTCTGCAAAATTTGCAAAATAATTAAGACTATTCTGCTACAAAAGGACAACATGCTTTATGTTGTCCTTTTGTATTTAAGGTACACCAGACATCTTCCCTTATTACCAGCTTCAGAGCATTCTCTTTCATTACTGACAGCTTTATTTATCGTACATTAAATCGAAAAATCCAACTCTGAAAAGCATATTTTTTCTGAAACCCGCTTCCGTTATTCTTACGTAGCTATCAAATCCATTTTAATTTGATTTTGTAAAGTACTTTATACTACTGGACAATTTTTGCCTTAAATTTTATATTATTATTAACGTTCAATTGCATCATAACTCTTTAACTTAAAGGTCCACTCATGATTGAGTACCTGGTAAAAAAACTTTTATCATTTGTAATAACTCTGGTAACACTCT
Source organism: uncultured Fibrobacter sp. (assembly GCA_964390065.1). Taxonomy (GTDB): domain Bacteria; phylum Fibrobacterota; class Chitinivibrionia; order Chitinivibrionales; family Chitinispirillaceae; genus JAAZBG01. The sequence continues at coordinate 38,813 of CAYMGX010000013.1, read as the reverse complement.
TTTCAAGCGAATCCAAATACCAGAAAGAACTTGACAATACGCCAACAATTCCTGAACGGGTTATTGAAGAAAATCTTAACGGTTGGGAATTTAAAACAGTCTTGTCAAAAACAACAGAAGAATACTATTATTACTTTGAATATCCTGTTACGAATAAAGAACAACCGGTTCTTCTTTGCATTCATGGTTTTAATACCGACGCAACCGTGTTTTTCAAACTGAAATCACTTTCTGACAAGTACAGAATCATTGCCTTAAACATGCCTGACAGATCCTCTCTTTACCAAAGCAACATTAGTGATTTTGAAAAAATCCTGGATGACTTCTGCACTACAGTATCAATCGATACCATATCGCTGCTCGGATACTCAGTTGGAGGTGGAATAGCGCTCAATTATGCAGCAAATTCCACAAAAGTAAAAGTTAACCACCTCATTTTAATATCGACGACAATTTTTGGTGCTACAGAACAAAATAAAAGGCAAATTCGGGGGATGGCTAACCGCTTACTTCGATACCCGGACTATAAATTGTATGCATTGTTGATAAAAGGCAGTGCTATATTGAAAAAAATGGAAAAACCGGAAGTTAACAAAGATGTTCCGAAGGAAGGCATTGTTATCAAACATGTCGACTGGTATAAACAAATACTTAAGTCTTTTTACTGGTATGATGCCTCCCATGATGCACACCGTATCAAATGTAGCGTAAGCATTATTCATGGGAAAAACGATAGAGTAATGAATATCAGAGAAATAAACGCTACCAAAAAAGTGCTTCCTGATGCATCATACTTTCTGCTTGACGATGCAGCACATTCACTTGTCTGGTCACACGCCCGGAATGTTGATGAAATAATCAGGCCAAACGGGCAACCGGACACAAAACCCGAATCTGCTGAGGATCAATAAATACGATTCCGGCTGATATCCTTAGTTTTGTAGTCTGATCCCCATTGATTACACGAATGTCGCCAGGCCGCAAAATTGAGAATAGTTTTACATGACCCGGTAAAACACCAAGCTCTCCGGAATGACCGGGAAGAACCACAAACTCTGATTCTTCCTCAAATACAGTTTTATCCGGTGTAATTACTTGTAATTGAATTTTTTTAGCCATATTAAATCAATTCGCTTGCACGTTTTGATACATCCTCAATGGTACCCTGCATATAGAAAGCCTGTTCAGGAACATTATCATGTTTACCATCAATAAGCTCCTTAAAACCTTTAATTGTATCTTTAAGCGAAACATATTTTCCTTTGATACCTGTAAAACTTTCTGCAACATGAAAGGGTTGTGAGAAAAATCTCTGAATTTTTCGTGCACGTGAAACCACAAGCTTATCTTCATCAGAAAGCTCCTCAACACCAAGAATAGCAATAATATCCTGAAGATCTTTGTAACGCTGAAGAATCTTCTGAACATCACGGGCAACCTTGTAATGATCCTCCCCAACCACATTCTTATCAAGCATTTTTGATGATGACTCGAGCGGGTCAACTGCCGGATATATACCAAGTTCCACAATTTTCCTGGAGAGAACGATAGATGCATCAAGATGTCCAAACGCTGTCGCAACACCGGGATCAGTGATATCATCAGCTGGAACATAAATAGCCTGAACAGAAGTAATAGATCCATTCTTCGTTGATACAATACGTTCCTGCAAATCACCCATCTCTGTTCCAAGTGTCGGCTGGTATCCTACCGCTGATGGAAGACGGCCAAGAAGCGCAGACACTTCTGCACCGGCAAGAACATATCGGAAAATATTATCAACAAATAAAAGAACATCCTGATTTTCTTTGTCACGAAAATATTCAGCCTGAGTAAGACCAGTCAACGCAACACGTAAACGAGACCCTGGAGGTTCGTTCATCTGGCCAAAAACAAGAACCGCTTTATCGATAACTTTTGATTCTGACATTTCGCGGTATAAATCATTACCTTCACGAGTACGTTCTCCAACACCGGTAAATACCGAAACACCACCGTGATGAAGTGCAACGTTATTAATCAACTCCATAATAACAACAGTTTTACCAACACCGGCACCACCAAAGAGACCTATCTTTCCTCCCTTACGGAAAGGCGCAAGAAGATCAATAACTTTAATTCCGGTTTCGAAAATCTCGAGTTTTGTATCCTGTTCAAGTAGTGATGGAGGTGCCCGATGAATCGGTTCATACAGTTGTGTCTCTATTTTGCCCTTATGATCGATCGGTTTACCACTAAAATCCATCAATCGGCCAAGACAACCGGTACCAACAGGTACTGAAATCGGATTACCGGTATCTATTGCTTCCATTCCACGTGACAAACCTTCCGGAGGACCAAGAACAATTGTCCGGACTTGTGATCCACCAATGTGTTGCATAACCTCCATCAGAAGATCATCACCATCAGCACGGGTTACTTTCAGTGCGTTGAAAATCGCTGGCATTTTTCCAGGTTCAAATTCAACATCAACAACCTGACCCATAATTTGTGTAATTTTACCAGTCTGCATTATTTTATCACCTCGTTTGTACCGATAATTTCAGCAAGTTCCCTTGTTATGTTCCCCTGACGAACTTTATTCATTTCAAGAGTAATTTTCTCAATAAGTGTACCTGCATTGGTAGTTGCGTTGTCCATTGCTCTCATACGCTGAGCAATCTCCGCTACGTACGATTCACGCATAAGTTTGTATATCAATGAGTTAACAACAAATGGCAAGGTAAATACCAATAACTCATCCTCATCCTCCGGTTCATACATACAGCCAATCGATTTTACTGACTTATCAATATACAGAGGAAGTAGTGTGGTTTTTAATACCTCTTTCTTTATCATTGATTTGAAATGTGCACTTACAACTACTATGGAGGTTAAATGCTCATCATCGAACTTTTTCAAAATCTCCGCCCCGAGTTTATCTGCAAAAGCGTATTCAAGATTGTTAAAAACATTAGGGTATTCAACAATCTGTAAAGTGTCATTTTTTCTGAAGTAATCACAACCTTTTCTCCCAATAGTAAATACACACGAAATATGGCTGTCCGGATTTTTCAGAATTTTCTCAGCTTCACGGATTACAGATGAATTGAAATCTCCGCATAATCCCTTATCACCGGTAATAATAACAAGCCCTACCTTTGGAAGAGGAAACGGCTTGGTATCAAAGGTAATATGACGGGCTACTTTCTGTGATGGCTGTGCAGAAACAACAAGTTGTGAAAAAGTTGAAAACATCTCATTATAAAATGTCCGTGAATTATGCATCGCAACCTGAGCCTTGTTAAAACGCGCTCCGGCAACCATCTTCATCGCACGGGTAATTTTACTCGTAGATTTAATACCCTTAATCTGTTTTCTAAGTTCACTTATTGATGCCATTGTTTATTTCTTTGTTTTGAATTCCTTAATAGCATTTTCAAGATTAGCTTTTATAGAATCTTCAATTTTCCCGCTTGCCTTTATCTCTTTCAAAATTGAAGCATATTTTCCTTTTAAAAACTTAAGATATGCTTTCTCCCAATTCTTTAACTGATCAGTTGGTATGTCATCAACAAACCCGTTTACCGCCGCATAGATAACAACAACCTGATCCTCAACCGGCATCGGTTCATACTGATCCTGATTAAGAATTTCTATTAAACGCTCACCCCGGGCAAGCTGAGCACGTGAATGTGCATCAAGTTCTGATGCAAACTGTGCAAATGCTGCCAAATCATTGTATTGAGCAAGATCAAGACGAAGTCGGCCGGCAACCTGACGCATCGCTTTTGTTTGAGCTGTTCCTCCAACACGGCTTACCGAAAGACCGACGTTAACAGCCGGACGAACTCCTGAAAAGAAAAGTCCACCCTCAAGGTAAATCTGTCCATCAGTGATAGAAATAACATTTGTTGGAATATATGCTGAAATATCACCAGCCTGTGTTTCGATAATCGGAAGCGCTGTTAGTGAACCACCGCCATTCTTATCAGAAAGCTTACATGCACGTTCAAGTAAACGTGAATGCAGATAGAAAACATCACCTGGATACGCCTCACGCCCCGGTGGTCTTCTGAGAAGAAGTGACAATTGACGATATGCCTGCGCATGGCGGGTCAGGTCATCATATATGATCAGAACATCTTTACCTTTCCACATAAACTCTTCACCGATTGCGCATCCGGCATACGGCGCAATATACTGAAGCGGAGCAGGATCTGCAGCGGTTGCCGTTACAACAATTGTATACTCCAATGCTCCAAATTGTTCCAGTGTTTTTACAATATTTGCAACAGTTGACTGTTTTTGCCCGACTGCTACATAAATACATATCGGCCGACGTTCCTGATTTTTCTGATTGATTATTGTATCAATTGCAATTGCGGTTTTTCCAATCTGACGGTCACCAATGATAAGTTCACGCTGACCTCTTCCAATCGGAATCATGGCATCGATAGACTTAATACCGGTCTGAAGCGGTTCTTTTACAGTCTGACGCTCCATTACTCCCGGTGCAATAATTTCGATTGGCCGTGTTGTTTTTGCCTTAATCGGCCCTTTTCCATCAAGTGGCTCCCCAAGTGGATTCACAACACGCCCAAGAAGTTCATCACCAACAGGAACCGACATAACAGTTCCCGTCCGGCTTACTTCATCACCCTCTTTAATCTTTGATGCATCACCAAGGATAATACAGCCGACACTATCGGCTTCAAGGCTAAGCACCATTCCGAAAGTGTCCTGTGCAAAGCGAACCAATTCTCCATATACACACTTTTCCAGTCCAAAGATACGGGCAATACCATCACCAATCTGAAGAACATAGCCAATCTCCCGCAGATCAAGCTTGTTTTCATACTTGCGAATGGTTTCCTCAATAACTCCGGTAACTTTTGATCTGTCAATATTCATACATTAATCCTTATACCCGATTTGTAAAAGAGAGTATATCTCCAGCCATCTGGAGTTGTCTGCGAACGGTGTTGTCATAAACATTATCACCGATTTTTACTTTATAACCAGCAAGTAGTTTTGCATCAACAGAAAACGACACCACTGCTTTCCTGCCGCTTTTCTTCTGAATTGCGGTAGTAATTTCGCTTTTTTCAACATCACTAAGCACTTTGGCACTCTGCACTGATGCATCAACAATCTCATGTTTCTTTTTGTAAACCTTTTCCATCTCATTACTGATAGTAGCAACCAGAAAAACACCGCGTTGTATAACAAGATCATATATTACTTTTTCAATAACCTGAGGCATAGTTCCATCACTCAGTGAAAGAACCGCAGCATACTTTTCCTGTGATAAAATTACAGGATGGTCAAGCAGATTTGAAAACATAACCGATGAATTAATGCAATCAGTAATTTTCGCGAAATAATCCTTTATCTCAAAGTATTTCTCCGGCGCAAACTGCATGATTGCCCTTGCATACTCGCGAGCTATCTGATTAATTTGCACGTGCGGGCTCCTTCTTCTCTAATTCGTCAAGCATCGCTTTAAAACGCTGTTCAGATATACCCTCAAGAGATGAACTCTCAACAATTTTTGTTGTCAGCTCCATTGACAGCGTAACCACTCTCTCCCGAAGTTCCCTGATAATCTGATCGCGCTCCAGATCAAGATGTTCCTGCGCCCGTTTTCTCATTTCAGCAATTTCCTTCTGAGTCGCCGCAATGACCTCATCTTTTGCACGGTTACCCTCAAGTCTGGCAAGTGCAATAACATCTTTAGTCTGCTGTTCGACCTGCAAAAGACGCTGCTGATAATCTTCCTCAAGTTGACTTGCGGCAAGACGCATTTTCTCAGCATTTTCTATACTTTGATGAATTGAGTCCTGACGATCTTTAATAAACTTAAGTAAGGGCTTCCATGATAACTTCCAGACAACACCCGCCATCACAGCAAATGTTACCGTCTGAGAGATTAGAAGCGGTGGATTTATTTCCAGCATACCAGATACTCCAGTTTAGATTTTTCCCATAAACGGATTTGCAAACAAAAAGATAATTGCAAGGAACAATGCATACAGCACCTGTGCTTCAATAAGTGCAAATCCGATAAGCATATTCATCTGAAGCTTCGATTGAAGTTCCGGTTGACGGGCAATACCCTGCAGCGAACTGGCAATAACAAGTCCCATACCGATACCACAACCACCCGCAGCAATACCAACACCGATACCCGATGCCATAAGTGTCTGTCCAAAGAACACCGCAGCTGCAGTATTTCCACTTCCATTTGCAACAGCCTCACCTGCACAAGCCAGTGCTACCCCAAAAAGAACAAACAATGAACCTAAAACACCCTTTTTTTGCATTATATGCCTCCATGAAATTTATGCATAAAACTTTTTACAATCAATGTTCTTCCATTCTTACTGCACCGGCAATGTATGACATCGCAAGTACCATAAAAACAAGCGCCTGAATAAAACCGATTATTAATCCAAGTATCAGAATAAACGGCCGTAACAAAAGCGGCATTAACGTAAAGATATTATCTTTCAATTCGTGACTGAAAAGGAAGGTAAGTGTCAGACTTGCAAGAATTGTTAAAAACAGCTCTTTTGAAAAAATATTGCAGAATAAACGCAAACCAAGTGATAAAGGCCGTGTTAAAAATGATATCACCTCGGTTATCATTATCAAAAACGATATAGGAAAGAGAAACCACGGTAACTTTGGACCGGCAAACTGCTTTAAGTAATGTATTCCATTGTACCTGAAACCCAAAACAACAAAGTACAGAAAAACCATCCCGGCTAAGCCAAACGTCAGATTTAAATCACTGGTAGGCGACTTGAGCCCTGGAACAAGACCAAGGAGATTACTGATAAGAATAAAAATGAAAAGACCTATAAAGAGCGGATAAAATTTATAGGCTTCCGGCCCGATCAACTCATCCGCAAGTCCGGTAATGTACTGAAGCAACATCTCATATATTGCCTGCACCTTTGATGGAACCAGTGATGGTTTCCGCGCTATCGCTATTGAAATTACCGCAATAAAAATCCAGACTGCCCAGGTAAAAATCAAAGTGTCAGGAATATTTCCAACTTTTATTATTACACTTTCAGGAACCAGACTCTCATGACCGCTACTCATAATACTTTCATTTTCCTTATTGTGCCGGTTTCATTTTAAATAGAAATAAAAAACTCAGTATCATCATTCCAGCAAACGCACCACCCAACAAACCAAGTGCATGTACCTTAAGCACAAAAACCATCAACATAAAAAGCACGAGTATTGTGCTCATCCTTATAACTGATCGGAAAAGATAATTAATCATAGATAACGCTTGAACATCTTGGCTGGATTTATGATTTGGCAAAAAAAGAAAAAGCAGCAGGCCACTATACGCTAATGTGAACCCCCAGAGAAGACCACTTACAAACTTACTCCCATTTATCAAAAGATGCACTATAATTGTAACAACTAATACAAAAAAGTATAATGCTACGATATCTTTTCTATTTCTTATCCCGACCAATTCGCTTTACTTCCTTGAAAATCTGCCTGAACCCAGAAACAAGTCCGGCTAAAAACAAGATAATTGTAAATGCTGGTGCTGTGTTAAGCCACTTATCAATATATATACCTGCAACACATCCCACAATACTGGTTATTACAAGATGAATACCAATACTTGATACAGAAAGATAATCACCATATTGTCTTTTATTATTATTATCTGTTTTTCTGAATAGCATTCTCTGATTTCAGATTCGTATAGTATTCTCTACTATTTTACTGAACAAAACAATTTTTTACAATCATAAAGTTTATTATTTTTAAATACAAAAAGAAGACCTTCTAATAAGTAATATACTTTTTTCCAAAAAAAATCCCATGATATTTTGTGATTTTAATTGCAAAAAGGCGAAATTCTCAAAAGATTTTTATGGAACAACATTTGCATATACTTGTTTTTATATGTTTTATATGCTATTCTAAAACATTGACGCATCAGATTAATGTGATTTTAATCTCATTAATCTAAAATTTGTAATTTGCATTGAAAATGTAGTACATTCATTGGATTATTACTTTTTATAGTAATTAATCAGGAATGTGTCACTTTGTAATATAGAGCGTTTTCTAACATACAATCTTGACCTTGCTATTTACTTTCCGGCATTCTTGACTATATAGTGTCAATTATGTATTTAGAATTATTATGACTATGTTTATTCCGATTTCTTTTCTCAGAATTATATCAGCGAAAACGGAATTTTGAATTCATGATCATGGAATAATTTACAATTTAAAGTCAGGATAATCGTACAACTTAAACTACTGTCTCTATCAAAAATAGCTATCTGTTAACCATATTAATAAGGAGTGATTATGAGTGATACCAATAAGAAGAAGGAATCATCACACATTGATAATTCAACGCTTGAAAAATGGCATGTTAATCACAAAGGAATGTCTGCTGAAGATATCCGTAAAGGTTTTCTTAACAATCTTGAATATAATCTCGCAAAAGATAAATATTCGCTTACAAGCTATGATCTGTTTCTAAGTATATCCTATACAATCAGAGAACGTATCATCGAACGATGGATCGCAAGCCGTCAGCAATATCACGCCAACAATGTAAAACGTGTTTACTATTTGTCAATGGAATTTCTTCTTGGCAGGCTTCTTGCCGACAATATCATGAGCCTGAAGCTCAATAACGAATGCGATGAAGCATCACGGGAACTTGGATTAAACCTCGAGGAAATGATTGACCAGGAGCATGATGCCGGACTTGGAAATGGTGGTCTTGGACGCCTTGCCGCCTGTTATCTTGACTCAATGGCAGCACTGCAGCTTCCTGCTGTCGGTTATGGTATACGATATGATTTTGGTATTTTCAATCAGAAGATCATCAATGGCAACCAGCATGAAACACCCGAGTTCTGGCTTCAATACAGAAACCCCTGGGAAGTTGAGCGCCCTGAATATAAAGTAACGATCAAATATTTTGGTAAAACAATGCAATACACCGATCAAACCGGACATCAGCATGTCGCCTGGATCGATACCGATGATGTCATTGCTTTACCATATGACATACCGGTTCCGGGATACGGTATCAACAATATCAACACACTTCGCCTTTGGTCTGCACGTGCTGCCGAAGAATTCAATCTTCACTTTTTTAATAACGGGGACTATATCAGGGCCTGTGAAGATAAAATCAGCAGCGAGAATATATCAAAGGTTCTTTACCCTAATGACAATAATGTCAGCGGACGTGAACTGCGTCTGAAACAACAGTTCTTTTTCTCATCGGCATCATTACAGGATATTATTCGCAGGTACCTTCAGGCAAATAGCGATTTTACTTCATTCCCTGACAAAGTGGCAATTCAGCTTAATGATACACATCCGTCAATATCGATTGCAGAACTTATGCGTCTTCTGCTTGATGAGCACATGCTCGGATGGAATGAGGCATGGGATATCGTAACCCGTACATTTGCTTATACAAACCATACGCTCATGCCCGAAGCACTTGAAAAGTGGCCGGTAAGTCTCATGAAACATCTCCTGCCGCGTCATATGGAAATCATTTACGAAATAAATGCACGTTTCCTTCGTCAGGTCTCATTTAAATATCCGGGTGACATCGAAAAACTTCGCAATATGTCACTCATTGAGGAAAGCGGTGAGCCCCAGGTGCGGATGGCCTATCTTGCAATAGTTGGTTCTCACTCTGTAAATGGTGTTTCTGCACTCCATACACAACTCCTTACCAATGGGCTTGTGAAAGACTTCTACGACATGTGGCCATCAAAGTTTAATAACAAAACCAATGGTGTTACACAGCGCAGATGGCTCTATAAATCAAACCCTGCTTTACGAAACCTTATTAACGCCAAAATCGGTGATTCGTGGATCAAGAATCTCAAGGATCTGAAAAAACTCGAAAAATATGCAGACGACAAAACATTCCAGAAAGAATGGCGAAATGTAAAGTACGAGGCAAAACAGCACTTTGTTGATAAAATCAAAAAATGGGATGGGCTTCGTATCAATCCCGATACTATGTTTGATGTCCAGATTAAACGGATCCACGAATATAAACGCCAGCTTTTAAAAGTTCTTCACTGTATCCATCTTTATGAAGAGATAAAAAGCGGTAAAAAAGACAGCTTTGTACCACGTACAGTCATGATCGGCGGAAAAGCTGCCCCTGGTTACTATATGGCAAAACTCATTATTAAATTTATCAATAGTGTTGCAAATGTTATTAATAGTGACCCGGATACCAAAGGGCTGCTTGAAATGTATTTCCTCCCTAACTATCGGGTGTCTCTGGCTGAATACATTATTCCTGCAACCGATCTTTCCGAACAAATTTCAACCGCCGGAACAGAAGCATCCGGTACCGGTAATATGAAATTCGCACTCAATGGTGCATTAACCGTTGGAACAATGGATGGTGCAAATATCGAAATTTGTGAAGAAGTCGGAAATGATAATATCTTCATTTTCGGACTTGTAGCTAAAGAGGTTGATGAACTGAAAGCGCGTGGATACAATCCGTGGGATTATTACAATAAGAATCAAAACCTTAAACGGGTGATAAATCTTATTCAATCCGGATTCTTCAGCCCGGAGGAACCGCATCTGTTTATGCCTGTTTTTGACAGCCTGCTCCAGCACGGTGATCGGTATATGCTTATGGCAGACTTTGAATCCTATATTACATGTCAAAACAAAATCGAACAAATCTACCATAATGATGTTGACCTCTGGACAAAAATGTCTATTCTCAACGTTGCAAATATGGGGAAATTTTCGTCTGACAGAGCAATTCAGGAATACGCTGATGAAATCTGGAACGTAAAGCCAATTGATATCAAATTGAGAACCTGATTTATCTAAATGTAATTGCTTATTCAGGAAAGGGTGCTCGATGCACCCTTTCTATTTTACACTCTCAGGATATATATTTTCCCAATTAATACTTTTGAAATAATTCTAAATTCATCGATCTGTTACGAATATCATTTACTTTAAAAAGTAAATATTTTTGATACAGATATTATAAATCTTTACAAAAACGAACTGAAATACCCGGTCATAAAACGTTACTTTTTGAAACAGGAGATCAAGTATGAAATACCGGAAAATGGGTTCATTACCCTGGGAAGTATCTGCACTTGGTTTTGGATGCATGCGTCTGCCAACCACCCCGATTCTTCACCGCGTTGATGAACGTCATTCAATCTCCATTATTCGTAAAGGAATTGATCTCGGTATCAATTATGTTGATACCGCCTGGATGTACCATATGGGCAACAGTGAAAAGATTCTTGGTAAGGCCTTACAGGACGGGTATCGTCAGAAAGTTAAACTCGTGACAAAGCTCCCGATGATCTTTATGAAAAAAGAGGAGGATTTCGACCGTTTTTTTAATCAGCAACTTGAGCGCCTTCAAACAGACTATCTTGATATCTATTTGTTTCACATGCTCAACGAAACAAACTTTGAGAAAATGAAACAATTGAATCTTATCAGCAAAATGGAGAAAGCGCGCGATGCAGGCAAAATAAAGTATATTGGTTTTTCGTTTCACGATACACTTCCGATGTTTAAAAAAATTATTGATTTCTATCCATGGGAGATGGCGCAGATTCAATATAACTATCTTGACACTAATATTCAGGCAACAACAGAAGGGTTACAGTATGCGCATAAAAAAGGTATCGCCGTTGTAATAATGGAACCGCTCAAAGGCGGACAGCTTGCAAATCCTCCAAAAGAAGCATTTGATGTTATTAACAAATCTGATGTTAAAAGAACCCCTGTTGATTGGGCGCTTCAATTTCTATGGAACCGTCCTGAAGTTGCTACGGTGTTAAGCGGTATGGGATCAATGAAAATGGTTGAGGAAAACTGCAGCAGTGCTGACAAATCAGGAATTGGTTCACTTACACCGCAAGAACTTACCATTATTGATCAATTGACCGATATCAGTAAAAAAAAGATTATCGTACCGTGTACAGCATGTCAATACTGTATGCCCTGTCCCGCAGGTGTCAACATTCCTCAGAATTTCGCGCTTTTGAATAATAAATCATTTAGTTCTGAAGGCAGCTTTATGAGCCGCCTTATCCAGGGGCTCTTTCTTCGTAATTACAAAAAACTCTCAACAAGTAAATCCGATGCCGTAAAAAACAACAACGGCCGCGCAACACTGTGCATTAAGTGTAATAAATGTGTCCCTAAATGCCCGCAGCAGATAAAAATTCCATACGAACTGGAAAAGGTAGTCGCTGTTTTTGAGAAGAGACAGAAGGTTGAGATGTTCAGGGTTAATTCTTAAATTAGAAAATCACATCTCAATAAATCAAGTAATAATATAATTGTCAACATTTATTCTTTTCTTATAAGAACATGAAAATAACTATATGATATATACCCTACAAACATCCGCCAATAAAAAACAATGATCACTCATACCGGAGCGCATCAACCGGATCCATACGTGATGCTTTAATCGCGGGATATAATCCAAACAGAATCCCAAGCCCCGTCACCAGTGCAAAAGTAAATATAATATGAAGCGGTAGTATTGTCGGTTCGATCGATCCTTGTGTAGATTGAAGGATCGCATCTTTAAAAAGTAATGGCGTAAGCCCCAGAACAAAACCGGCAATCCCGCCAGTCAGACTAAGTGTTGTGGTCTCGGCAATAAATTGTATAAAAATCTGAACATTTGTCACTCCCAATGCTTTACGTATACCAATCTCACGGATTCGCTCTGCTATACTTGACAACATAACATTCATGATACTCAGCCCACCAATAGCAAGTGACATTACCGAAATAATCGTCATTAGAATACTTACATTATTTAATGTTGATGTTACCTTGTCGATCCATTCGGCGGTCCGGTATTCAAAATCCTCAACACCACGGTGATGTGCAGCGAGTGCTGATGCTATTAATCTTGATAATTGTTTCACGTTTTTCGCATCGCTCACCTGAACCTCCATACTGCCCGGATCAGGGTTAAAACCACTGATATGTTTTTGCATTGACAAGAGTGGAATAAGAACCAGCTTTTGAAAGTGTCGTGATGACTCATAGCGGTTTTTAGGTGCAACTATTCCACGTATAATAAATTCATTCGCTCCAATTTGTATATTTTTATCAATAAGTGATGCTGTTTCCGTAAGTTTATATGCTTTCATATATTGCTCTGCCAGATAAACCGATAGTATGCAATTTTTTTTTCCGGATTGATAATCGTTATATGTAAACCAGTTTCCATAAACAATCTCAATTTGTTCTTTTTCACTTTCCAGTGATATACTATCAACTCCGCTAACTCTGCAGTATATCGTTTCATTTCCAAACACAACCTGAATATTTTTATGTATAGAGCGTGGAACAATTTTCACATATTGATTATTGTTTAAATGAGCTCCATCAGAAAACTTTAGCCCCGGTGATTTTGACCACTGAATTCGCTCCTTATCAGATACACTATATTTTTTCCAGAACCAGACAGACCCGGTCCATTTATCCATTCGTTCATTTATAAAAACATCAATTCCTCCAACCAAAGTGAGCATGGCTACAAGCGATGCCACACCAAGCATCACCCCGAGTATTGATAAAACAGAACGCATAATATGCGACCGCATCTCAATAAACGACATGACAATTCCAACATAAACAGCCTGAAAGAATATTCCAACAATTGATTGTTTCATTCAATATCTCAGCGCCTCTACCGGTTGCATAGTAGCAGCCCGAAATGCAGGTGTAAATCCTGCAACGATACCGCATATCATGGTAAAGCAGAGTGCCACAATAAAATCCTGTACGGTCAATATAGGTAAATAAGGAAAAATTCCTTTTGGAAAAAAAAGAACACTGCTTCCTAATAGTATTCCTGGAATACCTCCAACTAAAGAAACAATAATTGCTTCTATTATAAATTGGAGAAAGAGATCAACCCGACGTGCACCCATTGCTTTACGAATGCCAATTTCTCTGATTCGATCACCAAGGGCAGCAAACATTATGTTCATGATACTTATTCCTCCAATACATAATGTTATCATTGAAATTACCGACAACAGAATTTTTATTCCTGATGATGCAGCACGGAGTTCATCAACTTTTGTAAGGTTCGCTTCAATCTCAAAATCCAAAATTCCACGATGCATCTGCTTTAACATTCTTGTAATGTCAGTTATCGCTTTCTCAGCAAAATCACTTGATATCAATTTAACAGAGATTTCATCAATTCCTTTATTCTTTTGTCCAAAGCGATAGGTGTATAACGAATAAGGAAAAATAAATTGAATTGATTTCCATGAACCACTATCGTCTGTTTTTATGATTCCTGCAATTGTAAATGTTTTATTAAAAATGGTGACCTTTTTTCCTATACAATTACTGTCATTACCAAACAGTGTTTCAACAATCCTCTTCCCTATCAAACATATGTTTAATGTGCTGCTGTAATCATTACTTGTAAATGTTCGTCCTTTTTCTACTTCGTAATTAAAAGCATCAAGATATTCACGACTTGCCGCAATCGGTTTTGTATAAGTATATTTTCCGTTTGCTTTAATCATCTCCCATTCCAGATCTGCTTTAGGTAGAGTGCTTTTAATATAGGTAAGCTTTTTGGCAATTGTGTCAATCTCGCTCAGTTGTATACCCTGTGATGTCGAAAATGTTATTTTTTCTTTCTCGGTTGATGCAGTTTTTTTCTTGATAGTCACTATTGATAATCCGCCGATCTCTTCCATATTTCTTTTCATATCTTCATCAATACCACGTATAAATGCTACATTTACAAGATAGGATACAGCTCCAAGAAATATTCCAAATGAAGTAATAACCGTACGCATCCTATTGGACCAGAGTTCCAACAGACACAATGTTATACTTACTTTAAACTGCTGTACAAAGCGATACATACATGTGCTTTCTAATTTTTAATTTCCACTCTGTTCTCAGTGTCCTCTGTGGTTAATTGTCTCTTTGTTTTACACTCAATGTACAAATCATCTACAAAATTTACAAACAATTAAGAGTTTTATTAATTATTCACGATCGAACCATCAACAAGCCGTATTATTTTTTTTGCTCTCGCAGCAACATCATGTTCATGCGTTATCATAACGATTGTATTACCTTCATCGTTTAATTTCTGGAATAACACTAATAGTTCTTCTGTTGTATGGGAATCCAGATTTCCTGTCGGTTCGTCTGCAAGCAGCAGAGCCGGATTCTTGACAAGGGCACGGGCTATAGCGACTCTTTGCTTTTGTCCACCGGAAATTTCATTTGGCTTGTGATGTCTTCTTTCGTAAATACCAAGTTTATGCATTACCGATTCAACACGAACTTTTCGCTCTCTACGCTTAACATTCGCATAGATCAATGGGAGTTCAATATTTGCTGTAACCGTTAGTTTTGGCAATAGATTGAAATTCTGAAACACAAATCCGATCTCTTCATTTCTTATTTTAGCAAGTTTTGCATCAGTTAAACGTGAAACATCCATACCGTTTATATAATACTGTCCTGATGATGCTTTGTCCAGACACCCTAAAATATTAAGCAACGTTGACTTTCCTGCTCCACTTTGCCCCATAATTGCCGCATACGTTCCCTTTTCAACAGAAAGTGAAATGTTATGCAACACAGGAATTGTTTCTTTTCCGAGTGTATAATATTTACAAATGTTTTCTGTTTTCAAAATCACAGGATTAGTCATTTTTTACCCCGTGATACTTGCGGAAGCTGTTCGGGAATGTACACAATCTCTTCACCTTCATGTATTCCGGAAATTACTTCGAAAAATTTATAATCGGTTATTCCGGTTACAATTTTTATCTGCTGTGGTTTATCACCAATCTGTTTTGTTATAAACGACTCTTTACCGATACGTTTTACAAAGTGATAAGGAACTGAAATAATATTTTTTTTGTCAAGTATTACAAAATCGACCGAAACATTAATTCCCGGTGCAATGCCCTTAATTATGGAATCTATTAAAACCCGTACTTCAAATCGTGATAAATCGCTATTACCATCTTTTTTAGCACTTAATGCTATAAAATCAATGGTTCCTTTTGTTTCGCTACCTTCAATTGCTTCCGGTTTAATAACAACGCTTTGTCCCTTACTCAAATGAACATAATCAATCTCTCCAATATTGGTAATTACTTCAAGCTTCCTGATATCTGCAATGGTTCCTATTGATGTACCTGCGGATAATCCTCCTGTAGCACTGACTGCAATTTCTCCCTCTTTGACAAGTAGTGATGTCAATACACCATGTATTGGTGATCTGATTATTGTTTTACCTAATTGATCTATAATGTCATCAAGTTCAAGTTTCTGCTGTTTAAGATCAATCTCCTGAAGGTCACGGGACATTTCAAGATCCTGAATTTTTTTTGATGCAATAGAACCGGTTGCAACAAGTTCCAGTGCATTTTTTAAATCACGATCGGCAGATTTAAATAAAAGCTCAGATTTACGAATAGAGAGTTCCAGTTTTTCTTTTTGTGTTGTTAATCGATAGGGATCAATAATAAGTATCGTATCTCCTTTTGTTACTTCCTGTCCCTCCTTCACAAATATTTTTTCAATCTTGCCACTTGCTTCCGATTTTAATTCTATTTTTACAATTGGAGATACTACTCCTGTCTGAGTAATGATATCACGGAGATTTTCTCTTTTAACAATATATGTTTCCGATAAATCAATCGATGCCTTTTCTTTTTTTTGACAATACACAAAAAATAGTAAAAAAAGTACTATTACGAAAGGTCTTATGTAAAATGTGTTCATGCTATTCCCCGGTTATTTAGTATACGGTTAATTCAATAAGATATTCCGAATCGATCAAAAACAGTACCTGTCAATTCGTCAAATATTATCTCTACTTTTTTCATTGTAATCATTAATCGAATGTAGGCAACATTACTTTCAAGAAGATCATTCTGCATTTTAAGAAGCGATTGTCTGTCAATCGTGCCGATAGAAAAAGCCTTTACTGCAGCATCATATTGCAGTGTTGCAATAGTATTACTTTTTTTCGCAAGATCGATTCTCTTCTTTTCCTGATTCCATGAATCATACAGTTCGTTGATTTTTACTACTAATTCATCGGTATAATTATCGAAATTACTGTTTGATATTCGTTGTTGTAATGATACTTGCTCCAGTGCAATTTTCTGTTTCGTTACCGGTATAGAGTATGACAGCATCATGCCCAATACGGTATTATTATTTGATTTATTTTCCGATACCAACGATTGATCATTTCTTGAAAAAGTATGAGTTACATATCCGTCAAGTGATGGTAAAAGGGAATTCTTTTGTTTCTTATACATTACCTTGAACTTCTCCTGAAGATTAACGAATTGCTTAATTGATGGATCAAAGCGTTGAATGACATTCAACAGTGTTACTACATCAGGGAGATCTGCTATGGAATCGGGTCTCTGATTTATCACAGTCAATGTATCATGTGAAACATTAATTGAACGGGCCAGTTTATTTTTTGCCTGCTTAAGCAGCAAATCACTTTCAAAACACTGTTGAAGAGATTGATAGTATGACAATGATGACGACAACGTATCAAGTTCAGCAATCTCCCCTATCGAAAATTGCACACGGGAAGATTTCAACATTTCTTCATTTCTGTGCATAACTTGTTTATATGTTGAATCAAGCAGTTGTTGAGAACAATAATCCCAATACTGCTGACGGATTTGAGATAATGTTTCATTAATAGTTTTTACTTTGTCAAGTGTTAGGTTTTTATTGTCAAGTAAGCCAAGTTGAATCGCATAGTGTATATCATTGTACTTTCCCGTATTTTTTAAAAATGGTTGTGTTATTCCAACAGTAATATCATCAGATTGAGGGGTAATATTGTCTTTCATTAACTTTGAATCGGTATGGTTAATACCTGCATGGATATTACCGCCGCCGGGAATTTTTTGTTCAATCTCAGCAGACATACTTAGTGAAATTGTTTTATCATTATTGGTAATTAACACTGATGGATCAGCTATCAATTTGATTTCTGGAAGCCATCCGCATTTAATCATTTTTAGAGAAAGTGAATCGTATATATGTGTAGAATTTGTTACCTTTATTGTGTGATTGTTTTGTAACGCAATGATTATAAAATCACGTTCAGTACATGATAGAGAAAAAGAATTACTACACAAAACCATACTCATAATAAATATTACAATTGCATTTTTCTTAAAATCCATTTGAACTTTTTTCTCATTTCGAGAATATGTTAAAAATAACACTATTGCACCATCACACATTAGCATTGAACAATGCATCTTGATGGATTTGAACTACTGATTTTTTCCGGGACATGCAATACTACGAGTCTTAATCTATTACTAAGAAAAATACTATTGTGCGCATATCGTTAATACATTTATTACGGGAAAAATGCCTATATTGTAAATGTACAATTTACGGCTACTAATTATTACACGTCAAATAAGAAATCTGCGAATGAAAAATTAATCAAACCTATTCAAATATACTTCGAATAAGAACGGGGCTTGTTTCATGAGAAACATTGACAAATAAAGAATAGCAGTGTCGTTATCTTTTATTACAGGATACACCAAAAGTTATTGAAACTTATCAATTACTAATTTACAACAATATATGATTTTTATTTGTAGGATTTACATTTGAACAGTTGTAACTTACAATCTGCTCGTGCCCCGTTACGAGTTACCGATCAATTCTTTTAAACTCTGATCATCTTGTGAACAATGTCATCGGTATCAACAAGACCATAAAATTTATTATATTTGTCAACAACAACAAGATATCTGTGATGATATTTTGTCATGGTGAAAACAATTTCAGAGTATGATCCATCTGTTTTTACTGTATACGTATCTGCATTTCGCATGATTTCACCAACAAGAAGCTTATGTTCATTTTCCCAAAATAGCTGAATCGGTTCAAAGAGTAATTCTCTTGTTGAACGTAAATCATGAATTACACTCAGACTTGTTGCAGAGATACTTTCGCCCTTGAATGTCGCTGCAAAAATATCTGCAAGATCTACAATTCCAAGTAGTTGCTCTGAAGAATCCACAACAGGAAGAAATGTTATATTATTACTTTTCATGACATCAACAGCTTCAGCAATAGTTTTAGTATTGTCAATTGACACATTGGTGAATATCAGATTGGATGCAACAAGAGCTTCATCCACTTTCAATTGTTTTTTTTCTATTAACTCTATTAGTTCTTTACCTGTTTTTGCGTTGTCAAGTAAATGTGAATCGGTTGTGACTAAATGTGCAATTGCACTTAGCACTTTTAAATATATCTGAGCTTTTTTTGTCGATGTCAAAACAGCAAAAATATACTTTATCTTATTCTCACGATTATTATACGATACCGACATCTGATGTGACAATCGTATGAAAATTACATAAATATCGTCGATTTTGTCCAGGTATCCATGTGGAAGTGCCAAATAATGACCAAGAAATGTTGTACCAAGATTTTCTCTTTTGTTAAAAGCCGACTTAATATCATCAGAATTAATATTTACAGCGTTGGAAAATTTTTCAGCTACAAAAGAAATAATATCCTGATACGTATTGAATTGATGATCAAGATAAACAAAGCGGGGGTTAATTATACTACTTAATTGCATATTGTTATCTCCGGAAAATTGACCAATTGAGATTCATTGCATAAGTATAATATAATTAATTTTTTATTTCAATTGGAGAATATCAGGAAAGTGTTTTCGTCATGACATGCGTACTTTGATCCTCTGTGTTAAACCAAAATAATAGTTGATTACCGTTACTCGTGAAACATTCTTCAAAAGATGTCTTATCACCGCATGGGAAAATTACAGAATAATGATCTTTTGCTTCAGAAATTAAATCCGTTTTCATTTCATTCATAGATAACCTCATTTGAATTATATCACTGTTTAATCGCAATTTACGTACCATAGCTTTTTATCGTATCATAAAAAGTTGAAGACGTTGCTAATACATTATTATTACTATGATAGAAACAAATTTAATATTTTATATCTAATTACACTGGTTAAATATTTTCACTCTTCATAGGTAATTATTTCTGAATACTAAGGAACTTTTTTCTTATCTGGTTATATAAATGCAATTTGATACAAAACACTGTAGAATTACTGATGTGAAAATTGAAGATATTTCTGAGATTTTCCATATCGAAACAGCTTCCTATGTATATCCATGGTCGATGCAATCAATTGTTAACCAAATTAACAATAAAAATGCTTACAATAGAGCCATTATTATTGATACGATTTTTTCTTCATCAAATACATCAGGATTAGTAGGATATATTTTTGGTTATAGGGTTTTATCGGATCTTTACATTACAAACATTTGCATTCATCCAAATTTCCTGAAAAAAAAACTGGCATCATTTATGCTCGAAAATCTTTTACATGATACCAGACACTTAAATATTAAAACAATTTTTTTAGAGGTAAGGAAATCCAATTTTGCTGCAAAAGCATTGTATGATAAATTTAATTTTGTTGAAGACGGAGAGAGAAAAAATTTTTATTCTGATGGTGAATCAGCAATAATGCTACACTTGGATGTTTAATTTAAGTTATTTCAGATTCTCTATTTGACCAATCTACTGTGGCTCTATACCGATAATTTATAATAAAGCTGTTAATTATTAACATAACATAATATATTTTAAATCATATTGTTATAAAGATTTTGTTGATTTTTATTGTTTGTATATTTCATCAGATTATACTCTGATTTTTATTGTTTTTCAAACTTCTTCCTTCAAAATATGCACCATCATCGATTATTAAATCTTTTGTTGTTAAATCTCCGGTAACAGAAGAATTCGCATTCATTTCAATTCGATCTGTTGCAATCATATTTCCAACAAATGTACCTCCGACAACGATACTTCTTGCGGTCACATTTGCTTCGACAACAGCATTACTGCCAATAGTTAAAACATCTTCTACTTCAATTTCCCCTTTAAAAGAACCATCAATACGAATGCTATGCGGAACGGATACTTTTCCTTCAAATGATGAGCCTTCACCAATAATCGTGTAAAGTCCTTTTGATGATTTATCCATGATCAATTCCTTTTATTTAGAGATAAGCAACAATTTCATTGGATCAACATTAACACCGTCTTTAATTAATTCATAATGTAAATGAGGTGCCGTTGACCTTCCAGTATTTCCTACGAGAGCAATAGTTTGACCTCTTTTTACATAATTGTGTTCGTTAATTAAAACCTGAGAACAATGCCCATACTTTGTCTTAAATCCATTTTCATGATTTATCGTTATAATCAATCCAAGATATGGATCATTAATTATTGCTTCAACAAATCCAGGGGCAGTAGCTTTTATTGATGAGCCGAGTGTTGCAGCAAAATCTACACCCGTATGATTTGATGAATCAACATCATACGAAAACGATCGTGTAATCCATCCATCAACAGGCAATATGTTTGGTACTTGATTTAAATTTTCTTTAACAACTGAAGATGATACACTTTGTGTAAAACTCAGCACATTAACAGATTGCATTGAAGCATCAGAACTTTTACTCGTATCAATTATTACTTTAGAAACCGTTGTAATTGGAGGATTTGCAATTTTATCAAGATAGGTATATAACTCTTCAATTTTATTAAACTTTGTAGTAATTTCCCGTAACTGTTTATTTTCAGTTTCCAATTTTTCTTTTTCAAGTTTAACGATATAAAGCATTTGAAGTTTGGCAGCAATTTCTCCTGATTTGAATAATAGCATTATTAAAAAAGATATAAAAACAAACAAAAACAAAATTAATGAGCGAACAATATTTTTATGTACTCTCAGTGTAAATGGTTTTCCGTTGTCTTCCGGGAAAAACATTAGTGTATAATGATTAGTTTTTTTATTCATGCAAGAAGAATATCTACAATGCGAGTTAAATCTTGTTGATTAAAATAATCAAACTCCAATTTACCTTTTTCTTTTGTTGATTGTTTAATTGAAACTGACGTACCAAATTTATATTGTAACCGTTCGACAACATTTGCGAGATCTGGGTCCATAAGAGGCTCAGCCGGTTGAACTTTTATCTTTTTATTCCCTTTTGATTCCTGAGTCTCTTTTTCAATATCTCTAACTGTCAAATTTTCACTAATAATTCTATTTGCCAATTCAAGCATTTGCTTAGAATCCTGCAAAGCAAGAAGTGCTCGAGCATGACCCATTGAAATTTGATTCTTCCGAACCATTTGTTGAACTTCACCGGGCAGATTGAGTAACCTTAAACTATTAGTAATTACCGTTCTACTCTTCCCCACCTGTTTCGAAAGTTCATCATGAGTATAATTGCATTCAAGTAATAGTTTCTGATAAGCGATCGCTTTTTCAATTTCATTTAACTCTTCTCGTTGAATATTTTCAACGAGAGCAAGTTCCAGCATCTCTCTGTCAGTAACTTTATTTTTTATAATACACGGTACTTTATCTTTTTTTAATAGCTTAAAGGCCCGGGTTCTTCTTTCTCCGGAGATTATTTCATAATAATTGTCTTTTTGTCTTACAACAACCGGCTGAAGCAGACCTTGATTTGAAATACTATCAGCAAGACCCTGAATTTCATCTTCATCAAAATCTGTACGTGGCTGAAACGGATTTGTCCGGATAGCATTTATATCTATAAGATGAATTTCTTCATTATTACCAGAAGATTCAACCTGTGTAGGAATTAAATTTGAAAGGCCCCTACCCAATGCTTTCCTGTGTTGGTTTTGTTTGTTCATTTTGCATAATTTCCTTAGCAAGAGTCAGATAATTTTCAGCACCCGATGACATAATATCATATAGAATTATTGGTTTTCCAAACGACGGTGCTTCACTTAATTTAACATTTCTTGTAATTACCACCTCGAAAACTCTTCCTTGAAAGCAACTTCGTACATCTTCAGCAACCTGTCTGGAAAGGTTTAATCTTCCATCATACATTGTCATCAATGCGCCTTCAATAACAAGTTTTGAATTTAGGTTTTTTTGTACAAGACGAATGGTATTTAATAGTTCAGCAAGGCCTTCAAGAGCGTAATATTCACATTGAATTGGAATTAATACCGAATCTGCTGCAGTAAGTACATTTACTGTCAGAAGTCCAAGTGATGGAGGTGAGTCAATAATTATATAATCGTACTGGTCTCTGACAGCATTAATTGCATCGCACAATTTTTTTTCTCTGGCAATTGCATTAACGAGTTCTATTTCAGCCCCGGCAAGATCAGGGGTTGCTGGTGCAATATCCAGAAACTTGATTGAATCACACTTAAGTTTAATTTTATCAATAGTAATTCGCTCAGAATCTTCAGACCTGTCTGTGAGTACGTCATATATTGAATAATCAATTTTGCTTTTATCAAACCCCAAACCTGTCGTTGCGTTGGATTGCGGATCCATATCAATAATTAACGTTCTTCTTTCCGCAGCACTCAAACAAGCTGACAGGTTAATAGATGTCGTTGTTTTACCAACACCACCTTTTTGATTACATACTGCTATTACTTTTGCCAAGATACGCTCCTCTTTGGCGAAAATGCTGTTTTTGAAAAACAAAAACTACGTTACTTCGTTAACTCAAGAGAAACAAGATTCAGACCTGAAATTTGATTTCCAAGATCATATTCTGCAATTTCACTTATACGTACGCCTTCTTTGTCTTTATTTGTTGTAATCGATTCTAACTCTGTAACAAATTGCTTTGTTTTAAAAGTATACATATGACCATCATCATTCAGCAAAGGTTTTGCTAATTGAGAAAACTTTTGAAGAGTACCAACTCCTCTACTCATCACGTAATCAAACTTTTTCTCAGGATCCATGTTTTCAACTTTTCCACTATAAATTGATACGTTTTCCATCTTCAATTCAATAAGAACATCTTTAAGAAAAGCAGTTTTCTTTTTTGAAGACTCTGCAAGAACAAATGTAAGATCCGGTCTGAATATTCTTATTGGAATGGAAGGAAATCCACCACCAGCACCAATATCAAGTACATGTGCATTCTTTTTGAAACCAAACAACAGTAATGGTTGTAAAGAATCACAAAAATGACGTAAAAACAGATTGTCTTCATCCGCTTTCGCAATTAACCCAACTGCTTCATTCCATTTTAGAATCATGCAGGTGAATGTCAGTATTAACTCCCGTTGATCCATATCCGGTGTTAATCCAAGACGTTCCAGTTCCTTCAACTCATAACATTCCTTAGCTTTTTCAAGATAAGGCAATAAATCATTGTTCATACGCCACTTCCCGTTGTTTCACGTGAAACTTTTTAAATGACGAAACTTTATTAAATGCATAGTTAAAATTGATATATCCGAAGGTGTAACACCAGGTATTCTTGATGCCTGTCCAAGGGTATATGGTCTGATATTCTGCATTTTTATTCTTGATTCGTTAAGTAATCCTTTGACACTATCATAATCAAAATCCTCTGGTATAATCGTATTTTCAAGTTTTTCATTTCTTTCAATTTCATCTTTTTGCTTAGAAATAAACCCTTCATACTTTATATCAGATTCAATTGATACAATTAACTTCTCATCATTAAAATCAATGAAATCCACATGGTTTTTAAAATCAGCAAGTGTGAATTCCGGCCTTTTTAAAAGGTCACTCATCTTGTATTTTTGTGTAGACTCTTCCTTCGTACTACAAATTTCATTTATGTAAAATAATCTACTTTTCATTGTCTCAGTAATACTTTTTCTCTTTTGCCATTCTTTTTCACGTAGTTCATACTTTTCTTTGTCTATATAACCATACTTATAAAAAAGAGGCATTAAACGTTCATCTGAATTATCCTGCCTTAATTGTATTCTATATTCTGCCCGTGATGTAAACATTCTATACGGTTCTTCAGTTCCTTTGGTAACTAAATCATCAATAAGAACCGCTGCATATGAACTATCTCTTTTTAAAACAATCTCTTCTTCATTTAATATCTTTTGTGTTGCATTAACTCCTGCAATCAAACCCTGACAGGCAGCTTCTTCATATCCTGATGTCCCATTTATTTGACCTGCAAAGTATAAACTTTCAACTATTTTTGATTCTAAAGTACTTTTTAATTGTGTTGGTGGAAAATAATCATATTCAATACCATATCCTGGACGCAATATTTTTGCTTTTTCCAAACCATCAATACTATGTACCATTTTTTTCTGTACATCGTATGGCAGTGATGTAGACAGTCCATTTAAATATAGTTCATTATTTGAAATACTCTCCGGCTCTAAAAATAATGAATGTCCTTCCCTATCTCCAAATTTCATTATTTTATCTTCAATTGATGGACAGTATCTTGGACCTATGCTTTTTATTTTACCTGAATAAAGAGGTGATCTATCAAGATTATTTTTAATAATTGAATGTGTTTCACTTTTTGTTCTATTTGTCCAACAATTAACCTTATTGATAATTTTTTCTTTTGTAAAAAAAGAAAATGCCCATGGGTTTTTATCACCCTCCTGTATCTCCCACTGAGAATAATCTACAGTCCTTCCATCAATTCTTGGACTTGTTCCTGTTTTTAATCTTCCCGATGTTATTCCATATTCATTTATTGAATCCGTTAACTTTATTGATGGAGGCTCCCCTGTTCTACCTGATGGAAACTCATTTAGTCCTATATGAGCAACACCGTTCAGAAATGTACCCATGCATAAAACTACTGCTTTTGCATAAATTTTCTCACCTGAATCTAAAATTACTCCGGTACACTTTTTTCCATCATTCATTATATGGTATACAAATGCCTGCAGTATATCTATATATTGATTTTCTTCCAAAACTTTTCTACATAGTTTTCTGTATACTACTTTATCTGCTTGAGCTCTATTTCCCCAAACTGCGGTGCCTTTACTCCTGTTTAGCATTCGGAAATGAATACCGGCCTTATCAGTAATTTGTGCCATCAATCCACCCATCGCATCAATTTCTCGAACAATATTACCCTTGGCAATACCTCCAATTGATGGATTGCATGACATTTGACCGATAAGATCTAAATGTGATGTAATTAGCAGCACATTTAATTTTCTTTTTGTAGGTATGTTTGCTGCTTCAATTCCAGCATGACCGCCACCTACAACAATTATATCATAGTTCATATTTTTTTTGTTTCACGTGAAACATTATTTACCAATGCAAAATTTATCGAATATCGAATTAATAATCTCTTCTGATCCTACTTTTCCCGTAAGATTCTCTACCTCTTTTAGCGCTTCATTTATATAAATCGACGCTATTTCTTTTTGATTCCATGATGAGACTGCTGACTCTAATGCGTTTTTAATATTACTAATAATTAATTCCTGTCTTTCATTAATTATCAATTCATTAATTTCAATCTCATTAGTAATATTTTCAATTCTTCTGATTATCTCTGCTTCTATAGCTTCTGTGTTGTCGTTTTTAAAACTTGTAACCACAAAATCGATATTTTTTAGCTTTAACGCTTCCTCTTTATTCTTTATTCCTGTGTCACTTTTATTAACGATAAACAATGTGTTTTTGCTTTTAAGTAAATTAATTTTTTCGTTTTCTTCTTTTGTTATTACTTCATCTGCTGATGTAACCCAAATAATTACTGAAGACTCTTCTATAGCACTCTGGCTTCGACTTATTCCTTCTCTTTCAATCTCATCTTTTGTAACTCTGATTCCAGCAGAATCAATAATAGTTACATTAGCTTTCTTAATTAAAACTTTTTCTGTAATTATGTCTCGTGTAGTACCAGCTTTCTCATGAACAATAGATCTATCGTATCCTAATATTTTATTATATAAGGTAGATTTTCCTGCATTGGGTGGTCCGGCGATAACGACCTTTATTCCCTTTTCAATTTCCCTTATTTTTTTACTCTTTTTTTGTTCTTTCTCTATATCTTCTATTAATTTTTTAATACTGCTATTATCATTTTTTTTATTCTTTATATCATCTTCTTCAGCAAATTCAATTTCGGACTCAATATTACAAAGAATCTCTATCAAACTATTTTTTATTTTTTCTACCTTCTTAACACCAGATCCGTAGTATACATTTAACGCGTTTTTATTCTGAATTATGCTATTACTGTCAATTATTGATTGTATAGATTCAGCCTTTAATAAATCCATCTTTCCGTTATTAAAAGCTCTCCTGGTAAATTCACCTCGTTGCGCTATTGTACATCCATTTTTATTCAATGTATGTATAATTTCATTCACTGTAATTTTACCACCATGAGCTATAATCTCTATCATATCTTCACCAGTAAATGATTTTGGAGATTTATATTTGATAGCAGTTACTTCATCAATAATCTCTGTATCGTTTAAAAATGTATACAATTCTATCGATTTTTCTTTAGCTTTTTTAAATTTTTCTTTTTCCTTAATACAGTTATAAAAAAATTTGTGTGCTTCGAATCCCGATATTCTTATCACTGCTAAAGCACCCCTTCCTTCAGGGGTTGCAATAGCAGTAATTGTTGATTTACTTTTTTGCATTTTTTATTTCGTTTTTCTTTAATTGCTTATCTAATAATACCTGTTGAACAATAGCAAATGCACTTGATAATGTCCAATAAAGTACTAATCCTGATGAAAAACTATTAAACAACACCAACATAAATGGTGGCATGAAATATATCATAGCCTTTTGATTCGGATCTTTGATCGTCATCTTATTTTGGAAGTACGTTAAAACTGCCATGACAATAGGCAATATCGCAAAATTATCTCCGTATAATGGAATTGTAAACGGTAATTGAAAAATCATCTCAGGTTTTGATAGATCATTTATCCATGGTATAATAACCGTTTCAGCTCCTCTTAATTCTATTGCTTTCCTTAATACTACGAAGAGCGAAATAAAAATTGGCATTTGTAAAAACATAGGTAAACATCCAGGATTAAGAGGATTAATACCCTCTTTTTTATAGAGCGCCATCATCTCCTCATTCATTTTCCTTGGATTATTTTTATGTTTTTCTCTTAATTGTGTGATTTTTGGTTGTAAATCTCTCATCCTGCTCATTGATTTCATACTGCTGTAGGTCATAGGATAAGTAACTAATTTAACAAGCAATGTAAGTAGAAATATTGTAACACCATAATCTTTTACCATTTTATACAGATGTATCAATAACCACAAAACTCCCTCAGCAAGTGATGGAAACCACTTATCAGAGAAAAACAACCATTTCGCCCATGATAACACCGGAAACAAATTATTATCAAAAGCAAGATTATACTTTTTTAATTCAACATAATCGTTAGGACCAGCATAAATCCAAAAACCTTCTTTTTGATTGTCTGCAATTGTGGCATATGAAAATTTATAGTTTATTGTAGAATTCTTTTTGTTTACTGCTTCTGTTTCATCTTTAAAAGAATTTATTGTAATGTCTGCATCTTTATTGCTTTCATTAACGATTGCAACAAAAAAGTATTTTGATGTAACTCCTGCCCACTTATATGAACCAGAAGAACTTTCTTTTTCCTCTTTTGTGAATTGTAAATGTTGTGAATTTTTTCCGTCAGAGTAATGGGCTGTTCGTATCTCTGGTTGCATTGGTTTGTTTTTCTCACTCTCCTCAACACCACAATCCCAACGCATTTCAATATTTTTACCAGCAAGATCATTTTTAATAATATTACAACCTATCTTATATGACCCATTCTTAAAAACGTACTCTTTAATTACTTTCTGACCATTATCATCTGTCTCAAATGAAAGTACTTTTTCATCACTATTTTCAATTTTAATATTCTTATTTACACTATTAATTTTAAATACTTTGTTTGAATAATCATTTTTATTGATACTGAAATTCATTCCATTTCCTGAATTATATGGAATGATATCTATTAAGTCACCCTTTTTTCTATTTTTACTTTTGTCCTCATTGTATTCGAATTTTTTCATTTTGATTGATACTATTGATGCACCTACCTCATCAATGCAAATAATCATATCATCGGTTTCAACAAAAACAGAATCTGCCTTAATAGTAACATCTGCTTTTTCAATAACTTTTGTTTCTATTATAGTAGTAGCTGTATCATTTTTATCTGTTTCTGTTGAATCTATTGTAACATGTTGTTTTTCTGTATTATTGCTATATTGTTTATTATGAGTAATGTAAGGCTTTTTTGGATATATATTTTCATAAAAAAACTTATTATACGTCTCACTGCTAAATAAAGTTACTACAACTAATATTAAAAAGATTGCAAGTAGCGTATTTCTATTCACTTCTTTTCCTTTCTTCGTTTACAATCACTGGATCATATCCACCTCTTGAAAACGGATTACATTTTATAATTCTTATAACAATTTTTATCAACGCTGTATGCAAAGGCAAAATAATGATTGCCTCTTTTGCATATTGTGAGCAACTCGGAATAAACTTACAAGAACCCTCTCTAATAAAAAAAATACTCTTTATAATTTTATAGAGTACCAATAAAATATCTGCTAATTTGTTTTTGATTCTTTTATCCATTCTCTCAAACAAATTTCATATTCATTCTTATTATAAATTTTTATTCCA
This sequence comes from uncultured Fibrobacter sp., assembly GCA_964390065.1. GTDB lineage: Bacteria > Fibrobacterota > Chitinivibrionia > Chitinivibrionales > Chitinispirillaceae > JAAZBG01. The sequence goes on along the minus strand of CAYMGX010000013.1, from coordinate 9,171 downwards.
GGCCGGATCTGGATGAGGATATCAATAAATGGCGGGTTTCTTTTAATTTCTTTTCTAAATACTTCTCTTGTTATTCTTTTTATTTTATTTCTTTTAACTGCATTACCTGTTTTGCGTGATACTAGTACAGCTAATCGATCTTTATTAAAATTATTTACTTTATAGAAAATATTAAAAGAACTATAACTTACCTTTTTACACGTTTTTAATAAAAATAAAATATCTTGTTTACTTTTTATTTTATGCTTTTTAGTAAGTTTTTGCATTCTAAATTGCACCTCTTTATTTCGAGGTGCTCATTTTACAAAGAATCAGAAACTGTAAGTCTCTTTCTTCCTTTTGCTCTTCTGCTGGCAAGAACTTTTCTGCCATTAGCAGTAGCCATTCTCGCTCTAAACCCATGTTTATTCGCTCTTTTTCTCTTTGACGGTTGAAATGTTCTTTTCATTAAAATCTCCTTTTTAAATAATCTACGAAAAATGCTATTTTTTTTGTTTTAAGTCAATAACTTTTTTCATTTATGAAGAGTTTTAAACTATATTAACAACTTATTAACATTTTATTGCTTTTAAATACTTTTCAATTTTTGTTTTATTAACCATGCATACATCAGTTTGGCAAAATATTTTATCATCAATTTCACAGGAAATAGATGCTCATAGATTTGAAACATGGTTCAGGCCTCTTGTTTTAAATAACACTTCAAAACCTGACACCATTTCACTTTCTGTCCCTAATCAATTCATAGCTGATTTTTTGGATCAACATTATAAAAATTTAATTCTTTCTCATGCTCAATCATTTTCATCTGATATAACATCAATCGAATTTACTGTTAACACATTAACAAATCCATTTTTCATAGAACCTGATGATATATCACAAAATAAAACTACCACTACTGTTTTAAACAATCATTCAGAATTAACTATTTCTTCCTATCCTCAATTGAACAAAAGATTTACTCTTTCCTCTTTTGTTGTAGGTCCAAATAATCAATTTGCAAGAAGTGCAGCTCTGGCAGTTTCGGAATCTCCTGGAAAAACAAAATTCAACCCTTTATTAATTTATGGTGGTGTAGGCCTGGGAAAAACACACCTGCTCCAGTCTATTGGAAATAACTGTCTGGCATGTCATCCCGATAAAAAAGTAGCCTATATAACATCAGAAGAATTTTACCTTAATTTTATTGATGCAATAAAAAATAATAATACAAAGGAATTTACTGCCCGTTTCAGGTCATCAGATTTGTTACTTATGGATGATGTACAGTTTTTTGCAGGGAAAGAAAGTACTCAGGAAGAATTTTTCTATATTTTTAATACTCTTTATCAAAATGGTAAACAAATAGTTTTAACTTCAGATCTTCCACCAAATTCTTTAAAAGGGTTGCAAGACAGATTAATCTCGCGATTTCAGTGGGGACTTGCTGTTGATATTCAACCACCCGACTTAGAAATTAGGGTTGCAATATTAAAGAAAAAAGCAGAAGAAGACAATCTTAATATTCCTCAGGATATTTTGTATTATATTGCAGAAAATGTATCATCAAATATCCGGGAACTTGAAGGTGTGGTTATTCGTCTTCTTGCTTTTGCATCAATTACAAAATCAGATATTACTATTGATCTAATTAAAAACGTCCTAAAAGGAACAACGAAAGTTGAAAAGGTTCGTGTTTCTATAGATAAAATTATAGAAAAAGTTGCTGATTATTACAAAGTTCCTGTTAATAACATCAGAGAAAAAAATCGTAGAAAAGAAGTGGCTTTATGCAGACAAATAGCAATGTACATTTCAAAAGAAGTAACAAATAATTCACTGAAAACTATTGGACTAAATTTTGGTGGAAGAGATCATAGTACTGTTATTCATGCTATACAACAAATAGAAACGTTAAAACAATCAGATGGCTATATATCAAAAGATATTCAGGAAATCATTAGCTCTTTGAACCTTTAAACTTATCAATCTATATCAGTGTTCTTAAAATGTGGATAATGTGTTATATATCATTTATTAATACTTTTTTTAACTTATCAACATATATATTAATATAATTATCAACATACAAATATATTTATATTTCAATAACTTAGATACTTATTACAAGTTATTCACATCTCTATCTTCTATTACTGTATTTATATATTATTTATATTAGTATACATATGTGAATATTAATAACTTTTAATCGTAGAGGGATTTATGTCGATCACTATTTTGAAAAAAGATCTATTTGATTTAATGCAGAAAGCTTTTCCAATTATTCCTTCTAAATCTTCTCTTCAAATACTTTCAAATTTCAGATTATCATATTCAGATAATCAATTTGAAATTTCAGCAACTGATCTTGATCATTCAATGAAAGTTACCTGCCCGGCATCAGGCAACAGTTTATTTGACATTACAGTTAATGCAAGAAAAGTTTTTGATATTGTCAGAGAATTACCGGAAGGTAATGTGACTCTTGATATTGATGAAACAGTGTTACTTGTTCAGAGCGAAAAAGGATTTTCCTGTAAAATAGCAGGAGCTGACTCACGTGATTTTCCAGGGTTTCCTGAAGTTCAACAAAAAAGTGAATTTGAAGTAAATGTTTCACATTTAAAAGATATGATCGTAAAAAGTTCTTTTGCAGTTTCTAAGGAAGAAACCAGAGCTTGTCTTTGTGGGGTATTTTGGGATATTACAGAAAATAGAACTGGTATGGTAGCTACTGATGGACATAGACTTGGGAGTTCTTTTATAAATGCTTCTTTTCCTGTATCCTCACCGGTAAATGGTATCCTATCTCCAAAAAGTTTAGGAAATCTAATAAGAGTTGTTGATTCAAAATCACCTGATGAAAAAATTAATGTTCAGCTTGGTGACAAATACATAGCTTTTTATAATCATAATCTGTATATGTGTTCAAAGTTGATTGATGGACCATATCCTGATTATACTAAAGTTATTCCAAAAAATAATCCGCGAAATCTGATTATTGATAGAGTTTCATTGCAAAGTGCGGTACGGCGCGTTTCTGTTTTATCTAATACAAAAAGTCATTTAGTAAAATTTTCTTTTACAAAGGGATCTCTTGAGATTGTAGTGCTGAACAGAGAAATTGGTGGTGAAGCAAGAGAGCAGATTCAAATTGATTACGATATGGATGACCATTCAATAGGATTTAATGGACAGTATTTTGCTGAAATACTTGACATTATAAAGACTCCTAAAATAAGATTAGAGATGAATACTCAAATAAGTGCTTGTTTACTTTTTCCAGTATATGAACCGGGTACTGAAATCATTAGTGATGATCAATTTTTAATCATGCCCTTAAGAATTGTTGAAGAATTGTAAATAGTTCATTCTTCGCAATTAAAGTGAAGTGTGCTATGAAAAAATTACTGATAATTATTAGTTTAACTATAGTGATCAGTAATTTTTTTTTATTTAATACTTTTGCACGTGAAAATATATATACATCACCCCTTCTGATTTTAAATCATCCTGCTTTGCTCTCAAAGCAACAAGGCTTACCGATCGGATTAGAAATAATAGTAGATTCTCTTAAATGTAAAAATATTTCTTTTAGTGGAGGATTATCATACTCATTTGATAATAAAGCAGTAGCGATCGGTTATAAATATATTTCTAAAGATATTAACATATTATCAACAGGATTTTCGCATTCTATGTTGATATCTTCATTTGGTGCTGCATTTAAAGTTGAAAATAGTAGAAATACGTTACTTCCGAATATTGATCTATCATATAGTGTAGATATAAATAAGTCATTGTCATATAATATAATTATACAAAATATACTAACGCTGTACAGATCAGAAATTTTGTATCCTGAGTTATCAACATATATCCATGGTAATCTAAACGCCATAAATTTTGAATTAGGCTACAGAGGAGTTTTATCTGACTATAGAGAATTTAAACTATTAAATGGACTTGTAATATCAACAAGTTACGATTTATTTAAAAACAAAAAATTATATGCTGCATTAGAGAATTACACATATAAAAATAAAGAAAAGGAAATAATAACAGAAATAGGTTTTTTTTTAGGGTTTAATTTTAAAACAGGAAATTTTAAGAACGGGATATCAACAGGATATCAACATCAAATTATAGGTTCAAACGGAAAACTTGTTAACAATATATTGATAAACCCCTATTTTTATTCTCATCAGAATACTCCAATATTCAACGTATCTTATATTTGTTCACAAAATGTGGATAATGAGTTAATTATCAACATAGAAAATGTGGATAAAGTTGAAAAAATTAAAAATTGGTCATTAATTATTATAGACGATGAAGATGATAAAAAAATGCTAAAATCGTTTTCTGGTGAAAATATACCTCCTAAAGTAATAGTATGGGATTTTAAAGATAGTTTTGGAACCGTATATATAAAAAAGACACTTAAAGCACAATTATTAGTGTTAGATATAAATAACAAATACACTGTTTCCCCAATTATTTTTATTGATCCATGTTTTAAAAATTGATAGTACTATTTTTTGGATATGATATGTTGATTTCAATCCTGATTTCACGACAAACGCTATCTATTAGTTCTTTTACACCATGGATACAGCAAACGTTATGCGCATGTAATAAAATTTATGAAAACAATGATATTTTACTTACATCAATAGGACAAAAAACCTGGAATTTTCAACTATTCTGCGGATCTCTTTTGAAACTTAAGATGAAAATTATTGTTCCAGCAGTTGATCATGAAGAGTTTAAAAAAATCTGCGGGCATTATAAAAAGCAATTTCATCTGGACGAAAAAAAAATAGAATTTGTTTTTTTAGCAAGTAATTCACGGTTAAAAAATAATTATCAAAGAGATCAGTATATTGTAGATAATGCAGAACTGATTTTTCCCATATCTATAAGGAAAAATGGGTTTTTCTACAATAGTTTAAAAACTAAGGAAAATATTGATACCGCCTTTCAAATTGATTATATAGTGCATTCTCGTGAAAAACGAAAGAAAAGATATAAACATATTGATGAAAAAAAAATTGAAAAGATAGATAACTATCTTTTTCATTGGACGAGGATGCCAAAAGAAAACTGGCCTGATGAAAGCCAGTTTGATTATTATATGTCAATTTTAAAAAATGGAGGAGCATCGAGAACTACATTTGACACGTTATGTAATATATTCGACAAAAAAGTGATTTATTCAAGTTCACGACACGCCATAAAAAACCATAAAATTGTTTCTTTTACCGGATCTTCAATTGGTCAATTTCTTGGATTAATGAAGTGGAGGAAAAAGTACAATGAAATGTCATTTGAACCATATGGTATAGGAATCGATAAGGAAGAAGCAACTACTCTTGGATTTAAAAAAGTTCTTTATTGTAATCCAGAAGAGTATGATAAATTATCTGAAGAAGAAAAGAAAAGGTATCATTCATCAGGAAAACAAACAAATTGGGCAGAGGAAAATGAGTATCGGTTATTTAGCGATTTAGACCTGACGTTAATTCCAAATGAAAAAATGATATGTATATGTCCAACCAGTGATGAAAGTATTTTTATCGAGAAAAAATATGGTATTAAATCGTATTCATTATATTGAAAAACTAATATAATCGATCGGATCAAATGTGTCTCATTTTGGAAATAATGTGATAATAAAAGCAGTATGTACGCTTTTTGTAATTTTTAAAATTGCATTTGCAAATGATACGACGATTATTGTTACAAATAATGTTGAAATAATAAATTTCAGTTCTGATTACATAGACTCATCATCGTTTAGAATAATGACTGAAGATTCGTTAGAATTTTTAAATTGGTCATATGATAAAAATAATAAAAAGTTGATTCTTGATAATATACCAGGTATTGGAGAACCTTTAAAGATACACTATTACGAAAAATTTCTTCATTACCCTAAAAAAGTATCCCTTTTTCCAAAACAGCATTTAACAACTATAGATTCTATATATAAAAACAATAGTTTCAATTATTCACTTCAAAAAAAGAGTGAGGAATTATCAATATATGGATATAAAAGTTTTTCTTTATCAGTTGACAATAATGGAGCATTATTTTTTGACCAGGGATTGGATATACAACTTAAAGGAAACTTAAATAAAGAAACTGAACTTAGTGGTCATTTATCTGATAAAGGATCTTCACTTGAAAATACAACAAAAGAAATCAGTGATTTTGATTTTATATATTTACAATTAAAAAATCCAAAGTATGATGTTGTTATTGGCGACCAATATATCGGGCGAAAAAACTGGATTTATAATTACAATAAAAAAGTTAAAGGTATTTCAGGTTCTTTTCAAAAAAATTCATTATATGTAAAAACATTCGGTGCTTTGGCAGGAGGATTATATACAAAACAGAATATTTCATATATTGAAGGAATACAGGGTCCTTATTTTTTAATTGGTAATGGTGAAGAAGGATATATTCAACCTGTAAATGGTACAGTTGAGATTACAATTAATGGAAAAGTTCTATCTGAAAAGGATGATTTTTCAGTAGACTATGAATTAGGTACAATAACATTTAATAATACTACAATGTTAAAAAAAGGAGACTTAATATCTGTAAATTATGAGTACAAGTTATTTGACTATCAAAAATTAATGTATGGTGTACAAACATCAGTTTCAAGCAAAGATACTTCAATCAGAGTATCAGGTTCCTTATCGGTAACATCTGATAATAAAAATAATCCTATTGATTTAATATTGACAGAAAATGATATACGCCAAATCAAAAGTAAAGGTGATACAACTATATCTATCTCTTCTCAGACAGAAGTGGATAAACGCGATGTAGCGGCTTTGAGTCAATTATATCCTTTATATATTAAGGGATTATCCGGAAATGACACTATTTTTATTTATAAGCAATTTGATCCATCATATTCTTCAGATAATAGCGGATATTATCAGGTTTGGTTTAATTATTTCGGTGATAAAAAAGGAGATTATGAAAAAGACACTGTTATTCATAATGGTGTAATAATGTACACATATTTTTATAAAGGGAAAAATCAGGGTTCATTTCTTCCAATAAAGGAAATTGACTCTCCGAAAAGAAATATTACTGGAGAAATAGAAGTTAAATTGAATAAAAAGCCCTTTACACTACTGACAAGAGTTGCAGGGGAAAATAATGACAACAATACATTTTCAAAAATTGATGATGAGAATAATAATAGTGCGGCAATAAATACAATAGTAAGTTTTGGAGAAAAAAAAAGTAGTTTTTTATGGGTAAACAGTGAATACTGGTACAACACCTATTTTTTTAAAGATATACATACTGATAAGTATACACTTTACAAAATATGGAATGATACAACTGATTATTTCAGTGAAAAAAGTAAACAATATTATACATCAGACATTGGATTGCTATTAAATGAAAACAGTTCTTTGAATATCGGAATTGGACAGCGTTTTATTGATAATGAATTATATAATACCATAATGAATGGTGAAATTGATATTTATCATTCATTATTCAATTATTCTTTTTCACATTACTTGTACAAAAAAAATGAGTATAAATTTAAGAATGTAAATACTCTAAATTCAAATTTTGAGTTATTGGAAAATAAGGTTAATTTAAACATAAGTGAAACATGGAACAAATTAATTAAAGGATCAGGTAATGGACAGATATCAGGAAGTATATCTACCATTTATGATAAAGTAAATTGGAAAGAATTTGTTGAGTTTAGAAATTACAGAAAAGGAATATCATTATTAGATTCAAAAGATACCGGATTTGGTATAAATTGGGAACAAAGTATAAAAATTAAACCATTCAGTATTTGGAACTTATTTTCAAGTTCCATTTATTCTTATGAATTAGATAAAGAAATGAATAAAAAGAGCAAGACGTTATTGATTAAAGTAAATAATAATTTTGATTTTAATAATGCGGAAATAAATCAATCGTATTCTACAAATTTCGAAAAATCCTCATCGTTGATTCAAATACCAGTATATGCAGGTAAAGGATTAGGTACTCATTCATATGATTCAATAAAAAAAGAGTTTATTGCTCACATTCCCGGTGATTGGTTTATGCAAAATAAGGAGATATCCAATACAGATGAGTTTTCACGAATAAGAAAAACAGAATTTTCTATGCAGGTAGATCTAAAAAAGCCAAAAAAAATAAAAGGAATTTTATCAGATTTAGAATGGAATGGATTTTTATCAATAAAGGAAGATATTGATGATAATGAAAACCGGGGAATTACATGGATTCCAGGTTTTCTAACAATTAGTAATTATAAAAATAAAAAATATAACAAAGACCTGAAAAATGCCGAATTTTCATACAAGCAGGATATTTTATGGAAACCAGACTGGAATACTAATTTATATGGTAAGTACTACATTAATCCATCAATAAAATTTTTCAGATCCTATTATGAACGGATTATCGGTACAGGTCTTAATCTTACAATCAAAAAAAACAGATTACTTTTAGAAAATGATGCAGTACTTTTAAATGTTATTCATGATGATAGCATGACATATCAGGATATGAAATTTACTGATATTAATTTGTCAATACAAGAGAAGGTGAGAATTATAAATACTTTTTCAATAATCGGGAAACAAACAATTGGAAATGTATTGCAGGATAAAAACATTGCAAATAGACTGAAGTTTGGTAAAAGTAAAATTTATTATCAGTTATCACCTGGAGTCGTATGGAATATAGAGAAGAAAGGAAGTGTAGAATTGTTATATACATTTTCAGATGTACGATTTAATACTATTGAAGATTATAGAATAGCAAGTGGTTTTAAAGCCGGGAAGTCACATATTATTTCTTTGAATTCAAACATAAATGCAGGAAAAAATCTATTGTTAAGTGGATATTATCGATTTGAATATTCTTTGGATAATATATATAACAATAAACGATATATTCAGGCTTTGAATGTAGAAGCAAAGTTATTATTTTAATAAAGAAATGGTAACATAACATTGTTAAACCCGTAAAAATAGAAATATTTATACGAAATTTTAAAAAAACATAAAATAATTATTGACTCACATATTTCAGTTTATTATTTTCTTAAAACTTTTGTCAGAGATGACAAAATGTTGGGCTAGTAACTCAGCGGTAGAGTATCGCCCTTTTAAGGCG
>CAYMGX010000012.1:39613-49716 GCA_964390065.1 uncultured Fibrobacter sp. | reverse complement strand
AAGTAGCAAGTAGCAAGTAGAATGTAGAATGTAGAGACGTGTTGTATACGTCTTTTTATTATGCACCGATTTAGAGAAATCAATCCACATTATCTTAGAATATCGATATCATGCCTGAATTAACGCCGCAAAATACTGAACACAAACGCAGAGTGCGATACAAGGGTACACATCCGCGGCGCTTTGAGGAGAAGTATAAGGAACTGCACGTTGACAAATATGCGGATGATGTTCAGAAGGTTATTTCACGCGGTCAGACTCCTGCCGGAACACATCGGCCGATTTGCGTTAAGGAAATACTTGACATACTTGATTTAAAGCCGGGAAAGATCGGTGTTGATGCAACACTTGGATATGGTGGCCATACACAGGAGATACTTCAGAAGATACTTCCTGATGGTAAAGTATATGGTCTTGATGTTGACCCGTTGGAACTACCTAAAACAGAAGCCCGGCTGCGAAATCTGGGTTTTACAGAAAACAATTTTATAGCACGCAGGATGAATTTTGCAGGACTTCCCCAATTGATTAACGAGAGCCGCTGCCTGTTTGATTTTTTCCTCGCAGACCTCGGTGTTTCATCAATGCAGATTGACACCCCTGATCGCGGTTTCTCCTTTAAACTTGATGGGCCGCTTGATTTACGACTAAATCCCAATCGCGGTTCCCCGGTGTCATCAATACTCAAAACACTTAACAGTGAAGAACTTACTACGATATTTCACGATTTTGCCGATGAGCCATACTGCCACGTTATTGCTGATGCAATCTGTAAATACGATGGTCCTGTGACCACAACAAAACAACTGGCATCAATTATTCATGGTGCATTGACACAAAGAAGAAATGTAAATCCTGATGATATCAAAAAATCCCAGCAGCGTGTTTTTCAAGCCCTTCGCATTTATATTAATAATGAATATGGCGTTCTGGACCAATTGCTCACGCTGTTACCGTCATGCCTTAATCCGGGTGCACGGGTTGCATTTTTAACCTTCCACAGCGGTGAAGACCGGCGGGTTAAAAAATCTTTTCAGGATGGTTTACGTAACGGTATTTATTCCGACATTGCACTAACACCGATACGTCCGGCCAATGAGGAAAAACGGTCAAACCCGCGTTCGTCATGCGCGAAACTGCGTTGGGCTATTAAACGATAACAGACTGTTCATTTCAGACAGTAGCTTTCCCATAGTTTTCTGTACACCGATTCGACTTCCCTGACATATCCGGCAGCATCCATCAATCTTGAATTTATCATTCTTTCTCTCATTGTTTTTCTCATTTTATCAAGAGCTGTAAAATCACGGGCTGCATAAACCGCCTTATCGACATATTCAGTTTCTGAATAGGCAATAAATTCTTTAAATCCGGTATAGTGCAGTACACTGCTTACCATTCTTCCTGCATGACGATCACCATACAGAGTAATAACCGGAACCCCCATCCAGAGCGCTTCACATGCTGTTGTGTGACCGCTCCACGGAAATGTGTCAAGAAGACAATCGATGTTGTTATACACAGACAAATGACCGCTGTCAGGAACCTTATTTAGAAACTGAATTCTTGACAATTGCACATTTGATTCATCAAACCATTCACTGACCCTCTCTATGATACTCTGACACAGTGTTGTTCTGAATAGAATCAGTCGTGCATTTTTAACTTTTTGAAGAATATCAGCCCAGAGAGTTATAACCTTTTTGTTAAGTCGTGATGCAGTATGGGTTGAGCCAAAGGTTATATATCCATTTGTCAGTGCCGGCAGAGGTTCAATGTCCGGACTATTTTCCGGAGCTGTAAAAACACAAAACGGCGATTTCAGCTTCAGGATATTTTCTGTATATAATAATTCGCTTTTTGAATCATCTGTCACAGTATCAGAAAACCGGTAGTCAATTGATGATAATCCGGTTGTACAGGGATACCCGAACGCGCTTATTTGTATGGGAGCTGCACGTTTTGCGAAAACATTCAGTCTGTTCCCTCCCATGTGTCCAGCACAGTCTATCAAAATATCAATTTCATCAGTTCGTATTTTGTCTGCCAATTGATCATCAGTCAGGTCATTTGTTTCTATCCATACATCTGCTTTTTTTGCAAAATATTCTGTTTGTTGATCACGTTCAACAATTTCAGCATAGCAGTAGTTTTCGAATATATCACTATTATGCATAAAAAAAGGTTTCATAAACTGTGCTGCAGGGTGTTTGCAGAAATCGGGTGATACATACCCGACTTTAATTTTCCGTCCCGGATTTTTACTGTTACAAAACTGCCTGGCTTCTTCCCTTTTTTGTAAACCCCACTCCTTATGTGCCCGATACACCTGCTCAGCATTACATTTCTCATCATAATTTACTGCCAATAATAAATTATGATATGCCGCATCATACTCCGGATTTTGTAATAGTATTTTGTCAAATGTAATTTCTGCTTTTTCAATTTCTCCCATGACCCTGTATGCTTCACCCAGATTTAATGCTGCATCAACTAATTTACTATCACACATATATGCGTTTGAAAAGCAGATAACAGCTTCATCAAGCATGTTCCAGTCCCGCATAATAAGACCGAGATTAAAATGAGCTTCAGCATAATCGTTTTTTATTTTAAGTGCCCGAATGTAACACTCTTTTGCAATCGTAAGTTCCTGTTTCTTTACATAAAGGTTTCCAAGATTATTCCACAGGCTGGCATCATCATCCCGCTGCTCAACCATCCGTTTCAGCAGATTAATAGCAGCATCAATATTACCGGAACGAATCAGCATTCCGCAATAGTTATTAATTATACAGTTGTTGTCATTTGCCAGATCCAGCGCGTCTTCAAAATAGGCGCTGGCGGCATCAATTTTCCCAAGACTTTCAAGCACAAGTCCAAGATTATTTAACGTTTCCGCTGAATCCGGTTTTGCCGACAATGCCTGGAACAGAAGCTCCTTAGCCTGTAAAAACTGGCCAAGTTGTTTGAAGAGCATACCCAGTGAAAATGCAGCCCCAAAATGACCACTCTGTTTTTGTAAAGAGTGACTGTATGAAACAATTGCATCATCAATCCGGCCACAAAGACGCTGAAGATCGCCAAGAAGATACCACACATTTGCATCTGTCATCCCAAGACTGATCGCTTTTTCTATATGTGGAATAATAGATTCCGGTGCTTCATTGTCAAGTTTTTTTGTGAGACCCAGCTCAAAGTGAATACGTGCAACCGAATTGTCTTTTTCAAGGAATGCAGCAAGTACTTCTTTTGCTTTTTTATAATCAGCTATTCGACGCAGGGCATTACTATAATACAGCAGTACTTCTACATTTCCCTGATTGTTAGTAATAATCTCCTCAAAAAGAATAATCGCCTCGGTGATTCTGTTGTTTCTATATGTGTCAATTGCATTCTGAATTTTTAATGTCATAGAATTTACCATACTATTCATTTCCGATTGTCTACAACCTGAAACAGGTAGCTGTTTGTCAATTCAGGCACAACGTTACTGTTCCAATATTAATAATGAACGCGTAGTATAATGAAGTTTTTGTGCCGGTTGAAAGCTACCTGCTGTATATAACAACAAAATGTAACAATAAAGCACAAAACAGTCAAGGAGATTGTATACTGTAGCAACGATATTTCAAAATGGATTGAAAACATCCCAAATAGATTTTGTTGTCCGTGATGGTCGCCATATAAATCCACATGATTTACATTTAATACGCCGTTTTCCTTTAAGTGTTCTTATCGGTGCAAAAAAGAAAGGATCATAATACTCGGTAAGGTCCGATCCGCACTTAGGACACTTCACTTCCGGTGGATTCCAGAAAGAATTCCACAAATTTTTCCACTGTTCCCTGTGTTCAAGAAACCGTTGTATTTTTTTTACCCGACGTGTACTATGATGCACGGTATAACACCTTGGTTATAGATTTATACAGAATCATACACTATCATATTACCGGGGAAGGCATAAACAGCTGTACAAATGTTCTTTCTGCAAACAGGTCTGTCATACCGGCTACATAATCGGTAATAATACGCCATGATGGTGTATCATCATTATAATTGGTGTTTTTCAGAAAATGGAAAAAAATCTCAAGTAATGGTGCTTCCTTTACCAATGTGTGTACAAACTGAGTATCTTTACCGCGAACTGATTTTTCAAATATTCTATCAAGCTCATAGTAAAGGAGTTCTACAACATTTGATGCCTTCTTTGACTTACGTTCGACATCAGGATGCAGATATATGTACTTGTAATTAAAATCCTTCAGCTCACTCATATGACTGAATACATCGGGACTCATCTCAATAGCGTCTTTTCCAAGACTTGACGCAATAGTATCATTGACAAAACAACCAATAATTTTACCATTCTCTGTCCCGAGATTTTCTACAATACCCTTTGGAATATCACTCTTTTTAATTAGCCCTGCTTTGATTGCATCTTCAAGATCCCGCCCCAGATATGCTATTCGATCAACAAGACGAACCAGGCACCCCTCAAGCGTTGATGGATAATTTGAACGCTCATCAATATTTTCAAGATTCAGAAGCTCTCTTGTGCGGTCAGGCTTTACAACACGGTCAAAGCTCTCTCCACAATGGGTAATAATGCCATCCCGTACCTCATAGGTCAGATTTAGCCCTTCCCCGTAATTTGTCAATTTATCAACAACACGCAAACCGTGAATTTCGTGCTTGAAACCAGTTTCAACAGCGGCTTTTTTAAGGATACCATCAAGAACACGTTCTCCGGTATGCCCAAACGGGGGATGTCCGAGGTCATGACCCTTTGCTATTGCATTTATAAGATCGATATTGAGATTCAGGCAACGCCCAATCACCGACGCAATGCTTGATACATGTAAAACATGTTCCATGCGTGTGCAAATATGGTCATTGTTGGGCGACAGAAATACCTGTGTCTTGTGTTTCAGGCGCCTGAACGGCGGAGAATGAAGAATCCTGGTTTCATCACGGGCAAATTCAAGCCTGAACGGATCTTTCCTGATAGGAAATCGACGTCCCAATGACTCTGTGCTCCGCTTTGCAAACGGGCTAAGTTTTTCTTCATCCTTGATAAGAAACTTCTGAATGTCAAATTCATTGCTCATATTCACTCAAATATCGTTTTGTAAATGTTTCCTGTTCCGGTGTTTCCAGTGCTTTACGTGTTCTACGCACAGTGTCAACCGCTTTATCGTATCCAAGCATATATAGTTTCCCGACAATGCATGTAAGTACCATCCCGGTTCTGCCGATTCCTGCCCTGCAATGTACACACACTGCATCTCCCTGTTCTATCGACTGCTGCACACTGCCAATCACCCCGATAAAAGCATCAATGTTTTCTGGTATTCCAAAATCAGGTATATAAAAATATTCCCACTGGATACCGGCGTTTTTGCATAATAAACTCAATGACTGATCAGGCTGTTCCAGAGAAAGCAGTCTTTTTATACCGGCAGCAGCAAGCTGTTCGATATCATCCTGCAATGACTGTACACCCCCGGAGTAACCGCCGGGCATTGATGTACCAGCTAATTTCCCCGGTATTACCCAGGAAAAATTTATTAATGACATCCTGCACCCTTATAAAAACTGTCATGGTATAGTAACAATACTACCTGAATTACAAAAATTTTCTACCAGTAATATACTTTAAAATACTGCCATGTAACTGCCCAATCGATCAATTACTTAAATTTTAATCCGCATAACAGTTGTCAAATGATCATATGAAACAACTGCAGCAACGAACCGGTAAAGCTTTTTTATCCGGAACCGGCTCATAAATATTGATTAAGGCCGTGTAATACTTTATTTTATGTCCAGCAACAGATCTTCATGACTGTAATATTTTTAATGCATTGATTTTTAACTTTTTATATTTTTGCAACACAACTTATTACTACGGATATCACAAAATCCGGACGTAAGGAAAAAAGCATATTTTAACAATAATTCTAACACAAAACCGTAATAAAGCATAATGAAAATACTGATATATTGTACGATACCGATTATCGCAGGATTGATTGGCTGGTTAACAAATTTCATTGCAGTAAAAATGATTTTCAGACCAAGGAAAGAGATTAGCATTCTCGGTGTGAAAATCATTGGCCTTATGCCTAAACGTAAAGCTGCACTTGCAGAAAAAATTGCACAAACAGTTGAGAAGGAGCTGATTTCTCATAAAGACATCCGTGCAATTATCCAGACAGAGGATTTTAATGCTCAGATGAGCTCTGTTCTGCGCACGAAAATTGAGGAATTCATTATTGCAAAAATCAACACTAACTCTCTGCTTGCAATGTTTGTTACCACCGATACCATTGCCAAACTGAGCCTTGTCATAATGGATGAGCTTGACAAACAGCTCCCGGACATAATTGACGATATGTTTCATAAGGTTGAACAGAAACTGGATTTTAATGTAATTATCCGTGATAAAATCATGAGTTATGATCTGGCAAAGTTTGAATCGATAATTTACAATATTGCAGATAAAGAACTTAAAGCTATTGAATACCTCGGAGGTATTCTTGGTTTTGTTGTAGGCCTGGTTCAGCTTGGAATAGTTCTTCTCGGAGAATTTAATGTTTTTTAACAAACTGGTTACATCAATTATGGCATTGCTGCTTTTTTCATCACTCTGCAGCGCATCAGAAATTACATCATCACTAAGTAAGGCATCGCTGACCGCCGGTGAGATCATCACCTACAATGTGACAATCATTGCACCATCAGGGGCGAATGTGATTCCACCGGTTATCGATAAAACCATTGGTGCCATAACCGTCAGGGAGTGGAATTCATCAACAAAAAAACTCAGCAAAGGTGACAGTGTAACCGTAAGTTACCGGATCACAACATATATTCCTGAAAACTGTACCATTCCCGAACTTTCGTTTCTTGTTGTTCATGGTTCACAAACAGATACACTGACCTCACCGTCTCATATCCTCGCGTTCCAGTCTGTAATTGATAAAGATACTGTCGATATAGTTGATCTGAAACCTCAACTGGAAACCGGTGCAAAGCCAATGTGGCTGTTGTGGCTTCTTATTGCAGCAGCAGCTCTCGCAATAATCATTTTTATCTTTTTCAGATTCTTTAACAAAAAGAAAACTGCAGGAGAAAAAACTGTTCCACTGCTTCCCCCTTATGAAGAAGCTATCAATGCTATTAATAAGCTTGAACGTCAGAAATATCTGCAGCGTGGCCTTATTCGTGAATATGTTTTTGATCTGTCTGAAATATTAAAACGGTATATTGAACGTCGTTTTGAAACAAATGCAAGTGAATTTACAACAGAGGAAGTTGTCACATGGCTTGGTGTAAGTGGACTTGACACAAAGTTAAAGCAGTCTGTTGAATGGTTTTTTAGAACTTCCGATCCTGTTAAATTCGCCCGCGTGATTCCTCCACAGGAAACGATTGACAAATTCATGAGTGAAACAATGAATTTTCTGAATGCAACACGTCCTGTTGCTGCCGACACCAGTCATGTAGCAGTAACTACCGAAGCATCGGCATCATCTGATGGAGGCAGTAAATAATGAGATTTAAAAATCCTGAATTTCTGTTCTTCCTGCTTGTCTGGATCCCGATGCTGTGGTTGTATATCAGACGGGAACGTAAATTTCGTCCATCAGTACGATTCTCGGATCTGGGCGTTATTAAGCAGCTTCCAAAATCATTCTTTGTTCAGGCACGCCATATCCTGATTGTCCTTCGTCTTCTGGGTGTCGGTTTACTTGTTGTGGCTCTGGCCCGTCCTCAGGAGGGGCGTAGTGACGAGGAGATTACAACTGAGGGTGTTGATATCATGCTTGTGCTTGACATATCAGAGAGTATGCGTGCGCTTGATTTTCAACCTGAAAACCGTCTTGCAGTTGCAAAGAAAACCATCGCCGATTTTATCAGTAAGCGTCAGCATGACAGAATCGGTCTTGTAGTCTTTGCAGCACGAAGCTTTACCAAGTGTCCACTTACCCTCGATTACAATGTGTTGAAATCATTTTTAAATGATATTACCTTTACTGATTTCAGTTTTCAGACAGCCATTGGTACCGCAATAGCGACAGCGGCAAACCGTTTGAAGGATTCCAATGCTAAAAGCAAAGTAATTATTCTTGCAACTGATGGTGCCAATAATGCAGGTGAAATTACTCCGCTCACCGCAGCAACTGCAGCCAAAGAGCTTGGAATCAAGATTTACACTGTCGGTATCGGTAAAACGGGTCAGATACCGATGCCTGTACAGATGCAAAATCCGTTCACCGGAGAAATCGTTACACAGGTACAAATGGTTGAATCTGATCTTGATGAAAAAAGTTTAACGGAAATCGCAAAAGCAACCAATGGTGATTTTTTCAGGGCAACAAATGCTGAAAAACTCAAAGAGATTTACGATAACATTGACAAACTTGAAAAAACAGAGATCCAGACAAAAATTTATACATCATATGAAGAGCGTTTTTATCCATGGCTGTGGGCCGGATTCATTCTTCTGATGCTTGAATTACTTTTATCACAAACGCGTTTCAGGCGGATTCCCTGACAAACAGAGAGTATCTAACGTATGAAGTTCGGAAATCCTGAATATTTTTTTCTATGGCTGGCACTGCCGCTTCTTATTGGTTTTTTCATTTGGGCATACCAGCGTAAAAAAAGTGCCCTTCAACGCTTTGCATCACTTGACCTTGTGCATAAGCTTACGCCATCAGCAGGTCTTGGCCGTCAAGTGACAAAATGGACCGTATTTTGTCTGTTTTTTATTTTTCTTGTACTGGCGCTTGTACGCCCCCGCTTTGGTTTGAAAATGGAAATGGTTGAACGTAAGGGTATTGATATCATGGTTGCTCTTGACATTTCACAAAGTATGCTTGCTGAGGATATTACACCAAACCGTGTCGATCGGGCAAAACACGAAATTGCAAAACTTATTGACATGTTAAAGGGAGACAGGATCGGTCTGGTCATTTTTGCGGGTGAAAGCTATGTTCAATGTCCATTAACCCTCGATTACGGCGCTGCAAAAATGTTTCTGGACGCAGTATCGCCAGACTGGGTACAGGTTCAGGGTACACAGCTTGGCGATGCAATCAAGCAGTCTATTGATGCATTCAAGTCAAAAACCAATAAACACAAGGTTCTGATTATTATTACCGATGGCGAAGATCATCAGGGCAGCGCACTTGATGCAGCAAAAGCTGCTGCTGAGCAAGGAGCTGTTATTTACACAATCGGACTTGGTTCGGAAAGCGGTGTTCCTATCCCTATCAGAAAAAGTCAGGGTAACATCATCTATAAAAAAGATAACAATGGGAACCTTGTTCTCACCAAACTTAACACACAGATACTTGAACAGATTGCCCATGAGGGAAAAGGAAAATTTTACCACGCAGGTACAGATCTTGACCTTTCAAGAATTCTTTCAGAAATTGCCAAACTTGAAAAACAGGATTTTGGAAAACAAAGTATCAATACCTACGAGGAACAGTATCAGCTGTTTTTGTTGATTGCACTGCTCCTCCTGATCGTTGAATTCCTGCTGCCTGAGCGGTCAAACAAGAAAATGGAATGGAAAGGGCGGTTTGAATGAGATTCAGAACACACACTAAAATCCTTTCTGTCGGTATTCTTGGTGCTGTTCTTTTTATGTATAGCACCGGATCTGCTGATGAAATCTATGAAAAAAACAAAAAAGCAAATAACCTGTATAAGCTTGGCAAATACGATGATGCCCTTAAACTATATGATGATGCGTTACTGCTTGCGCCTCATGACAATAAGCTGAAAGCGAATAAAGGTTCTACTCTTTATAAAAAAGGTGATTTTGACAAAGCCGAAGAGCAGTATACCAGTGCCATCACCGACTCTCTTCTCTCAAAGAATGCAAATACCCATTTCAATATGGGGAACATTCTCTATCGTCAGGGTGAAAAACTTCAGGTATCAGGAGATCCCGGTAAAGCAAAAGAGAAATTTCAGGCAGCGCTTGAACATTATATAAAAACGCTTGATGGCAAACCTGATGATATTGATGCAAAGTGGAATTTACAACTTGCACATGCACGAATCAAGCAGGCTGAGCAGCA
>CAYMGX010000012.1:0-39513 GCA_964390065.1 uncultured Fibrobacter sp. | reverse complement strand
GATGATGCCGATTCGCTGAATAAACCTCAGAAAAAAGCGAATACATCAAAAAGTAAAATTCAGAAAGACTGGTAATGTGTGAGTACGTTTACTTTCTTTGAACTTGAAAACCGGCATAACAGAATGATCCGGGGTTCTGTACACTCTGTTATTGCAGAAAGACCCCATGCGCTCTTTGTTTTTGCGCATGGCTTAACAAGCCAGCGTATGGGTCCTGAATACCTTTTTGTAAAAATTTCGCGTATCCTTGCTGCAAACAGTATATCTTCGGTCAGATTTGATTTCACCGGATCAGGAGAAAGTGATGGTGAATTCTGCGACATGAGCCTTGACACAATGATGAGTGATCTGTTTACCGTAACAAACCATTTCAGACAAACCGTAAAACCATTAAAGGTATTTCTACTTGGTCATAGTCTTGGTGGCATGGTTGCTGCATTGTCGGTTAAAGAGATTCCGGTGGATGGAATTGTCTTAATTGCACCAGTAGCCGACACAAGCAAGTTCTTTACAGAACACAAGATTATGTCACAAATCGGTACAAATTCCCGCGGTTTTTTTGAATTTGGTCCGCATGAACTGTCACCATCAGTATTCGATGATTTACAAAATGCTAATCCGTCTGTTTTCCTTTCAGAAAACTTTAACGGTAAAATGCTTCTGATTCAGGGTTCATCTGATCCTACGGTTAAACCTGAGGAATCGCTGCTCTATATCAATGAGTCAAAACGCACTGGTGTAAACGGTAAGTACGCCCTCATACAGGGTGCTAACCATAATTTTACCCATGTCAAAGATGTTAACAATCTGTGTCAGACAATTCTTTCATGGACAAAGGAGCTTTGTTAATGAAATCTGCTGTAAAATCATTATTCACTATATTACTGCTATGCACCGGTATCTATTCGCAGGTTACCTTTACAGCTAATACAGAACGGACAACAGTTGCTATTGGTGAACAGGCTGTTATTATTGTCTCACTTGTTGCCGATAAAAATCTTGGAAATATTCAAGCGCCTGCTGTTGAATCAAATGAATCATTTGCGGTAATCAACGCAGTGCGTCGCGGGCCTTCATCAAGTTCATATATTGAAATTATCAATGGTGTAACCAAACAGCGTTCGGAAGTACAGTATCAGTTTATCTATACCATTTCCCCCAAGAAAGCCGGTTCTTTCCAGTTTCCATCACTGTCAATCTCCATTGACGGTACCGGGTATACCACCAATGCAATACCGTTCAATGCCACAAGTGAGATTGTTAAAAATGCAGATGTTAAAATTCAGCTGCGTTTTGGTAAGAGTTCATTATATACCGGGGAACAGACAACGCTTGAACTTCGTGTATGTCAACGTGCGCAGGCACAGGTTGATGTGCGCAACGGATTTGGCAGCGCACTTGAAAAAGTTGAAAAATCGTTTGGAAAGGATTTTGCGCTCCACAGGTTATTTACAAATCAGGTTGCCCAGTCACAGGAACGTCTTGACGGAGAGTTGTATAACATCTATACGCTGAAATTCATCGCTTTCGCACTCAATTCCGGATCGTTTTCAATCCCCTCAGTGCCATTTGAGTATCAGGAACTCAGACGCGCTCAGCGACGGCGGATAGATCCGTTTATGGATGATTTCTTTGGCGGTGACTTTTTTGGCGGTGGTGTTCAGGCAACACCGCGGACAGCACTATCAAATCAGCTATCTATTACTGTAAAGCAGCTTCCTCCTCCTCCGGCAGGATTTAACGGGTCTGTCGGAAAATTTACGCTTTCTGCATCAGTTGAGCCCCGGGAAGTTCAGGCTGGTGAAGCTGCAACTATTAAAATTACCTTAAAAGGAAATACCAAAGCGTCATCAGTTGGTGACATAACACTGCCAAAAATTGACAACTGTGAAGTATTTACTCCTGAGAAACAGACGGTTTCCGATACAACTGCAAACGGATTTTCTACCCGGAAAACGTTCAAATACATGATTATACCACAGGAAAAAGGTACTCTTACCATTCCTCCGGTTACGCTTTCGTATTTTGATCCCGAGAGCGGCACATACAAAACAGAATCAACTGCACCTCTTTCTCTTACGGTAACCGAAGGAAAAGGCAGCGTTAAAAAAGTCACCCGCTACATGTCGCAGGAGGAGATTCGTCAGATCGGACAGGATATACGGTTTATAAAGACCGGTGTAACGATAAAGCATCAGTCTGATGCACCCTACCGTAACGTAATTTTTTATCTGCTGCTGCCGTTACCGTTTGTCATTTTTATTTTGTCACTGCTTTACAAATTCCAGGCAGCGCAGCGTCAGAAAAACTCGTCACTGTTTACAAAGCAGAAAGCATTATCAACAGCAACAAAACAGCTTAATCTCATAAAAAAGCAGCAGAAAGAGTTCCCGCAATCTGCATTTCTTGGAAAAATAAGTCAGATTCTGGAAAATTTCATTTCAGATAAATTCGATTTTCCTGCAACAGGCAGAACGCTTGAGGAGCTCAAGGAAGAATTACTGCATCGCAACATCGAAGAAAAAGTTGTTTCGGAGATGACACAATTCATTCAGTATCTTGATAGTTTCAGATTCGGTGGATTGACATTCAACGAATCATCCCGTTTATCAACAGTAGATAAGGCGGCTGTTTTTCTTGAGAGTCTTGAACGCGGAATAAAAAAGGAGAAACAGAAATGAGATTTGCACTGACCGTTTTGATGTTTGCCATTTTGTTCAGCACGCGCATCGATGCATCAGAAGCACAGCGCATGTTTGAAACCGCCAACGATTTCTATAGTAAAGAAGCATATGACAGTGCGGCATATTACTACGAAAAAATCATAACTTCCGGGACAATCAACAGCACCGTATATTATAATCTTGGCAATAGTTATTACAGACTGAAAAAACCGGGACTCGCCCGTTTATATTACGAAAAGGCATTAAAACTGAGTCCCAGTGATAAAGATATCGAGATGAACATTAAGTTTATCAGTGCCAATATTGTTGACAGAGTCCCTGAACCGGATCGTGATTTTCTCGAATCCCTGCTCTGGAATCTTCATATACTCCTGTCGTTAAAGACTCAATTGTGGCTTCTCTTTGCATTTCTGATGGTTATCTCACTACTGCTTTCGTTTGCACTTTACACAAAAAGAAACACACGACTGTGGATGATATACATTTCAGTGCTGCTCTCACTCGTAACGACTGTGCTTGGTATCTCTGCAGGAGTTAAAACATATGATCTTGAAAAAAAGAGTTACGGCATAGTCCTTGTTCCATCACTTGACGCAATGAACCAACCGGATGGCAGTAAGATCCTGTTTACCGCACATGAGGGCACACGTTTTTTTATAAGAAAAGTTGAAGGTGACTGGTCACTGGTCAGTCTTCCAAATGGTGTCAGCGGCTGGATAAAAAACAGCGAAATTGGGAAAATATGAATTTTTTAACCAGACCAATTGTTCTTGGCTGTTTTTTTTTACTCTATCTGGTACTCTATATCGGCATTGCTCATGCAATAACCGTTAATAAAATTACCACGCTAAAAGCACTTCAGGGTCAACAGATCGCAAAAGATTCTATCAGCAAAACGCTGAAAAAAGGTATCAGAGAATTAACCAACAGTAATGATATCACCACATTTTGTAAACAATTGAATTTGACAAAACCGGAGAACACAGCACTATTTGCACTGCATGGTAAAGGAATACCAAATTTCAATGGTGCTCTTTTTTATGATACTCTGTCAAAACGTGTTGAGTATGTATATATCAATGAATTCAAATAACTTTTCGTTTTTATTTACTTAATGCGTTTTTTGCGAAGTCAATGGTACAGGTTCAGAAGCAATTCATATCCGGGATATCAATAAATCGCTTAGTGAGATTTATAAAATACTATTCGGCTATCAGACACTCCTTTTCAGAATATCGGCACTCAACCGTAAAGCCGGCCATAAACCGATGGCCCCGCTGCACTTTCTAAAACACTCACGAAACTACAACACGCTGGTTCATTCGTATCCGTATTCGGAGTGAGGGGTGTATTTACCTATCACTTGCGGTTATATATATTTCATTCAGACAGCCCCATATTATTTAAAAAGGACATACGTTTCATGGATTTTCGCAAAATACTGCTATTTACCGTTACGATCTGCTTATCTGCAGCCTCATTGTTTCACGCCTGTTGTGATCAGACTGCTGCGGTCAATCAGAAGAGCAAATCAATATTTGAAAAAGAGTGGAACCTTGTCAGTACATATCACAACAAAGGTCTGACTGATTCTGCCCGTATCATTGTTGAAACAATTTATAATTCGGCCCAAAAGTCTGGAAATACTGAATCAATTGTCAAATCACTGATTTACAGAATGATGTTTGATGCATACAAAGAGGAGGAAGCATATATCAAATCACTGACTCGTCTCAAAGATGAAGTGATATCAGCCCCCTTTCCGGCATCATCGATTATTCATTCAATTATTGCCCATACCTACTGGAATTATTTTCAGAATAACCGCTGGAAGTTCATGAATCGCACGCAGACAGTGAATTTTGTCAATGATGATATCCGGACCTGGAGTCTTCAGAAACTTGCATCAGAAATTACACTCCATTACGACTTATCGCTTGCAGAACCTGAAAAACTAAAAAAAATAAAGGTACGTGAATTCAAAGAGATCGTTGCGAATCAGTCCTATTTTGAACTCCGTCCGACACTTTTTGATCTTCTTGCACACCGGGCAATTGATGCATTTAAAAACGATCAAACCGATATTATAAATCCATCATACCAGTTTCAACTTGACGATGTAAAGTATTTTGACCGTTGTGATGCATTTTCCACCATGAAAATTACCAGTAACGATTCTCTCTCCCGTAAATTTCATGCACTGAAACGGTTACAGGAGTGTATCGCATTTCATCTCAACGACACCGATCCGCAAGCACTTATTGACGTTGATCTTGAGCGCTTATCATTCGTAAGAAGTAACGCTGCATTTGCATCGAAGGATCAGCTGTATCTTACAGCACTGAACGATCTTGAAAAAAAGTATGCAGGCAATAAAGCATCTGCACAGGTCTCTGCCTCGATTGCATCATGGTACATGGAAAAAGCACAAACCTACAACGCACAATCAACACATGACTACCGATGGTACTATAAAAATGCCATAGCAATCTGTGATACAACGATCGGAAAATTCCCGGACTCATATGGTGCTCAGATCTGTAAGGCATATAAGTCAGAAATTTCATCAAAGTCAGCCCGTATCACCACCGAAGAGGTATACCCGCCCCGAAAGCCATCAAAAGCATTGGTAAGTTATCGTAATGTGAACAGGGTATTTTTCCGGATTGTAAAAACAGATCCTGACAAACTTATGGACATGAAAGACAAAACAGACAATGAAAAACTGATTGCTCACCTTGTCAAAGAGACACCTGTCGAACAATGGAATCAGACACTTCCGGATCCGGGTGATTATCACAATCACTCAGCCGAGTTTAAAATACCCGCGCTGCCTGAAGGCTTTTATGTGCTTCTGTGCAGTGCAAATGACAATTTCTCATACAACAAAAATCAGATCGCACTCTCCGAAATCTGGATTTCATCGATAAGTTTTATTTCCCGCGCCGAAAACAGTAATAAAAAAGAGTATTATTCTCTTGACAGAACTACAGGACATCCTCTTGAAAAGGTAACTGCCGAGTGCTGGGAAACACGCTATAATGAGAAAAAACGTGAAAATGAATATATAAAAACCGGAACGTTTATTTCTGATAAACATGGAAAACTGTTGATTGACAGAAAAA
This sequence comes from uncultured Fibrobacter sp., assembly GCA_964390065.1. GTDB lineage: Bacteria > Fibrobacterota > Chitinivibrionia > Chitinivibrionales > Chitinispirillaceae > JAAZBG01. The sequence goes on along the minus strand of CAYMGX010000012.1, from coordinate 33,704 downwards.
ACAATCACCGCTATTTCTTTATCAAATTTTTCAATGGTACCGACAAGTTGTATAGCTATAACAATTATCATAACCCCCGATACAGTACTTCTGTTTCGCAATCCCCGTCATCGTGCCTTTTTACTGACAGATCAATTTATCGCCCGGGGCAGACTATTTACTATAAGGGAATACTGTTCCAGGGTGACGGAACCAGTGCAAACGTACTGCCCCGGAATACAGTCACGGTAACATTCTATGATGTCAACAATCAGGTGGTTGAAACCGTAACGCATGTCACTAATGAATATGGTTCATATCATGGAAGTTTCACAGCACCAGCAGGTGTATTGAATGGTGAGATGTATATCAATGACGGGTATGGACAGGTTCGTTTCTCAGTTGAGGAATATAAACGCCCGAAGTTTGAGGTAACCATGAAACCGCTTGATGGCACCTATCGTTTCGGGGATATGGTTACGGTCAGGGGTGATGCAAAATCGTATGCCGGTTCTGTTATTGATGGTGCAAAGGTGAAATACCGGATTGTGCGTAATGCGACTTTTCCCTATTGGTGGTACCGGTGGTGGAATCCATATGGCAGTTCCAGTGCTGTAGAAATTAAAAGCGGTGAAACAATTACAAACGCTGATGGCACCTGGTCAATTGATTTCAAAGCAATTGACGATCCGACTATTGATAAGTCATCAATGCCGGTCTACACCTACACAGCGACCGTTGATATTACCGATATCAATGGTGAGACCAGAAGTACAACCGGTACTGTTTCAATTGGCTATGCCACACTTGCACTCCAATGTGACATCCCCGATATGGTTGACAAAAAAAGCACTCATTCTTACCCGATTACATCAAACAACATGAGCGGATCGTTTCATCCGGTTAACGGAACCGTTGAAATTTACAAGCTTAAATCTCCATCTGTCCCGCTACGTAAACGATACTGGCAACAACCTGATACGTCATTAATGACAAAAGTGGAATTTTCGAAACTATTCCCCGAGGATGAATTCAGTGATGAAACAGATGTCCGTTCGTGGAAACGGGAGAACAGAGTGATTTCTATTCCGTTTAATACCAAAGAAAGCAAGGAAGTGGTTCTTGAAAAATTCAAGAACCTCGAATCAGGATGGTATGTACTTGAAGCGAAATGTAAAGATCCTTTTAACAATGAAGTATCCTTTATTAAAAATTTTGTTTTATTTGCCACTAATGATAAAAAGCCTCCGATGATATCCACCAACTGGTTCACCCCGGTAAAAGATAAGGCAGAACCGGGTGAAAAAGCGTCATTTCTCATTGGTACATCACTGAGCGATGTTCGGGTATTATACGAAGTAGAACATCGTGATGAAATAGTTTCCAGAGAATGGTTGACACTTTCAAATGAACAGAAATACATCGAGATACCGGTAACCGAAAAACATCGCGGTAATTTTTCCGTTCATTTCACCTTTGTAAAAAACAACAGAGTATATAAACATCAGGCTGCGGTTTCGGTCCCCTGGACAAATAAGGAACTGGCAATCACCTTTGAAACATTCCGCAATAAACTTGCACCGGGACAGGCAGAGGAGTGGAAGCTTAAAATCAAGGGACCGAAAAAGGATAAAATTGCCGCAGAGATGGTGGCTGCACTCTATGATGCATCCCTTGATAATTTCAGGATGCATCAGTGGGATCTGAGTATTTACCGTACCTGGTTTACCCGATTGCAGTGGGAAACAGGTGCACGGTTTGGCAGCAGTGAAGCAAATTACTATGGTAATAACTGGAATGTTACAGCCGTAGTCCCATCCCGTTATTATCCATCATTGCAATGGTTCGGCTATGAACCCGGATATTATTATGGATATTCAGGAGGTGGCGGTGCGCCCAGAGTTAAAAAAAGGGGTGTACTATTAGGTTCAAATATTGCACTCGCAAAGTCAAAAGACGTTCAGAAGTCTGAATCATTTGCTCCCACACCAGTATATATAATTGATAGTGATGCAGGCAGTGCACTGCCGCCTCCATCTCCTGCTGAAAAGAAGAAAGTTGATTTGTCCAATGTGGCAGCGCGTACAAATCTTAACGAAACAGCTTTTTTTCTGCCTCAATTGCAGACTGACAGTACCGGGGCAATCATCGTAAAATTTACAATACCGGAAGCATTGACACGATGGAAAATGCTCGGACTTGCGCATACAAAGACTATGGAAATCGGAACAATCGTAAACTCGCTCGTTACACAGAAAGATATCATGGTAATGCCTAACAATCCGCGGTTCTTTCGGGAGAATGATACCCTTATCTATACGGCGAAAGTATCGAATCTTACTGAACACGAACTGAGCGGAAAGGCACAGCTTTTTTTATCGGATCCATCAAGCAGCAAATCACTTGACAGTAAATTCTCGAACAAGACAGCACAAATTGATTTCAAGGCATTAAAGGGTCAGAGCAGCAGTTTACAATGGCAAATTATCATACCGGAAGGTTTATCTGCGGTATCGGTCAAAGTTGTTGCTCAGTCAGGTGCATTTACTGATGGTGAAGAGAGTGTGATACCAATACTTACAAACAGAATGCTTGTTACCGAAACAATGCCACTACCGGTTCGCAGACAGGGTGAAACAAAGTTTACTCTTAATAAACTCGTTTCTATGAGTAACGGTTCCTCTACGTTGCGTAATCATAAACTGACTCTTGAGTTCACACCAAACCCCGCATGGTATGCCGTGCAGGCACTCCCCTATCTTATGGAGTATCCGTATGATTGCTCTGAACAGACCTTTGCACGGCTCTATGCAAACAGTATTGCATCACATATCGCAAATTCATCACCGAAAATAAAGAGCGTTTTTGAAAGCTGGAAGAACCTGACTCCCGATGCTCTTTTGTCAAATCTTGAAAAAAATCAGGAATTGAAATCGGTGCTGCTTGAAGAGACTCCGTGGGTTCTTGAGGCAAACGATGAAACCGCCCGGAAACAGCGTGTCGGTTTGCTGTTTGACCTTAACAAAATGGCATCTGAACAAGACAAAGCGTTAACGAAGTTATTAAAAATGCAGATGTCAAATGGTGGATGGCCGTGGTTTGACGGCATGCCGGATAATCAGTATATCACGCAGCATATTGTATACGGCCTGGGTAAGCTTGATCACCTTAACGTTCTGAAAATAGGCAATGATAACAAACTACAGTCTGCTGTTTACAATGCAGTAGACTATACCGATAACAGAATCCGTGAAAGGTATGACCACCTTAAAAAAAACAAACTGTTAAAAAGCGACAACCTTTCATACACAGAAATACAATATCTTTACATGCGCAGTTTCTTCACCGATATTCCGGTTAATGACCGCAATGATGAAGCATTCAACTATTATAAAAAACAGGCTGCTGATAACTGGCTTAAAAAGAGCAGATACATGCAGGGAATGATTGCACTGGCGCTGAACCGGTGGAACGACACCAAAACTCCAATGGCAATCATGAAATCACTCAAACAGAATGCACTTACCAATGAGGAAATGGGTATGTACTGGAAAGAGCAGTACGAGGGATTTTACTGGTGGGAAGCGCCTATCGAGATGCAGGCATGCATGATTGAGGCCTTTGATGAAGTTGCGAATGATTCCAATGCTGTCAACGATCTTAAAACATGGCTCCTTAAAAGTAAACAGACACAAAACTGGAAGACCACGCGGGCAACCACAGAGGCAGTTTACGCGCTGTTATTACGCGGTAAAGACTGGTTGTCAACCACATCCGATGAAACAATCAAACTTGGTGATCTCACCATTGATCCATTAAAGGCAGACGGTACGAAACCCGAAGCAGGAACCGGGTATTTTAAAATGTCATGGAGTGGTAGCGATATTAAACCGTCAATGGGTAACGTTACTATTATCAAACAGAAAAACACGGTCTCATGGGGCGGGCTCTACTGGCAATATTTTGAGCAACTTGACAAAATAACACCACACAAAACACCGCTTAAGATTGACAAGAAGCTATTCATCGAGCGAAATACCGACCGTGGCCCGGTTCTTGACCCTGTTACAGCATCAAACACCCTGAAAGTCGGTGACAAACTCAAGGTTCGTATAGAACTGCGTGTCGATCGTGATATGGAATATGTACACATGAAAGATATGCGAGCCAGCGGCTTCGAACCTGTCAATGTACTTTCGGGATACAAATGGCAGGATAATCTCGGTTATTACGAGAGCACCCGTGATGCGGCAACGCATTTTTTCTTTGAGTATCTTCGTAAAGGAACCTACGTCTTCGAATACCCGCTTGTCGTCTCGCACAGCGGTGATTTTTCAAATGGTATTACAACCATTCAATGTATGTACGCCCCTGAGTTTGCGAGTCATTCTGAGGGCAGTCGGGTTGGTGTAGGAAAATAAGATGTAGATTTTGTCCTCACAATGTATACAGAAATATTCCTGAACAGCATTCAATGTTGCTGTAAACCTTGAAAAAACTCTTATATTATACGGATATCAAGGGTTATTTCAGAGGGAAGGATATGTAGTGATGAAAAATATTGTTCAATTGGCAACGATTATTGCGTTATCGGCTGTTATTTCAAGTAGTGCTGTTACAAAAAAGGCATTTGATTTTATTGTTGGCGTTAATGGCGATTTTAAAGCAGCCATGAATGCAGCCGCAAAATCAGCATCTTCATCAAATCGTTTTGTCATTTTTTTCCCTAATGGCCAGTATAATATCGGTACTCTCACCGGTAATGACAATCAAATGACTACATTTCCAACCGCTTATGTATCCTTTATCGGTCAACATAAAGACAGTGTTGTTATTTATAATAATTCAGCCTCTGAGGGTATCAGTATCACAGCAACGCTTTATTTCAAGGGTGCAAATTCCCTGTATATGCAGGATGTAACCGTTCAGAATAAAGGCACCGCGGGTACTTCCGCGAATCGCCACGTTGTACTATGTGAAGAGAGCAGTAACGTTGTCTATAAAAATGTCAAACTGCTTGGTACACAGGATACTTATTACTCTAAAGGTACTAAAACGTATTGGGAGAATGGTGAAATTCATGGTACTACCGATTTTATTTGCGGCAGAGGTGATGTCTTCTTCAATAAATGTCTGATCTGGACCAATAAAATTGCACCAATAACAGCACCGGACGGTACCGGGGATTACGGGTATGTATTCTCAGACTGCACCATAAATGGCTCTGTTTCCGGTTTCACACTGGGGAGAGCATGGAAAGATAAAGCAAAGTGTGTTTATTTGAATACGAAGATGATTAAAGAACCGGATATAACCGGTTGGGGTAATCCAATCAATGAAGTTTCAACAATGCTTCTTGCTGAGTATAACAGCTTAAATGCATCAGGTGGAAAGATAGATCTCAGTAAGCGAAAGGGAACCTTTGTCTATACAAAAAATGGTACAACGATAACAGCAACATCATCAAAAACAATTCTTACAGAAGCAGATGCCTCCCGATACACAATGGATAACATATTTGGTTCCTGGAAACCATCAAGCCTGACAACCCAGATCGCTGCACCGGTTGCCCGTCAGGACGGTTCGACACTTACGTGGGATGATAACGTAAATGCACTGTGCTGGGTAGTTTTCAAGGATGGGAAATATTTCAAATGTGTGACATCACCAGGTATCGAAATTACCGGTGCAACAGGTTCCTATGTGGTTCGTGCGGCCAATGCAATGGGTGGACTCGGTGCAGGTTCAAATGTAGTCACTGTCACCACAACAGCGGTTACAAGGCAGAACAGCACTGAGAAGCACTATTCATGGTACAATCCACAGCAGATGAGTTTTCATGTTTTCGCGCCGTTATCAGAACTGCTTGACATAGCAGTCTTTTCCGCAAACGGTAAACTGATTCTTTCAAAACGATTCAATGTTCAATCAGAACACGGCAGAGTTGTACTTTCACTTAGAAATTTACATGCAGGCAATTATTTTATCAAATCTTCTATTGACGGTGTGATGAATTCTGATTGTGTGACAATTTACTGAAAGAGACCTCACTCCCCGGCCCCCTCTCCCGCAGGAGAGGGGGGGCATGACTTGACAAAACAATTATTCGACTTTTGCTCCAACTCCCCCCTCTCCTATGGAACGACGCTTCGAAGTGGTCATAGGTCCAGAGGATGTCGGTGGTGGTTTCTTTTGCACGCTAAACACCGCTACAGTGCTTCCATAATATCATATTATTTCAACTTTATATAATATTTTATATCATTATCATATTGTTATTAAACATTTTAAATAGTTCAAACTGCTTCCACATAAGGAAGCAGAAAAGAGTGTAAACTGCAACAGAAGTGTTTACAGCATGTCAGTTTTACTGTATATTAATAATGAAAGAACATGATTACATGCAGTTAACACTTACAACGGAGAAAATTATGAAAAAGTTACTGATAACTTTTGCTATCGCAGGGCTTCTTGCCGGTTGTTCAAATGATCCCGTATCTATGAATAATGTGAACAACACAGATGTAAAATTCGGAATCAGTAAATCAAATGCAGACAGGAATGTCGTCGTGTCAACAGATCCCGGAGTCGCTGCAGAGGCTTCAAGCATCAGCAAGTTTGCCGTAAAAATGTATAAACAGATTGTCGAAGACGACAAAAATATATTTTTCTCACCCTACAGTATTACAACTGCATTTGGTATGGCGGATGCAGGAGCAAAAGGAAACACCGACCTTCAGATTCGTGAAGCGTTGCAGGTAACGCTTGATGGAGATGATTTTCATAACGGACTCAATGGTCTTGATCAAAGCCTGAAAATTTTTTCCGATGCAACTGACAATCTTGAACTTAATGTTGAAAACAGCATCTGGGCGCAGGATAGCGTGACCTATTTTAAAGTCGGCTATCTTGACAAACTGGCGCGCAATTATGGAGCCGGTGTTTATATGCTTGATTTCATAAATGAACCGGATCCATCACGCATTATCATTAATGACTGGGTTGCACAAAAAACAAATCAGCGGATCAAGGATCTGATTCCTCAACTTGCAATAACTACAGAAACCCGCCTTGTGTTGACTAATGCAATTTATTTTCTCGCAGACTGGGAGTACAAGTTCGATTCGACTCTTACAGCGACTGATACCTTCCATACTGCAGATGGTAACAGTATCCAGACACCTATGATGCGTTTTGTGAATGATAAACCAGTAAATATGCTCTATAATTATACCGGGGATGTCAGAATACTTGAGCTGCCATATAAGGGCAACAGAATCGCAATGGATCTGATTCTTCCGAATAATGGTAAATATAAAGCATTTGAGGATTCTATAACAGCTGAAGGGCTTGGCGGGCTTATTTCAGGTCTTGACAGTACAGAACTTGATAGGGTAAAAATTCCTAAGTTTCAGTTTACAACACCATCACTATCAATTAAAAAAGCACTGCAGAATATCGGAATGGTAGTCCCGTTTACAGACGCAGCTGATTTCAGCGGCATTTCAGATCTCAGTCTTAAGATTGCAGACGTGTTTCACAAAGCATTCATTAAAGTTGATGAAAGCGGAACAGAGGCTGCTGCAGCAACAGCAATTATTTTTGTACCAACTTCTGCCCAGCCTAATACAAAATTCTTTGTCGCAAACCGTCCATTTATGTATCTTATTCGTGATAAGCAAACAAATGCAATACTGTTTATGGGACGTATCATGAATCCGGCGATATCTGAATGAAAAAAAAGTTTCCGTTAAGAAGAAACTTCAATCCCGATATATTGATACCGGGGTTGTTTTTATTTTTTTGCCTGACAACAGTTGATGGGGCTCCTGCTATCAACTATTCTATGTCGGAGTCTGCAGGATTTATTACTATGTCAGTAATGGCGTATTCTCTGGAGCCGTTTAAAACCAGTTCTGTTAAAATAAAATACTCTTCAGGTGTCGATATTGAGAACACATCGGTTGGAACATCGGTATCATCATTGTCTGTCGGTGCATCGATTGACAAGCAAAACAACATTCTTGACATAACTATATTCCAGACAAAAAAAATCAGTATTGACAGTGTGGTTCTGCTTTCAATAAAGTTTCCTTCTGCAGCATCTTTTACGGCATCAGATTTGAGTATAATCGAAGCACAATGTACAGATTACAGTGGTTCCGCATTCAATGTTCCGGTGTCGCAAGGTGTCAAAATCATACATTTTTATTCCGAACCAAAACATTCTTTTGCTCCGCCAGTCGGGTATTATCTATTAAGTGGAAGAAAGGTTACCGGTGTCTTAGCATTAAAACGTGTATTACCTTTACATAGGTATGACATGAATCTAAGAATTGTTCAAAAAGTTGACATGCATGAATGAATACAATATATGCGTATACTGATTACCGGGAATATATCCGCGATTTCTGTACCGAGAAGAAGAAAAAAAACGGTGCATTTTCCATGCGCTGCGCAGCCGGGAAGTGCGGGGTACCGTCCGGTACATTTACAAGAATCATTAACGGAACAAGAGGTATAGGCCCTTCGCTTTTGCCTGTATTTACAGAGTGGCTTGGATTAAAACATCTTGAAGCGGATTATTTTAAATTACTTGTAAAGTTTCAGAATTGTTCAACTGATGCTGATCGGGAGAAATATTATAGTGAGATTCTTGAGTATCGTTCACAGATGCGAAACAGAATACCTGAAGAAAAGTTCAATATTTTTGAAAACTGGTATACTATCGCGATCTTTGAACTCATAAAGATTTTCCCCGAAATTACGGATCCCGGAAAACTCGGTTCTCTTCTTGTTCCTCCAGTCTGCGAAACCCGCACAGCAAACGCACTTGATATTCTGGAAAAAAACGGTTTTATTAAACGCACAGAAACCGGTTACTGCGCTGTTTCAGAATTTCTTACTACCGGAGACTACTGGGAGAGTGCTGCAATACATGCATTTCAGCGGATGATGTGCAGTCTTGGAACAGAAGCGCTTGTGCGGATACCAAAGGATGAAAGAAATATTTCGACGTTGTCAATCAGTGTATCAGAGGAAAGCTTTATTGAAATTGCGGAGATACTTCGACAAACACGTGAAAAAATCAGGGTAGTTGAACAGAATGATAAAAATCCTAAAAAAGTATATCAGGTGAATTTACAATTGTTCCCTGTAAGCAGGGATCCTGATCAGGAGGCATGATGATACTGCGAAAAACAATCGTTGCCATTACGTATGTACTAATAATCCTGCCGATTCTTCTATGTACAAATCAGACTTCAGGAGTGGAGACAACAAATGGTGCTGTTGTGTATGTCCACGCAGAAGGTGTTGATGGTGTTGCACCGCCACATGCAATCATTTCATTATTTAACAGGAATTACATCCCATTCATTGACAGCGGACTTGGAATTGCGACAGTTGCTGACATAAACGGGAAATTTTCATTTAAAGGAATGAACATTGATACTGTATCACTTACCATGTTCAGCAGTGACCTGACAAATGCAGCATATCTCGATGTTGGTACCACTGGCGGCAGATTCGATGCCAGACTTGACAGTAAAGGTATACTAAACGGTACCGTTACCGCATCTGATACCGATATGGTCCTTGTATATATCGCCGGAACCTCATTTTATACTTTACAGCGAGGCAGCGGACAGTTTGTAATCGACTCCTTACCGGAGGGAACTTACAAAGTAACCGCAGCAGTAGTAGGAAAAACAGCAAATACGGGCAGATATGTCATACATAAAGAAAGCACATCTCAAAGTGTTACTGTCGTTTCCGGTAAAACGGTAAGTGTAGTATTGACAGTAACAGGAAACTGAATGCTTAAAATGGGTGATTTACACCCGGGAGGAGACACCACCGGGTGTAATTGAATGATATGCGTTTTCTTACTCTGTAATGCGTTTCAGACACCGGAATCCCTGAAAAAGACCAGCGTCATCTTCAGCCTTGAACGTGCGGCAGGTACTGCGCAAAAACGCAACATCAGAACTCCAGTTACCGCCACGAATTATGTGAGTATCCTCAGATCCTGTTTTCTGACCCTCAGGGTCTGTTACTGTTTCTGTTGAACCGTAACTGTCAGATTTGTATTCATTGCACCATTCACTCAGGTTGCCTTCCATATCGTACAGATTATAGCTGTTTGTCAACCTTGAAGCAACCTGTTGAGCCCCATAACCAGTCTTTCCAATCCCTTTTGACCATGAATTTCCAGCCCATACAGCATTTTCGTTAATTTCCGCTGTATCGAATTTGTTTTCGGGGTATTGATTAATATATTTCGCACCCCAGTAGAAGTCTCTTGGTACTCCACCTTTGCAAAGATATTCCCACTCAGCTTCTGTCGGAAGTCGATAACCATTTTTTGATACGTCTGATGTAACATCGACAAGCTCGCAATCTGCTGCACCAGGTTTATTTTTTATTGATGTATATTCATAAACTGTATCAAGTCCATCCTTTTTACTTTTTGCATTACAGTAAAGTGCTGCATCACCCCAGGACACATAATAAGCCGGATAGTTGTCACCAAGTCCGTACTTTTCCGACCAGTCTGGCAGTGTAAAGTCTGAATATGCAGCCATAATTGTTGCATACTGCTTCTGTGTTACTTCTGTACTGTCAACCCAATAATTCGATGCAAACGTTGCAGTGTGAACTATAGTCTCGTTTTTCGTAACATCTTTTCCGCCAACATCCGGATCAGGCTGTCCCATTTCAAAATCAAGTCCCTTTGCATATACTTTTACCATTGTACCTTCACTTTTTGCATAGTTACTTGGAATCCAGGGGTTGGATTTTTCGAGTTTTATCTCGATCCCTTCATCAGAGTATGAATTCAGAGCCTTGTACTGATGTTTGTATTCATCTGCTGTCACAATCAGAGTATCAACCGATTCCTCTGATTTCATTGCCGATTTCAACATTGATGATGAATTCTGTGATATATTCTGAATTACAGTGCTGATGCCATTAATACCGGCGATAACCTGCATTGAATAATTCTGATTGCCTATGGTAATTTGTGTAATGTAAAGACCAGAAGCAACATGCGGCAGTGTAAACGAATGTGAACCGGATTTGATATTCTGTAAGTGATTAATGAAAATCCGCGATCCATTAGGTGCAAACATCTGCACAGTTACAGATTGATCCGAAGCTGTATTTATAAAAAATATCCGGTTATTTGAAATATATGGATGACCACACATTCTTGCTGTTTTCATTGATCGGACTACTGCAGTGGAGGAGAGCGTAAATTCACCTGCATCATCGGTGTAAGCCACTATTTCCGGACTGTTAAGTAGACTGACTCTGGCTCGCTGAATTTCACTACCATCAGAATCAACAACTTTGCCTTTTATTGAAACTTCGGCAGCTGAAACTGCCAGTGATAATGCTGCACAAACAGCACCTGTTATTAAAAATCGTAACACAATCAACCTCCTGATGTTGTTATTGGAAACAACGTTTTCCTATCTTGATTTACTTTATTTATGATACGTACTGATTGCCTTATACTAATCTGCAATAACTATTTCACTGCTTGTTTTAAAACCGGAAAATGATGTTTTAACAATATACATACCACATTTAATACCCTCGGTATTGACTGGCAGTGAATATTTTCCGGCATCAACAGTTTGATTATTTAAAAGCGTGAATATCTTTCTCCCTTCTAAATTGTAAAGAGACATTGTAACTTCTGAACGTTCAGACAATTCAAAATGGACTGTATTGCATTCTGTCCACTGCCTGTATGCACCGTTTAGTTGCTGCGATATCCTGGTATTTTTTACTACCGATGATCCTGCAAGTTTCATGATTGCCCATACAGGATTGCGGTTAGATGCTGCATAAACAGGGTTGGCAGCGTCCTCTACTATCCATTTGTCCTTCGGACGATACAGCATATGGTTGATCTTCTGTGTCGTATCAAGACGAACACCATTTTTGCCCCTGACATATTCATAACCTGCGTTTGTAAATAGCTGCATTGAATTTTCTGTTGAATCTGCATTAAAATCAGCCATAATCAAAACCGGATCCGTTGATGAAACGCTGTCAATCCATGTAAGAATCTTCTGTATTTGCGACGATCTGTATGAAGCACCTTCGTGTGCAAGGTGTGTTACAATAACACGTGCTGGTACGCCATCTATAGTAATTCCCATTTCAAGCACGCCGCGGTCTTCCTCACTTGACGTTTTCTTAATCCAAAGCCGTCGTGTACTTAATGGTGCCTGATTTGCAAGAAAACCAACTCCATAAGAGCCATTTTGGTAATTTCTTAACGCAGATTGATACTCGAAATTTGGCATTGATGTCTGCTCGGACAGCCAGCTAAGAACGTACAATGGATTTCTTGTGTTAACACTGTCAAGCTTCTGCATACCGCAGATGTCGGGTTTTATTTCCTTTATTACCCCGGCAATATCGCTATAAGAACCTGAACCATGCCCCTGTGCGTTTATGTTATAGGTCATTAATTTGACCTGTGACGTATATTGTGCATCTGTATTCATTGATACAAGAGCAATATACAGAACCGCCATCCCTGCTAATTTTGTATATTTTTTCGTATTCATACACACCTTTCTGTTATCTGACATTGAGTTTATTAGTCAATATCAGTGTGCTCGTTTTTATTTTATAAACATAAATACCTGAAGCAAGATTGACATTATTCCACAATATCCGGTTAACACCTCTTTTCATGTCTGAGTCGACAACCGTACAGAGTTTTTTACCGGATAAGGAAAATATGTTGATTGCGACATGATCATCTTTCGGTAAATTAAGCATGAAAGTTGTTGACTTCCTGAAAGGATTCGGGAAGTTCTGAACGTAAGAAAAACGATGCGCACGATTGTTACCTTTCTCAGTAACGGGAATTGTCAATACACTATTAGCTCTTCCCGGAGTACCACCGGTTGTTGTTGATGCAGCCCAGTTGAATGAAATGAAATTGTAGTTATTCGGGTTTACAAGTTCAAGACTGGATCCACCACCATTTGCAGCTTCAGGATATGGACTTTCAGATCCATACCGTGCAGCCGTGACAAGAGTGTTATTGCAATCGTAAAGGCCAATACGTTCATAGCCGTCGAATCCGATTGTGAGCAACTGTTTGCAGTAATTCTCAACCCCTGTCGGATAAGCATTAAAGAAGTCGCTGCTATTTTTTAATATTACATAATAAGAATGTGGTGCAAGTACTGTCTCCTTAGGAATGAAGAAAATATGTGTACTGTCAAGATCACCGTCTTTTGTCACTGGAAGTGCAGGTACATCAAGCGGTACTGCCGGATCAAGCATGTCAAGATCGGTAAGCCTCCAGTCTGAGATATCAACAGGATTATCCGTTGCATTGTAAAGCTCGATCCAGTCCTTGCTCCCGACCGCGTCATTGTCCTTGTACATTATTTCATTTATGATAACAGATGGAGAGTAACGGGGAATTACACCGATTGGAAAATCTGTTGGATCATAACTGTATTGTGCACCGATATCAGTTCTCGATCCGTCTTCATCAGGTTCCCCTTCCGGATCACCAGCATTTATTGCAGTTGATGACTCCTGGAGCTGGAAATTGAAGTTTAACTGATCAATGAATTGAGGATCAGCCTTGATATTGCCGGTTCCGGGAAGCTGGTCTATATCTGATAAACAATACGAGAATGTGACAGGTGACACAGAATCATTTACATAAGTACCAACCTTTGAGTATGCAAGTATTGAATTTCTCACAGTAAGGTTACCTCCTCCGCGCGGATAGGCTTTCTCATAACATTCCACAGCATAATTACAGCGAATAAATGTATTGTGATCCAGAACAGCTGAAGATCCGGCATCTTTGATACCAATCCCCATATCACAATCTGTAATGATGTTGTTTCGTATTATGGCTGTAGATTGTCCGCCAATCGAAATTCCTTTATCACGATTGCCGCTGACGATGTTTCCTTCGACAAGAATATTTTTAGCACCCTCTCCAAGATCTATGCCATCGCTATTGGGGCCATTGAAATTGTAAACATCATTTCCACGGACTATTCCGTCAACAACGCCCTTGATGTCAATAGCATCAGTATTCATGGTAACACCGGTACTTATAAAGTCATTGTTTTCAACAAGTGCGCCTCCCCGACCGATATGAATACCACCATTGCAGATATGATTTATTGTTACTGTGGAATTACGCAGAATGGTGCTTCCTTCTTCAAAATATAAGGGATACACAATATTTGACATTGTGAGATGATCCATATGTACGATGGACCCATTGCCATTTATGCCTGCTTTATGATTTACTGCATCACGCCCAAGCGTACAATCCCTTATAATAGCATTGGAAATTGTGTTTGTACCTTCTGCATTATCAAAACAAATTGCCGCCCATGATGTGTTTCCGGAGAATTCGTCAGCTTTAAAAGTAACCGGATCATCCGCAATACCGTTGACATTCATAGTTCCCTGTACATAAATACCTGCATTCCGGGCAAGTGCGATAGTTACTCCTTTTGCAATTGTAAGCGTTGCTCCCTTTGCAACTTCAAGATCACCCTTTACAACATATGGCTGATCTGTAAGCGAGAGTGTCATGTCTGATGTAATTAAAAGTGGAAGCATGTGTCTTTCTGAAACTTCAAACGCAGCTGTAACTATTTTGTCATCTGTCAATGTAAGGGTAATTTCGTTGTCAGTTGATATGTCTTTCCATCCGGCAAAAACATACCCCGGTTTCGGTATCGCACGGATTGTTAAAGGAATATTTTTAAAAAAGGTAAGCGTGTCTGTCCCTGAGCACATTTTCACATCGTTTATATAGATATCTCCCTTTTGATCATCCTCAATTGTCAACTTAACATAACCGGACAACTCAAATTGTGATTTAAGATGATTAAAAACATTGGCAGGACGCTCATTCATGAAATTTTTCATTTTTCCAATTTCTTCTTCCCATGCTTCCATTGACTGGATACTTCCTTCGACATCTTTCCATCGTGCAATCTGATCAGGCATTTCAGGCTTTATTATTTTGTAAAGACTGTCAACAATACCGGACATTCTGACAGAAGAGAATGTACTGTTAAGATGCGCAGCAAAACGCTGTACAAACCAGTTTTTAAATTGTGTATTGGATACTAATTTTGTAAACAATGTATCCTTTTGCATTATTTTTCCGCTGATACCGCCACCGCCATTGCTGAACAGGTTAAGTGCGACCTTGGAATAGGTGAATGCCCGATCAAAATCGCACAACAACCATCTCCACTTTGTACCATTTACTTTCCAAAATTCGATATTGTGTCCCCAGCTTATATTTGCTCCGAAATCCTCTGCTGCGATATAGTCAATAAGACTGTTTTCATCAATTCGGTCCGAAACAAACTTGTATCTGGCAGAATCATTCATACTGCCTGATTTTGCCATGGATAATAATTCGTTATATTCATCCCATGTTCCCGCGCCAAGTTCCCAGCCTTCAGCACCTGGAGCTGGCGGAAGAATTGTCGTCCGGATATCAGTAAGTGATGTCGGATCAACATTGTAATTGTTGGTGTAATACTGTTCGTCAAACTGCTCGCGCAATTCCATAACACCCCAGTATTTTCCATTTATGTAAACATTGATCGGTTTGTAAGCGGATGAACCGGTTGCCATCTGATCTTTACACATGCTCTCAATAACCGCATCCCCCAGCATTGTGCTGCCCCATGAATCGCCGGCATTTCTGATACGTATCTTTCTATAAGATGCGGCTTTTTTATCAAATACCTGAGCAACAATGAAATCACTGCCATATTTGCCTTTAAGACCGATTTGAAGCGGTTTTTGGGGACTGGTATAACTGGTGAGTGAACCGGGATTAATTCCTGCGTTTACCTGTGTCATAAATGATCCGTCAGTATTGAAAAATTCAATTGATGCTGGAATCTCTTTATCTTTGTAGCTGTTCTGGTACATACCAACGATGCTGTCCCATAAATAAGTACTGTCTGCAATAATTGAAACACGCATCAATGTGCGTGATTTCTCATTTACAAAATATGAAGCTGTTGCAACTGATCCGGCTAACATTGACGAATTTATACATCTGGCACGCAGCACTGTATTTTTGTCAATTGTAATGGGACCCGTGTATTTATTTGAAGCCGTTGTTGGTGCAGAACCATTGGTTGTGTAGTAAATTGTGTTATCAGCACCGGAAGAAGCTGTTATTGTCACCGTCTGTGTTTCAGATGAAAATCCCGGTACGACGGAAAATTTGACTGATGGAGAATATGTGATCAACGAAAGTGGTTTTGCATCTGTAGTATTATCAGATCCCGGGGTCGGACAATCAAATTTAAACCATTGATTCCCGCCACCAGCATTTCTACCCACTGAAACATCAGGAAGTTGACGTGTATATGTTAGTGTATCAACGGCAATAATACTTCCATTTACAAGTCTGAATAACCCTAAACCATCACCAAGATCGTTAAGCTTGAAATTTGTATGATATCTTTTTGTTGTAAAGGTAAGATTATACGGGTAGTACGGTCTGGTTGCCATAGTACCTGGAGCAGTATTCATATCATCGGCCCTGATAACCAGAAAACCATTTGGTGCTATCGAAGCTCCATCCGGTAGCGGCCACTTGGTTGGATTGTTGTGCTTGTCTGTAAGAAAATAGCCATTGAGATTTACTGTTGTGTCAGAATTGTTATACAGTTCAATCCAGTCTGAGAAATCATCAAAATCACACATATCCGGACTTGTGCTTACATTAAGCGCCAAGAATTCATTGATCATCACTTCCGCAGACGAATTTTCGACTGATAATAACATTAACATAGTGGCAAATACTGTAAATACTACCAATCGCAAACTTTTCCCTGCACATTTTTTCTGAGTGCATCCCCGTATCTCATGCATCATAAAGCCCCGCTTTGGTTGTTTTGATATACTTGTTTTTTCAAATAAACAATAATTATTATAAATAAGCATTGAATTGATTGCCCTTTTTTATAGATTATTATCTGTTATACAGCACTTATATCAGTGCTTGAATAACAACAATACACTATCAGCGAATGATTACTTTTTCTACATCTTTGAATGAGTTTGTTTTCATCTTAACATAATAAACACCCGATGATAAGCCGGAAACATTAAGAACCTTTTGAAATGTTCCTGCAGACATATCTGCATTCACAAGTGTTGCAAGCTTTTGCCCTGATACACTAAATAACGAAATGTTGACATGATCATTTGAACTTAATGAGTATTCAAGTGATAACACTTTTCCATGACTCGGCTGGATGTTACACTTAACATTTGAAAGCCGCGTCTCAAGCTTTACAGAAGCGATGGGATTCGTTACAGCGACAGTCCTGAATACGGCATTTAATGTCTGGTTTGCTGTTAGTATGATCGAAATGGAGTCAGTCGTTTCTGTTGAAGCACCTTCCCAGCGGACAAATTCAAATCCGTTTTTTGCAACTGCCTTTACAGGAAGAGTAACACTTTTAAAGAAGGTAAGACCGGAGAGACCTGCACACATCTTTACACCGCTTATATAGATGTCTGCTGCGTTTTCATTTGACAATGTTACTGAAAGTGTGGCTGTACCGCTGAGACTAAAAAGGTTTTTTATCTGGTTGAAAACATATGGAGGTCTTTCTGTGACAAATTTTCTTACATCGTCGACTGCACTTTGCCAGGCTGAAACAGACTGTATTCCTTTGTCTGCTTTCCACCTTGCTGCCTGATCTGCCATTTCAGGTTTCAGAACATTTTCGATGCTGTCAACAATACCGCTGACTCTTGCAGGGGCCAATGTACTGTTGAGATGCGCAGCACATCTCTGCGCAAAGAAGTTCTTGTATTCAGAGATCTTTATAAGGTTAGAGAAAATTGTATCGGTTGTAAGTGCACCGCTGATGCTGCCTCCTCCGCTATTAAACATGTTCGTTGAAAGTCCGGTGTATTTAAACGCCTGGTCAAAATCTACAAGAAGGAATTGCCACTTTGTTTTGGCAGTTTTCCAGTAATGGTAATTATGCCCCCAGCTCGTATTTACTCCATAGGCTACCATTAAGATAAAATCTGAGAAACTATTTACATCCACAATTTCTTTTATTGCATTGTAATTACCGGACTTGACCGTAGAAATCATTGACGCATAAGCTGTGGTGGATCCGCGCACTAGTTTTTTCCCTTCGGCTGCCATTCCAAAACCTCCTCCACCACCTGATGGCAACATGGTGGCTTCAATCTGATCAAGTGTTGTTGTATCAATGTCTTTATAGTTTTCTGTAAAAAACATTGGGAAAAAATCATCTCTGAGATCGTATACACCCCAGTATTTCCCGTTGAGATAGACAACAACGGGTGTATACGCCTGATTTAAGGCATCCATTTGTTTATAAGTCATCGGATAGACAATGTTATCGCTTATGTAATTTGTACTCCACGCATCACCGCTGTTGCGCAATCTCAGACGGTTGAATTTTGTCACCGGTTTGCTGAATAATTGATAGTCAAGAAAATCGGTCCCGTATTTCGGTCTGATTGCAACCTGCATGGGCATTTGCGGACATTCATAACTTGTAAGAGATCCCGGACCAATTGCTGCATTGATTGAAAACGCCTGTTTACCGTCTGTTGTAAAGTATTCCATTGAAACAGGAATTTCTTTGAGCTTATATCCATTTTTGTAAAGACCTAATGTATTGTCCCACAAAAGTGCAGAGTCTGTTGTTATTGACACTACTGGTATTGTTCGTGTCTTTTCATTAATGAGGTATGTACTGCTGCTTATGGGCCCTGCGAGTTTATCGTCGTCTATACAACGGGCACGGATAGTTGATGTTGATTTTACGGAAATAGCCGATGAATACTTTGATGACTTGACTGTTGGTGTTGAACCGTTTGTTGTATAGTAAATTGAAGTACCGCCATCTGAAGACAATGCAACATTCTGCGCTGAAGAGTAAAATCCACCTTTGGCAGAAAAATTAATTTCAGACGACCTGGTTACAAGATCAAGCGGCTTTGCAGCAGTTGAATTGGATGCAGCAGGAGTCGGCTGGTCAAATTTGTACCATTTGCCATCGCTGCCACGTCCAATCGAAATATCACTAAGTGAACTGAGACTGTACGTTACAGAATCTACAAAGGCAGATCCTTTTGTCAAACCAACAAATTCTTCATCTTTGTCAAGTTTGAAATTAGTATGGTATCGCTGAGTAGTGAATTTTGCTGTAAATGGATAATACGGACGTGTGTCGTTTTTACCGGGAGCACAATCATATCCATCACAAAAGAATACAAGATAACCGTTTGCAGGAATTTTTGTTCCTGATGGAATCGCCCATTTCTGAGGTTTTGATTTATTGCTTGTAAGATAATACCCGCTCAGGCTCACCTCAGAACTACTGTTATTATACAGTTCGATCCAGTCTGAGTAATCGGTGTAGTCACACAAATCGGGGCTGGTTGTTGCGTTTTTTGCAACAAACTCATTAATCTGTACTTCGGCATGTACATTGACAATGCGAATGGTAATTAAAAGTATCGTCATCAGCAGATAATTCAAACGCATTATATGCGCTCCTTTTTATAATATTTAAAACTTTTCAGATAAATAAATCTGTATTTCCATATTCAGATTGAATTTTAATTGCTGGTTGAAATCTCTGTTATGATAGGCATAGTAATTCATCATTTTGTCTATATTGGTATGTATTTTTCCTACAATATCAATGCACCTACTATAAGATATCTACTTTTTTCTGATTTTGCTGAAATTGTTCCAGCAAATCATATTATTTTGTATCCTGACAGGATACATAAACATCTCTTATCATATTGATTTATTTGTTTTTATGTGTTCTATCCCTAAGTAACAATACTATGAATAAAATTAACAGCTGCTTACAAACTGCAAACATAACACAACCATATTTTTCATGTAGACACTTTGCACATAAGAAGGTAAAGGAGAGGTATTATTTACACAATAAGATATATTATTCAATACAGGTGTTACTTGACTGAAAGCAACATACAGGCTGATCCGAGTTGATTAACCAGTCAATTAACAAAAAGAAATTACCTGGACAATAAAACGCACTGCCTCCATCAGGATTTTTCCAGAAGGAGAAAACATGGTAATGATAAAATGTCACCTTTAACAGATGTAACCGGCTTTTACATCTTTTACATACGTTGCATTCCCTTTTTATTAGCGACTCTCACATGGATATTTTTATGTGAAAATTACACTTCATTTTACAAACAAGCGAATCATTGACATATGCATTTATTCTTTCGTAAGGATATATTAAAAGTAACCAGCAGTAATTTTTCCTGACATATTCAACCTGAAAACATATACCCCAAATGGCATATTAGAAATATTCCAGGTGAATTTGTCAGATTGTACCTCTTTTTTTGTAATCAATCGCCCTGTTGGCGAAAGGATTGACACTGCTGCTGGTTCATGAAAGTCGTTTCTGAATGAAAAATTTACACAATGTGTATTTTTACTGTGACTAAAAAATGGAGATACTCTGTTGTTATTGGATTGTACAGCGAACACTGTTGTTGTAATAGAACCAGTATCAAGGACCGTCGAACCAAGATATGAAGAATCAATGCGAAACAGCTCCGTCACACCAAACGCATTCATTGTCCATACCGATTCACCTGTTGAATCAAACTCAACAGCAGAATTTGAACTCATGCCATTACAGACAAGTGTATTACCGTTTGGTAATCGTGTTATGGAACCTTCATTACCGGTCATTTTAGGAATAGATATGCTTTTAAAGGGTGTTGATGGTTCATAGGCTTGTCCGGATGTCAAACTGTAAACACCACTTTCTGATGGTAATACAATTTCATATCCCGTTTTAGTCTCGTTACTGATAACAAGAACATTTCCTGCACCCGGGAGCTTTTTTCGCGTTCCAGGAAAATAATCGGTTACCCAGGTTGTTGCATGCTGACCTATTAAATAATTAGATCCGGTTGCACCATAATTGGATGGCTTTCCCCAGCGGTAAAGAATATCGCCACCTTTTCCATAACGCCCACCGCTGTGTCCTGATGCCTGTACGGTTGTTGTACCATGATCGATAATTATAAATTCACCTAAAAATTTCAGATTAATTATCAACTGGTCAAGTCTCTGATTATACCGGACATGATTTGCATGAAGCCACTCTTTACCGCCATCTGATCCATCATATCCTTTATTTATGTCAAGTAGTTCCGGTTTACCGGTTCCGGAATGTTCGCTTGCGTTCCATTCCCAGACGACATCAGCCGTAGCCGGACCAGTTGGCGTTATCTCTACAACTTTCTCCGCAATAGTACCATCACGTTCGGCGGTTGCTGCTATGGTGAAAATTGTTGGTAATTCTTTGATATCATTTGTTTTGTAATAAAAGGTACAATCATGATGCGGCATGTAAGTACTGCTGTGATAAGGATAATCCCACGCAATAGTACCGTCCCATTTAATAATCTGAAACCTGCCACCTGTGAGGGCAATTGACAATGGGAATGTGCCATTACCGGTATTTGAATTGTCTTTACATGGGAATAGTACACTGCTGTCCCTGAGCAGATATGCATGACTCATTACATTATATTCACTTGTCCATATATGAATCGCTCTGCCGCTCATATCCTTAAGGTAACATGTCTTACCGCTTGCATAAAAATTATACCCGGGAAAGGGAGAACCTGCAGCACTGCTATTACTAACCGATACCACAACAACAAGCAAAGCCGTGGCAATTCCGATTATTCTTGAATAATAATCATCGCTTAACAGAAGAAAATTTACCACATTCAGTGTAGCCCCCCGGCTTACCCCGATACGTCTGATTTCATAGAATTAATCTATGCGATATACAGTCAATATATCTCAGGATAACAAATTTAATAGTAAAAATTATAAATTGTTCTCAATAATCCATTCTCAATAGAGAATGGTAACCGGGGCCGTATTCAGGAAATAACCATTGCGATTAGTCAATAAGCAGCGTGCGTAAAAAGGCTGCTATCAGATTTTATGATATCTGATTTAAAGCAGTTCATCCTGATCATTTTATCTGATAATGGCTCTTTTTATATTCTTTAAGTGATTGCAGTACCAGTACTGT
Organism: uncultured Fibrobacter sp.; assembly: GCA_964390065.1. GTDB lineage: Bacteria > Fibrobacterota > Chitinivibrionia > Chitinivibrionales > Chitinispirillaceae > JAAZBG01. Next base: position 11,556 of record CAYMGX010000012.1, on the reverse strand, counting down.
TTTGTGCGGAACAAGATTTTTCATTTCTGAAATACGTTCGCTGAACTCCAGTTCACTTCGGGCGTGCATCATGGCGTAAAGATTGTAAGGCCAATCGGTATAGGGTTTTCTCCTGTAGCAATGACTTACAAATGATAGCGATGACAGTTTTCCACCGGCATCATCACAGAGCTGATTATCTACCTCAAACGCAACCATTGCATTAAAAGCAAATCCAGCTTTATTATGCTTGACAATTCCTGCAAACCTCCGGATCACCCCTGTTTTTAAATAGTCTTTAATTTTTTGCAGAAGTGTTTCAGTATCGGTTCCAAGTTTTTCAGCAAATGGTGCGAACGGTTCAGACACAAGTTCTATTGGTTCCTGAATTACCAATAAAGTCTTTTTATCAATCAGATCAGACATCAAGAACCAACCCTATTTTATACGTTTTTTCTGCAGGAAATTCTTTAAGGTCTGAAACACCTTCAAGTCCTGTGATTTTTTTAAACACATCAGCCTTTTCTTTTTCCGATTCGTAAATAAGCGTAAACCATAAATTCCGTTCACCGGTACGAGCATAATTATGGGTAACCTTATCAAGTTCACTAATCTTATCTGCTACCATGCCAATTCTGTCAGGTGCAACACATACCCCAACAAGCGTTGTAGAAAAGCCTGTTTTCCTCCAGTCAATTACCGCCCGGATTGTACGCAATATTCCTTTGTCAGCCAGTTTTCTCAGATGTGACAGACAGGTATCCTCGGTAATACCGGCCTTTTCAGCGATAATCCTGAACGGACGGACATCAAGCGGAAAAGATGTCTGTATAATATTAAGTAATGTTTTTTCAATGTCAGTCATTTCCGGATACTTCTTTTTGCTGATTTCACAGCCGTTTTCAGTATATCAACCATTGCCGGTATCGATGCATTCTCTGCTGTAAACATAGTACCTTTATAATACTTCTTTACTGTTGATGCAGTAATATCACCAATACAGCAGGGAATAATTTTATTATCCTTACAAAGAGGATTCGCGAAATAATGCTCTACCGTTGATGAACTTGTAAAAAGGACATAATCGCCATCCTTAACTGGGCAATATTCAGGATTGGTAGCTACTGTATCGTAAACCTGAAACTCGGTAACATCAGCATGTCGTTCTCTAAGTGTGTCCATAAGAATTGTCCGTGCCACTGAAGCACGCGGTACACAAATGTGTTCGCCTTGTAAATGTTTCGGTATAATCGACAATAGTTCTTCAGCGACAAATTTTTTGGGTACATGATCAGGTATAATGCCATATTTTTTCAGCGCTGCAGCAGTACCGCCGCCAATTGTATATATTTTTTTTCCAGCCAGATAACGTGCATCAATACCATTATCAAAAAGTGCATCCATAAAAAGTCTCACACCATTGGGACTTGTAAATATCACCATGGTGAATTTTGCAAGAAAAGATTTCGACAACGATGCAAGCGAACGTGCCCGTGGTTTTATCTTTATAATCGGCCATGGGACAGCAGTTGCGCCAGCGTTGTATAATGCTTTTAACAGCTCATCGGACTGCTCCGGTGTTCGCAGGACAACAACACGAACACCTGCAAGCGGTGATGCTCTAAACCATGATAAACTTTTTGCAAACTTTGCTGTTTCTCCAACAACAAACACTGCCGGAGCTTCAATGGAGTGACGTTCCTTTAATGATACAATGGTACCCAATGTCCCCGACACAACTTTCTGATATGGTAACGTACCATTTTGTACAATTGCTGCCGGTGTTCTTTTTGTAAACTTTTCTCCGGATAATATCCGATCAACAAGAACCGGCAGGTTTTGCATCGCCATTAAAAAAACAATTGTATCTGCCACAGGCATGTTCAGGTTATCGATCGATTCTCCCGCCTGAAGATGCCCGGTGACAATTGCGACAGAACGGGAAATGCTCCGGTGAGTCACAGGAATCCCGGCATATGCGGGAGCTGCAATTGCAGACGATACCCCGGGTACGACCTCAAAATTTATCCTATGCTCACTCAAATACTCCATTTCTTCACTGCCGCGTCCGAACAGTAAAGGATCACCACCCTTTAACCTGACTACCGTTTTTCCTTTTTTTGCAAACGTAAGGAGCATTTTGTTAATATCAGATTGTGATGCTGATGGCTTATTGCCCCTTTTACCGGCAAAAATTTTTGTGGTCGTATCCGGAAGAGTCGCAACAAGTGTCTCGTTGACAAGTGCATCATAGATAACTATATCACAGGTGTGCAACAGTTCTTTACCTTTCACCGATATCAGATCCGGATCACCGGGACCAGCGCCAACAAGGTAAACGATACCCTGTTTCGGGCGGTTTGTTAATGTATTAATTTGTTTATTCATGTAGTATATACCTATGTAAAGAGTCTCATTATTGAGCAAAATGGTAATAGAGTTTAATCTTCTTTCGATAATTCTTTCGCAATCGTATCAAAAACACTCTTTCTAAATGATTCTATTCCGATTATTCGCAATTTATCAACAGGATCATATTCAAAAACACTCTCCCATATTGCAAAACGCTTTCGCTGATTAGGACAATTCTTTTTTAGAAACAGCCGAACCTCAGACATGATACCGGCAATCAATGCATAGTCCATGGTAACCGTCTCACCGATCTTTTTCTTTAGATATTTTGAAAAACGCGGACTAGAGGCATTTGTTGATATTGCGACTGATACAGAGCCTCTACGGACAACCGCAGGGACAATAAAAGAACACAGCTCGGGTTGATCAACAACATTACATGGAATATTAAGCTCCCTTGCCCGATCCGAAACCATTCTGTTTATTTTGTCAACATTCGTTGCCGCAATAACAACTGCACAATCCGCTGTGACATCACCGATATCAAATGGTTTTTGTATCATGACAATGTTGTTCTTAAAGCGCCTGAACCTTTTTTCAAACTCCGGAGACACCACAACGACACTGGCTTTCGCACGAAGCAACCCTGTGACTTTTCGTAAAGCAATAATTCCACCGCCGACAACAAGGCACTTTCTATTACGAAGTTCAAGCATTACAGGATAATAAAACACTGTTAGTCCTTTACTTTTGATAATCGATCAAGTAGTTGCATTGACAGTTGATCCCCTATTTTCTCTGGTTGTGTCAAACTACCCGTTACAATTTCTTCAATGTATTTACCAGTTTGTGGATTCACATAAAAAGCTTTCATCATTAGTTGCCCATTTTTGATTCGTGAAAGTATTCCAAAAGGCATTCTGCAATCAAAGCCCAGTGCACCAAGTACAAGAAACTCCGCACTCGAAACTAAAAACTGCTCTCTATCACAAGCTTCCTGACACAAACGGAAAAGCTCATCATCCCCTACTCTGATCTCAACGGCAATAACCCCCTGACCGGGTGCAGGAATAAAACGCTCAGGGATAAAACGTTCGCTAACCCTTCCATCCAGCCCGAGGCGTATCAACCCGGCTTCAGACAAAACGATTCCGGTATACACCCCTTCGTCAAGACGCGCTATCCGTGTGTCAATGTTTCCTCTTATATCAACATATTCAAGATCATCACGCATCCGTTGTAAAAGCGCCCGCCTTCTCATGCTTCCAGTACCGATCGTGGATCCTGATGGGATATCTTTAAACGGCCTATTATTTCGGGAGATTAACACATCACAAACAGACTCAGGTTTTAAAAATCCCGCCAGACGAAGCCCGTCAGCGGTTTGACAAGTGATATCCTTGAAACTATGTACCGCAAGGTCTATGGTAGTATCAAGAAGTGCATGTTCAATCTCCCTGATAAAAACGCCCTTACCGCCAATATCTTTCAGACTGGTTTTCTGATCTCTATCACCGGTTGTTGTAATTACCACAGTTTCAATCTGCAGGGATGGATCTGTTTTTTTAAGTCGCGCTATAACAATATCAGTCTGCGCCCGTGCAAGCCGTGATCCCCGCGTACCTATGCGAATTATTCGTTGCATGTACACTCTTTCCTGAATAAATACCACCTTGTAAACTCTGTAACCTGTTCTTCAATGATTGCTTCAATATCCCCTATCTCGTGAGTACGCTCTAACAAGTGACGCTCTGCAGTGGCCTTGAGATCATCAACACAAATAAGTTTCACTCCGTCAATGGCGCGGATTGCGGGATCAGCGTTCCGTGGTGCTCCGATGTCAATGACCAGCAGCGGCTTTTTTTGTTTTGTGTACTGAAGAAGCTGTTCCGCCGAAAGAATATACTCGTTGGATGATGTAGCAAGGATAACACAATCGTAATCACTGATACCGGCACGAAACACTGAATATTGCAGATGTTCCGCATTGAACCGCCGGCAAATTATAGCAGAGCGCTGATCATCACGGTTACACAAACCAATTCTCTTCGGTTTACATTGTGCGATTCGCTTTAGTGCCCTTAATCCCATTGTGCCAAGACCGACAATCAAAATACTCAAATTGTCAACATTTCCATTATTATTGTCAAGCAGCTCCTCAATCGCAATGGACGAAACTGAAATTGAACCCTTACCAGCACCAGTAAGGTTCCTGACCTTCTTTCCTGTCGCAATCGCCTGCTGAAATAATCTGTTCAGACAGGAATTGGTTTTAGCATGCTTCCTTGAGAAAAAATATGCATCACGAATCTGACCAAGAATTTCGTGCTCCCCAAACACCATCGACTCAACGCCCGATGAAACCCTGAAAATATGCCGTACCGCATCAGCGCAGCAGTAATTGACAAGAGCCGAACGAACCATAGTCTCAGGTATGTGATGAAAATCAGCCAGGCATTTTATGAGCCAGACTGCCGCGGCTGCAGTATCCTTAGCTACATAATAAATCTCTATTCTGTTACAGGTACAGAGCACAACGATTTCACGTACCGGCGTGTCAGCCGGCATACCATTAATGAATCCTGCAAGACGATCCTTTTCAAAATAAAGGGTATCCCGCATTCGCAATGAGGACACACGAAAATCAGTTGTCAAAACTCCTACGTGAAACATCTATCGGGCACCTCCGATTTTCTTCAGAGCTTCTTTACTTTTTGCAAGTGTTGTTTCAATATCATCATGACTATGTGCTGATGAGATAAACCATGATTCAAATTGTGATGGCGGCAGGTAGATCCCCGATTCCAGCATTGCATGGAAATAACGGCCGAACATTTCTTTATCACTGCTGATTGCATCTTTATATGATATCACCGATTTATTACGGTTAAAAAACAGTGTCATCATGGAACCGATGTGATTACAAACGCACAGGATTCCGGCAGAACGGCACTCTTTTTCAAGTGATGCTGCAAGATGCAATGTCGTCTTGTCAAGTTTCTTATAAATTAACGGATCACTTTTGAGCGCTTTGAGCATTGCAATCCCTGATGCAACTGCGATTGGATTGCCTGACAGGGTTCCAGCCTGATACACAGGCCCATTTGGTGCAACATACGACATAATCTCTTTTGAACCTCCGTATGCTGCTATTGGTAAACCACCACCGATAATCTTGCCGAATGTTGTTATATCCGGAGTGATTCCAAACAGTTCCTGTGCACCACCGGCAGACAAACGAAAGCCGGTCATTACCTCATCGAAAATAAGCAGTGCACCATACTTCTTTGTGATATCTCTCAGATAGGGTAAAAAGGCTATTTCAGGAAGAATAACTCCCATGTTACCTGCAACCGGCTCAACAATTACTGCAGCGATCCTGTCACCATATTCATGAAATAATCTTTTGACTGATTCAGAATCATTGTATTGAGCAACAAGTGTTGTCCCTGCGGCTGCACTGGTAACTCCGGCACTGTCCGGGATTCCGAACGTGAGCGCTCCGGAACCTGCAGCAATTAAAAAGCTGTCGCCGTGACCATGGTAACACCCTTCGAACTTGACAATAAGTTCTCTTCCGGTAAATCCTCTGGCAAGACGGGCTGCGCTCATGGTTGCTTCGGTCCCGCTGTTGACAAGACGAACCATTTTAATTGACGGAACCATGGAGCAGATGATTTCCGCAAGTTCAGATTCCCGTTCTGTCGGAGCCCCAAATGCAGTACCGTCCATAACCGTCTTCTGAACAGCTTCAACAACCTGAGGAAATGCGTGACCAAGGATCATCGGTCCCCAGGCTCCAACGTAATCTATGTAGCTGTTACCATCAATATCCGTAAGCCGGGAACCCTGCCCCTTCGCGAAAAAAACCGGATCACCGCCAACACCTTTAAAAGCTCTGACCGGTGAATTTACCCCACCGGGAATGACGTTTCTGGCCCGTTTACCAGCCTCAATACTATTTGTAAAGTTCACTGTTTACCTCACTTGAAAGAGATGTTCGAAAACCACCATCACTATTACGACCTCCAGACCTCACCCCCGGCCCCTCTCCCATAGGAGAGGGGAGCAGAATCTTGACATAATAATATGTTTTTCGTCCCTCATCCTCCCCCTCTCCTATGGGAGAGGGGGCCGGGGGGTGAGGTCTGGGACATGTCACGTTGTGTCAATATTTTACTTCATATAAACACTGTGGTTCATCACCCAGAAAATCCCCTGTCATCGTAAACGCCCTGGCTCTGCAGCCTCCACAGACCCGTTTGTACTCGCATCTTCCGCATTTCCCGTGATAGTTGTCAATAGCCCGAACCTGCTTAAATAAATCAGATTCACGCCATATTTTTTCAAAGTCATAATTTACAAAACGAACATTCCCGGCTTCCATATCAAGAAAGCCGCAAATCTGTACGATCCCCCGATGAGAGATAAATGCGAAGCCCTGACCACCCAGACACCCTTTAGTCATTGCATCCAACCCGTGTGATTCCCTTGTTACTGTACGCCCCGATGCCTTTTCGCGTTCCCTGAAAATCCTGTAGTAATGAGGCGCACAGGTGGGTTTGACCTGAATTTTTCGTTCAAGCTGGAGCTCATAGATCTGATGCAGTACTTTTTCATATTCATCAGCTGAAATGATCTGATCGGTAAGCTCTGATGCCCTCCCGGTCGGTACAAGCAGAAATGGATGAAACGCCACCGCACCCAGCTCAACAGCTTTACAATATATACCGTGCAAATCATGTACATTGTTTCTTGTAATTGTCGTATTCACCTGGAATTCAATGCCGGCATTTTTAAGTTCAGTAATTGCTTTTATGACAATTTCATACGCGCCATCAACACCCCGGAACGCATCATGACTTGCAGCATCAATGCCATCAATACTGAGGCTGATCCGCGAGATACCTGATGCTTTGAGTTCTTTACATGATGACTGATCAAGCAGACTGCCACAGGTCGCCATCACCATGCGCAGCCCCTTTGATGTACCATAGCTTGCAATCTCGAAAATATCCTTACGAAGCATTGGTTCTCCGCCGGTAAGGATCACAATGCATGAGCCCATCGACGCAATCGAATCGAGTACAGCGAGACATTCCTGCGTTGTCAATTCGCCTTCATAGGGTCCCTGCTGTGCACTTGCCCGGCAGTGACGGCATGCAAGTGTACATGCACGGGTCATCTCCCATGCAACAAGCCGAAGTACAGGTTGCGCCGGTATAGCTCCTGACGACGGATGCATCCTATTGTTCCCCTTTTGTAAGTAATGCAGCGGCCTGGGCTGCAAAATAGGTAATAATCATATCAGCTCCCGCACGTTTAATCGATAACAACATCTCCATCATGACACTATTTTCGTTGATCCATCCGTTGGCAGCAGCCGCTTTAACCATGGAATACTCTCCACTAACGTTATATGCAGCAACAGGAACATTATACTTCTGTTTCACCTGATATATTACATCGAGGTATGAAAGAGCCGGTTTCACCATGACAATATCGGCACCTTCGCCAATGTCAAGCTCAACCTCACGAAGCGCCTCGCGCCCATTTGCAGGATTCATCTGGTAGGTTTTTCTGTCTCCGAACTGAGGTGCACAATCGGCCGCATCACGAAATGGCCCGTAAAATGCTGATGCATACTTTGCAGCGTATGACATAACAGGAATAGTTGAAAATCCATTTGTGTCAAGTGCTTTACGTATCACTCCGATCCGCCCATCCATCATGTCACTCGGTGCAATCATATCACTTCCGGCGTTTGCATGAGAGAGTGCCTGCTTTGAAAGCAGCTCCAGTGAGAGATCGTTATCTACTTCACCATTTACCACAACACCACAGTGACCATGTTCGGAGTACTCACAATTACAGACATCAGTGATAATGTAAAGGCCGTTACTACTGCTCTTGATTGCCGTTACCGCGCGTTGCACGATCCCACTATCATCATAACCAACATGATCACCCTTTGTATCGGGAATTCCAAATAGTAGTACAGAACGTATCCCGAGCTGCTCAAGCCGCCGGCACTCTTCAACAAGCATATCAACTGAAAAGCGGTCAACACCGGGCATGCTCCCGACCGGACTCTTTACCCCTGTGCCATCACAAACAAAAAGCGGCATAATAAGATAATCAACCGACAAGCGTGTTTCCTGCACCATCGCTCTGATTGATGCATTCGCCCGTAACCGCCTCAAACGTATCTCCGGAAAACCCATTTTGTCACCTTTACTTAATTAGAAAAACAGTTCCAAGTAACGATTCAGGAAATTTTGCCCGCAATTTCTGCTTCAGAAAGAAAACACGCAGGGTCTTCCTGCCATAAATCTTTATGTACTGCCTCAGCACGAACTCTGAAATTTCCATTGCAGATATTCTGGTACACGCAGCGGGAACACTTACCTTTTAATAATGATTTACGGTTACGAAGCTGAGCAAGGAGTGGTTCAGATGTATCGGTCCAGATATCACCGAATGACCGGTCTCTGATATTGCCGGGTGTATAATGACGCCAAAACTGATCCGGATGCACAGTGCCATCCCAGGAAATACAACCGATTCCGATACCGGAGTTATTGCCACCATTCATTGAAAGCAGTTGAAGTACATTTTCTGCCTGTGGAGATTTTTCCCGCACCATACGCTGATAAAGGTATACACCATCAGCGTGGTTATCAACGGTTAATACTTCAGCGGCATGTCCCTTCCTGTGAAGCGCTGCGGTGCTGTCAATAATCAGATCAACGCAGCGGCGGGTCTCGTCGTGAGAGAGATCATGTTCTGCAATTTCTACCGCACGCCCGGTATAGACAAGATGATAAAAACAGATCCGCGGAATACCTTCGTGTTCCAGTAACGAAAATATTCCCCCGATATCATCAACATTATCCCGTGTGATTGTAAAGCGAAGCCCGACTTTTACCCCTGCTTTCATACAAGCGCGAATTCCATCAATTGAACGGGCAAAAGCACCATCAGTACCACGGAACCGGTCATGTTTCTCCTGAAGGCCATCAAGGCTGACACCAACATAAGATAAACCGTCATCTTTGAGTCGTAATGCGGTATCATTAGTGATCAGGGTGCCATTTGTAGAAACCACCGCACGCATGCCTTTTAAACGTGCACGGCTGATCAGGGTGAAAACATCTTTTCGAATAAGCGGTTCTCCTCCCGAAAACAGTACTACCGGGACTTTAAAATCTGCAAGAGAATCGATAAGACGCAGGCCTTCATCAGTGTTCAGCTCACCCGAGTAATCTCTGTTTTCAGATTCCGAATAGCAGTGAATACATTTAAGATTGCATCGACGGGTGATATTCCAGACTACCACCGGCTTCTTATCCTCAGAATATTGCAGCAGATGTGATGGAAGTGATGCAGAGTGACGTCCATACCGAAGTACATCTGATGGTTCAACGGTGCCGCAGTATAATTTGGAAATTCCAACCATGTATAAGCCCTTCATCATCAAGAGTAAACAGCCGCCCACCCGGGGGATTGTGAATCGCTCCGGTGATCACCTTTAAACATACTATTTATTATGACAAATTAGCTATTTTTAATCAACATAAAGACATAATAGCAACTGCAAATTGATATCTGCATGCAGTTTCATTCAAACCCTTCCCGGACATCTTCATCAAACAGTTTACAATGTTTACGTTAACACCACATTCATTTTAATTCGGATGCGAAATACGCCAGAGCATTGTGGGCTTTTTTCGGATCGATGATGGCAGCTGTATTGTCGTCCTTTTAATTTCTGTCTGATAGAGCATTGTACCATTGAGCTTATACAGTGATAGAATTGCTCCTGATGGAACCGGACGTGAAAACGATAGACTGCCAGATTTACAATATAAAAGTTCAATTCTATCTGATACTGTATTGTTGTGTTTTGATTTTACAATTGCAGTTGTCCGTTTTTGTGAAAGCAGCCACTCCAGAACCCCGGGCTCATCATGCACTTTGTTCATCGCAGGGGTATGATCATACCCTTCATACTCTGTATACTTTACAAGTGTACCACCGGAATCTTTGATTGACTTATAGATAGTCCGTGCATTATCTACTGATGCCGTATTATCGTCAGAACCGTGAAAAATCCACAGTGGTGTTTTTGACATTTTGTCAGCACCCTTATCTATTGTATAACCGGCAGCTACAACACCACCAGCAAAACGTTCCGGATAATCCATCAGCAAACGGTAAACCCCTTCTCCACCCATTGACTCGCCATAAATGAAGACTCGCGATTGATCCAGACCATGCAAAGCAATCAGGCTGTCAAGTTCATGCAATGCATTGATCAGATTCGGGCGCATTGACTGATCATAGGTTCCCCCCCAATCTGCGCATGGATATTGTGTATTTACTTCCGCAGGGGCAATAGGAAGAAATACTGCACAGGGTTCGACTTTGTTTACAGCAGGAACAATCCAGAATTCAGGGTACACAGGGTTTCCGGTACAGTAGTGAAGATACATGACAACAGGAATTTTATTCTCTGTTGACTTTGGCAGATAGAAACCCATATCTGCATTGTTATATTTCCAGGTGATAAATTGAGCTGAATCACTTGCAATATTCCGTGTAGCTGCCCAAGATACACTAAACATTGATACAACAATTACAACCATCATTGATAAAACACGTTGCGGTTTCATATGTGCTCTCCAGAGTATGACAGGATGTAGTAGTTGTTTATATCCAATTATTAGCCATTCGTATATAAAATAATGATATTTAAGAAACTAATCAAGTAATGAGATAACATGGCTGAAAAAGTTTTATTTACAGAAACTAAATGTACACAACCGGTGTACATTGGTGTTGTGAGTTGTTATTTTATAGGTATATAAGCACAATAAGAGCAAGTCCATCATTTTCGACCTACCAGGATACGTTCATCAGATAACCTAAATGTAAATTTTTAAGCATCGTGTTCAGATAATGCAAGCGCGACGTTCTTCACCATGAACGGACAGAAAGTATTTACGGTATTCAAATCAAGTAATTCCGAGGCAAATGTAGGGGATATTAATCCAGGTGTTTGATTTGTAAAGAAATAATTTTTGGGCATACATTGTCTGAACCGTGATTTGCTTGATTACCCTGATTTTCTTGATTTCTTTTAATCATGGTAATCCTGTAATCCTTACAATCAAGGTTCAGACAGCTTAATCACATTCTGTCAATTATATCATTACGCAACGT
>CAYMGX010000011.1:0-51329 GCA_964390065.1 uncultured Fibrobacter sp. | reverse complement strand
CGAAACTCCATTACCTCCTCAGTTGTTGGTTCATGCCGGCTATACTCAATAACCGGGCAGAGCATCTGTGTGTTTTCGTGACGAATAATCGCATTGCGTAATGCTAAGTCAATATGGATTACTTTGTCAAGCGCATCAAGTAAATCAGTAAAGGTATGGTTATCAGGAAGTTGTTTGTGATAATCAAGAATCGCCATTGCATAACTTTCAAATGCCATGGCAATTAAATTATACTGAATAACAGGTGAAAATTTCCCGGGTTTGCCGTTATCTTTTACAGAAGCAAGATACTTGTCGCCTTTTTCCAGCCATGTTACAAACGTATCCATCACCACTCCTTTGAATCTGAATTTGACTGAAAACAGTGCATTTTACTTATATTAAAGCAAATTGTATGCCGTTTAAAAATGTGAATTAATCAGGTGATTTTACGGTATGTTTGTTACAAAATTGTTGGAATTATTTAATAGAATACAAAAATGAGATTTGCTCAGGATTGTAAATACTTACTTTTTACACTAATTCGCGAACAATATTTATAAATAGGGCAGATGTTGCATTTCGGGTTTATCGGGTTGCAGGTGTTTTGACCAAATGAGACAAAACATGAATTGAAGGTGATCCAGTATTTCTCAGGAAGATGTTTACGCAATGTCATTTCTGTTTCAAACGGATTCTTTGTTGTCAAGTAGCCAAGACGATTACTTATTCTGTGAACATGTATGTCAACACAGATGGCAGGAAGATTAAAGCCGACAGCAACAACAAGATTTGCTGTCTTTCTCCCGACACCGGGAAGTTCGACCAATTCCTCTACCGTACAAGGGATAATCCCCTCAAATTTCTCATCAAGTACATCAGGAAGCTTTTTAAGGTGTTTTGCCTTTTCACGGAAAAAACCGACCGGGTAGATTATTTTTTCAATTTCCTCAACGGTAAAGCGACGGAAGTCATCAGCCTTTTTTACATGTTTAAACAACCTTTTTACAACTTCTGCAGTAGTCTGGTCTTTTGTGCGGGCGCTAAGAATTGTCGCAATGAGTACATTAAACGGCTCTTTAGTTTGAGCCTGAATCAACTCAACAACAGGCATCTTATGGCGGGCATATTCTTTCATCAGTATTGTATGTACTTTACCGATGTCCTGGCTGAATTGTTTCATTACTACTTTTTTCCAAAACGTTTTAACAGTGCAAGCGTGATTTCGAATCTGTTCGAAATAAAAGAGAGATCTTTACTGCCATCACTATCCAGCGGATCAAGATCCGACCGGTGAATCCTTTTACCATTATGATAAAAGTAATCATTCCATGTCATCGTGTAAAGTATTGATGCTTCAAGGGCGCCGGACTTGATTCTTTTTACTGTTGAAAAACCGGCTTTGAGAGATAAGCTTAAACCATACATTTCAAACGATTGAAACTGCGTATTAATACTATCGTAAATTGCGGTTATCCGTTTGTCATCAGAAAGTTTTTTAATGATATTTGATGATCCTATGTACATTAACGGGGCAATACCAAGACCAGCGACAACATCTGTGCGGCTAACATTTTCCACCAGCATATATACAGGGGGTATACGGCGACTGTAGAGGTAATGCAGTGATGATGAATAGAGACGGAATTTTTGATTAATATCGATCCTGCGGTTTATAGAATCGGCAATTGTAAAAAGTGAACTTTTCTGGTTTTTTGAAAAAAGGAAAAACGACAAAACCCATGTATGTTTTGATTCCGGTCCGAATGTGACAAGTGACAATGAAACCGGAAATGACATATTGTAGCCTGATGGTTTTTCTTTTATAGTAAAGCTAAGCTTTGATGTATCACCGTAGTTTCGAATCAGAGTATCGCTGCTTGTTGAATCTTGTAAAATTGTAAATGCAGTGTCTGAAAGGTTAAATGATTTCAAACCGGAATGAAGCGTCTGCTTCCAGATATTTGCAGCTTCGAAATTTCCAAGTGACCAGCCGATGCCGATTCCTGCATAGGTACCTCTGAGAAAAAGTGAATCAGGTAGCGTATCCCTGCTTTCAATTCCGGTTGCTGAAGGTTTTTTGGGAGGAACAATTGCTTTCTGAAGTGAATCAACAGTGTCAATTATTGCCGGTTCTGACAAATGACTTTCACTGGAGTTGATAGATGAACCGATTTTTGCTGTGTCAGGTGGTAGTGTTGGTGTTTCCTCCGGCTGAACCTGAGAAATAGACAACATCGATATGGTCAGGATAAAAAACAGCACTCGCATATTGTTAGCTTTCTGTATTGTCAGATAAATGATTGTTGCTATTGTTTGTGAACTCTATGGCAATAAGAGTGTAATCGTCACTATAGATATAATCTGTAAGCATATGTTGAATTGTCGAAATAATTTTACCGAATGGTAAATAACTCGTTTCCGAAAGAATCTGAATAAACCGGTCGTAACCGAATCTGTCCTGTGATGAATCGTTTCTGTCGAAAACATCATAGATGCCATCAGTGAACAAAAACAGACGATCTCCCTTTTCAAGTGTTATCGTCTTAACCTCGAACTTAGCTTCTTCCATTATACCGATAAAAGGGCCGGCAGATTCTAATTTGTAAATTGATGCATCACGCTTTATAATAACCGGGTGCGGATGTCCCGCGCGGCTGAATGTTATTGTATTACGCTCTGTGTCAATAATGCCCCAGAAGCAGGTAAGGTAGTGACCCGTATGCACAATGTTAATCATGTCATTGTTGATTGCTGTAAGCATTGTTTCAACATTCTGAATAGATTTACAATTGTGGAATAATGACATTTTTGAAATCGTTGCGATGAATGCAGCTGCAAGACCGTGCCCCGATGCATCACCAATAAAAACTCCAAGTTTAGTTGGTGAAAATTCTATAAAATCATAAAAATCCCCGCCAACATCAGCAATTGGATGGTATGCGGATGTAATCTTCAAACCATTGAATACTGGTGATGATTCTGGAAGCGTACCAAGTTGAATACGTTTGGCAAGTTTTAGTTCATCCTTGATTTTCAAACGGGCATCCTTAAAATGCATCATGATATTCGTTAAAGAGGAATTCTTTTTTTCAAGATCATGTTTGAGCGTTTCAAGAAGTGAAATGTCACGAATGTGCTCTATGATATTGAAATCCTCACAAGTATCAGAACTGGCATAGGGAGAGAGGGTAATTGATATGGCACCTTTACCGGATGGATGCTTTGTATGCTCAATACTGGTGATTGTTTTATTATTTAAGGTCTCTTTTAACGTGCAATCATCACATGGAAGTGTTCGGTTGCGTAGCAGGCTATAACATTTCCTGCCAATAATCTGATCAAATGATAATTTCGTGAAATTGCAATATGCTTTGTTTGCTCTTAAAATATCATGTGACGGTGCGATGGCAACAAGTGGATCCGAGATGCCATCAAGCATATCCTGAAAACCTGATTTACTTTTAATAATCTTGTGAAGTGGAAAACGGTAATAGAGAATGAAGAACGTAGTTGACAAAACAAAAAATATAACAGCAAGAATGAGTAGTACTGCTGACAGACTACTCATTCTTGCTGTTTCCTGATGATGGTTTTGTAACTGTGAATTCACGAAGATAATTGGGAAGCACAATCGTTGTATCATTTGTCCATAAAGATGTATCATTAAGCTTTCTTGCACCGATAGCAGCACAAACAGCACCGCGCTGCATATGGTATTGCTCAACAGGAAGCACAGTTACACCTGCTGGCAATGATGTAAAAACGGTACTTTTGGAATAGCCCATAGTGTCAGTAACAATGATATCATCCTGTTGAATGTTGTTCTTTAATGTGTCAAGTGATACAGCAGTATCCTCTCCGGTACGACTTACTATAGCCTGTCTGCATGTGAATACTCCAAAAAATACATCACCATTTCGTGCATCAATTGCGCTTAGCACTCGACCGTTATATGTTTGTGCTGCATACGCAAGAACTTCCAGTGACGAAACCTGAAGGATTGACACACTGCGGCCAAAGCAGAAACCTTTTACAAATGCAAGTCCGATCCGCAGGCCGGTAAATGATCCAGGACCAACCGAAACAGCTATGTGTTTGACATCATGAGGTTTCACATTGTTCACACTGAGCATCATGGAAACAACCTGTGCAATGTGCTCAGCATGAGAATTTCTTACAAAACGTGAGTATGATGCGACTGCATCATTGCCGTTATATAATCCGATTCCGAGATCTACCGATGATGTATCAATGCCAAGAATCCAGCTCATTTAAAAATGTTCCTTTTATTGAGTGCAGATTCTATTAATATATCAAGCATAGACTGATAATTTACACCGATTGCTTTGAAAGACTTTGGAAGCAGCGATGCCGGTGTGAGACCGGGGAGTGTGTTTGTTTCAAGAACATGCAGCTTGTCGTTCATGTAAATCATGTCGGTACGCGAGACACATTGACAACCAATGACTTTGTGCGCTCTGAGTGCAGCATCCTGAATCCGTTTGATAAGTTCTTCAGGCCGGGGAGCTGGAACAAGTTCTTCCGAACCTCCATCAGAATACTTTGCCTCGTAATCGAAGAATGCTGCATTATTTGGACGAATTTCAACAGGAGGAAGTGCATAGGTTGTGCCATCAGGATAATCAATTACACCGCAGGTGAACTCCGGACCGCTTACAAGGCTTTCAATAAGAATTTCATCCGCGGATTCCTGATATTCGGTTAAAAGGCTTTTGAGTTGCTCTTTTGTGTCGGCTTTACCCATTAAACGGCTTGAACCTGATTGTGGACACTTTACAAAACAGGGAAATCTGATTCTGGAAATAATTGTGTCAATAGTTGTCTGTGGATGATTTTTCCCGTATAAACAATACGGCGGTACATCAAGACCACACTGAATATAAAGATACTTTGTTGTAATCTTGTTCATGGCAACAGCACTGCCAAATACTCCGGATCCGGTGTAGGGGACACCTAACGTATCAAGATATCCCTGAATAACACCATCCTCACCAAACTCTCCATGAAGTGCAAGAAAAGCTACATCACAGTCTTTCCACATTTCAAGACAGTCTGATGGTGCAAATGGTCCGCAAAAAGCACCTGAATTTTCATGGGATTCGATGTCGGTTAGTGATGGCATCTTGTCCCATGTGTCACAGGTATAGAATTTTTTTGACGTTGATATGACAACTGCTCTGATCCTGTATTTTGTTTTGTCAAGATTTGACAATACTTCAAAACCGGAACGAAGCGATATTTCGTATTCAGCCGATGGACCACCCATCAGGACATTGACTGTTTTAATCATTTTCTCGAATCCTTGAGTTTCTTTGAAATAACATCAACAATCTGACTTGACGCAACACGAATCTGTTCACGACTGTCACGCTCACGAAGTGTTACGGTATCGTCCTCAAGTGACTGACTGTCAACAGTAATACAGAACGGCGTACCGGCTTCATCCTGGCGCGCATATCTGCGGCCGATTGCTGAATTCAAATCGTAAAATGACTTGATTGAATTGTCAAGAAGATCGTTATATATTTTTTCGGCTTTCTCAGGCATTCCATCACGCTTGACAAGAGGCAGCACTGCCGCTTTGATAGGTGCAAGTGATGGATGGAAACGCAGTACTGTCCGGGCATCTTTCCCTTCACCCTCAACATCGTATGAATCGACAAGGAAGGCCAGTGTGGCACGATCTGCACCTGCTGCAGGTTCAATTACATATGGAAAATAGTGCTGTTTGGTTTCTTCATCGAAGTAAGCAAGGCTCTTACCGCTGCCCTCGGAATGCGCTTTTAAATCAAAGTCAGTTCTGTTTGCAATACCTTCGAGTTCACTCCAGCCAAACGGGAATTCATATTCGACATCAGCGCAGCCCTTTGCATAATGTGCAAGTTCATCTTTGGCATGTTCACGAAGTCTGAGTTTTTCCGGTTTGATTCCATAATTGATATACCAGTTTAGACGAAAATTTTTCCAGTATTCATACCATTGCATATCGTCTGATGGCGGCACGAAAAACTCCATTTCCATCTGTTCAAATTCACGTGTTCTGTAGGTAAAGTTTCCCGGAGTAATTTCATTTCTGAAACTTTTCCCTATCTGTCCAATTCCAAATGGGGGTTTAAGACGTGCTGATTGCTGAACATTAAGAAAATTGACAAAAATACCCTGAGCAGTCTCCGGACGCATAAAAACAGTTGCTGATTGGTCTTCTACAGGACCCATAAACGTTTTAAACATAAGGTTGAACTTACGCACCTCTGTAAATTCTCCACCGCATTTTGGACACTTCTCGGTATTTTCGAGGTGATCTGCTCTAAAACGTGATTTACATTTTTTACAATCAACAAGAGGGTCGGTAAAACCTGCGAGATGGCCTGATGATTCCCAGACTTTTGGGTGCATAAGAATTGATGCATCAATACCGACAATGTCACGGCGGTTGGTGATCATGGAACGCCACCAGGCTTCCTTGACATTACGCTTCAGTTCAACACCCAGGGGACCGTAATCCCAGCAACTGTTTAGTCCGCCATAAATTTCACTTGACTGAAAAATAAAACCGCGTCGTTTACAAAGACTAACTATTGTGCTCATCAGATCAGGCGTAGCTGCCATTTTTCCATCCTCCAGATTTTATATGTAATTTTTGTTTTGTATCCAAAAATAAGAGCGCCTCACCCCCCGGCCCCCTCTCCGTAATGCGGAGAGGGGGGCAGGGGGGTGAGGCTTTTTCTTAAATAATTCCTGCTTTTGTCAAATTTGCTATCATTCTATCCTTGATATCAACAGATGTATCTATCTCAAACTGCTTTCCTGTAATCATTTCATAAAGCTGAATATACCGTGATGACAGTTCTGTAACAAGCTCTTCCGGTGCCTCTGGCAATACTTTATCTTTGTATGGATCACAATGATCCCTGAACCAGAGTCGCAGAAATTCCTTGTCAATATTTTCAGGTTCTTTACCTGATGCGAACCGTTCTGCGTATGAACCGGCAATCCAGTACCGTGATGAATCGGGAGTATGAATTTCATCAATAAGCATGATCTCACCGTTTGCATCAATACCAAGTTCATATTTTGTATCAACAAGAATAAGACCGTTTTTGGCAGCAACTTCAGAACCGTAATTAAAAAGCGAAAATGCTATTAATTCAAGCTTCTTCCATGTTGATTCATCAATAATGCCACGGGAAACAATTTCTTCTGATGAAATAGACTCATCGTGTGCATCTGATTTAGTTGTCGGAGTAAGAAGTGGTTTTGGAAATTTCTGATTCTTTACCAATCCGTCAGGAAGGATGTTACCGCAAATGTTTCTGATTCCTTTGTTGTAAAGTGTCCAGGCAGATGTATCGGTAGAACCAGTCAGATAACCACGGACAACAAATTCAATTGGAAAAACCTTGCATTTTGTTGCAATGGTAGAGTTTGGATCCGGAATTGATACAACATGGTTTTTAACAATATGTTTTGTATTTTCAAACCAGAATGCACTCACCTGATTGAGTACCTGACCTTTGAATGGAATATTTGCCAGTACACGGTCAAATGCGCTTTGACGATCAGTAGTAATCAAAAGAATTTTGTCGCCAAGATCGTAACTATCACGTACTTTTCCTTTTTTTTTGCCAGGGATAGATAAAAAGCCGGTGTCATCAAGACAATTTTTAAGATTTTTACTGATAACCTGTTTTGAAATCATTACAACTCCATGAATAATTAACATCTTGTATTATTTATAAAAATTCAAACGCGCTGCCGCGGGTCTCTACCGGTATATTTACGTACAGGGTGAATCCCCTGAACGTTATTTGCACAGATACCTGTCCATTTTGTAATGGATCAACCGATCATAAAATAATACCCGCTAACAGAAATTTGTGTAAAAAGAGAATCACCTTATGTATTGTGCACTTATTATTTTACCAAGGTTTGTCCGGTAAGGAAGTAAATATGGATGATATTCAGTAATATAAGGAGTTGTGATGTTCCGACCTGAGATTAAAATTATGGATTGCTCGATCCGGGATGGTGGATTAATTAATGAGTGGCAGTTCTCCGATGAATTTGTCCGCGCTACCTATAAAGCATTGTGTGAGGCCGGTGTGGATTATATGGAAATCGGTTACAAAGCTACAAAAAGTCTTTTTGATCCTAAAAAGTTTGGTAAATGGCGTTTTTGTGATGATGATGATATCCGCCGTGTTATTGATGGAATTGAACCGGTAAGTAAGCTCTCCTGTATGGTTGACATTGGTCGTGTCGAGGATAAAGACATTGTAGAGCAATCACAGTCACCATTTTCAATGATTCGTGTTGCCTGTTATATAAAAGAAGTTAACAAAGCTATTGATCTTTGCAAAATGATAATGAACAAGGGCTATGAAACCACGGTTAATATCATGGCTGTATCAACCAACACAACACGGGAAATTGATGAAGCCCTTAATGATCTGAGTAAGACTGATATACCTATAGTTTATGTCGTTGACTCTTTCGGGAATATGTATTGTGAAGATATAACATATCTTGTTAAAAAGTACAGGGATGCACTTCCGGGAAAGACAATCGGTATTCATACGCATAATAATCGCCAGCTCGCTTTTGCAAACACCATTCAGGCGGTTATTGATAATGCTGATCTGCTTGATGCATCGGTGTTTGGAATCGGGCGCGGACCTGGAAACTGTAATATAGAACTGTTGCTTACATTTCTTCAGAATCCAAAGTATAAGGTGCGCCCTATACTTGAACTTATCCAGAAACACTACCTCCCATTAAGTAAAGAGATTGAATGGGGGTATATAATACCATATATGATTACTGGGTATCTTAATGAGCATCCAAGAGTTGCGATTGCGTATCGTGACAGTGCCGAGCGTGATGACTATGTCAAGTTTTACGATAAACTGACCACACCCGAAACAGAAGCTGATCTAAAGATTTGATAGTGTTACTAAATCCCCCTATCCTGGAGCTGCAGGATAGGGGATAATCCTCTTTGTCACGCGTCACTTGTCACTTGTTACGAATCACAAATTTACCCTTGCATTTCTCCGTACAATATCATATATTTGGTGATTCTTTAAATTACATATATATGAATAGGTCTAAATGATTATTGCCATTGATGGTCCTGCGGGATCGGGAAAAAGTTCTACAGCAAAAGCAGTTGCAGCGAAACTTGGGTTTACCTACCTTGATACCGGCGCGATGTATCGTGTTATTACACTTAAATCTCTCCGAAACTCAATATCTGCAAACGACTTTCCCGCATTAAAGCAACTTACCGATTCAACGATAATTACCTTTACCGGAGTGCCACCGGCGATAAAAGTCTGGATGGATGGCGAAGATGTGACTGATGCGATCCGAAGTGATGAAGTCACAAAAAATGTTAGTGATTATTGTGCCCCGTCTGTTGTAAGAGATTCGCTTGTTGATCAGCAGCGCGCAATAGCGGGAAATACGAATGTTGTGTGTGATGGCCGCGATATCGGGACCGTGGTTTTTCGGAATGCAGAACTTAAATTTTTCATGATCGCATCTGTTGAGGCTCGTGCACGTCGCAGGCAGAAGGATTTTGAAAAACTGGGCGTGACGAAATCAATTGAAGAATTGACGAAGGAACTTGAAACACGGGACCATAAAGATTCGACAAGGTCAAATAGTCCTTTGTGTAAAGCTTCTGATGCAGAAGAAATAGATACGACCGGACTCTCGTTTGATCAGCAGGTTGAATTTATCGTTACAAAAGCAAAAGCTATCATTGATAAGTAGAAAATGTCTGCCGGGCAGATATTACATATATATAACTAACTATTAACCTTTAACCAAAATTTATGGAGTAACCTTACTATGTCAGATGTTAAGGTGGATGACAAACTGTCTCTTATGGGCGTTGATGCAACTGGTGCAGAAATTGATCTTTCAGATTTCGAAGAAAGCTTTTACAGACCAGGTCAGATCGATGAAATTCTCAAAGATTATGACAAGTCACTCGAAGGTATTGAAGAGGGACAGGTTGTAAGCGGCAAGATCCTTCGTATTACAGATAAAGAAGTTATTGTTGATGTCAATTTCAAATCAGAAGGTATTATACCTATTTCTGAGTTTAAGAATGTGCACGAGTTCAAGCCTGGTGACGAGATCAGTGTTTTCCTCGAACAGGTTGAAGACAGTGAAGGGCAGATCATCCTCTCCAAATCACGTGCAGATTTCCTCAAAGTATGGGATAGAATTTACAAATCATACGAAGATCAGGAAACTGTTGAAGGTCGCCTTCTTCGCCGTATCAAGGGTGGAGTTGTTGTTGATCTCTTCGGTGTTGATGCATTCCTTCCTGGTTCTCAGATCGATCTTCGCCAGATTCCTGATATGGACGCGATTATCGGTCAGTCTTTCAGATTCAGAGTTATTAAAGTTAATAAGGCTCGCAGAAATATCGTTGTCTCACGCCGCGTTATTCTTGAGGAAGACCGCAGCGCAATGAGAGACAAAATCCTTACCGAACTTGATAAAAATCAGGTACGTGAAGGTACAGTCAAAAACATCACAGATTTCGGTGCATTTATCGATCTTGGTGGTGTTGATGGTCTTCTTCACATTACCGATATGTCTTGGGGACGTGTCAACCATCCGTCAGAAATCGTTGCAATCGGCGACAAACTTAAAGTTAAAGTTCTTGACTTTAACGAAAATAAAGAACGTATTTCTCTTGGTCTTAAGCAGCTCAGTGAGCATCCCTGGAAAGGTATCGAAGAGAAATATCCTGAAGGTTCACGTGTTCGTGGTAAGATCGTTTCTATCACTGATTACGGTGCCTTTATGGAACTCGAAAAGGGTATTGAAGGCCTTATTCATATTTCCGAAATGTCATGGACACAGCACATTAAGCATCCATCAAAGATCGTTGGTATCGGTGATATCGTTGAGGCTGTTGTGCTCAAAATTGACAAGGAAAGCCAGAAAATATCCCTTGGTTTCAAACAGCTTGAACCGGATCCATGGGAAAGAGTTCCGAATGAATTCCCGATTAACACAATCGTAAAAGGTAAAGTTCGCAATATCGCTGCTTTCGGTGCTTTTGTTGAGCTTAAAGAGGGTGTTGACGGTCTTATTCATATTTCCGATATGTCATGGACAAAGAAAATCAATCATCCGGGCGAAATGTTAAAGAAGGGTGATACTGTTGAAGTGAAAGTTCTTGATGTTGATCAGGAGAAACGCAGAATTTCTCTTGGTATCAAGCAGCTTTCTGATGATCCATGGGCAGAACTTGCAACTGCATTCTCAGTAGGTACTGAAGTCGCAGAATGTGAAGTTGCACGTATTCTTGACAGAGGTGTAGTTGTAAATCTTAGTGCTGACGTTGAAGGGTTCATTCCTCTAAATCAGCTCGGACAGGATTGCAACCAGCCTGCACGCATTTATAAAATCGGTGACAAGACACCTGGTAAAGTAATCGAATTTGATCTTGAAGGTCGTAAGATCGTTCTCAGTATCAGCGAATACTTTAAGGATAAACCAGAGACACAGTGGTTTGAATATCTTGCACAGTACCCGATCAAGGCTGCTGTAGAGCAGAAGCCAAAAGCAAAGAGTAAAAAAGCTGAAGAAGGAACTGATGCTCCTGTAGCGGAAGAGACTGCACCTGCAGCTGAATAATTGATTTACTAACAAAGAAATTTGTTTTTAATGATTAAGGCAACCTGTTTATTGACAGGTTGCCTTTTTTATCATAAATTCCGCGGTTGAGCGTGAGTGATATGCACAAGCTTGTGTCCAATATGAATTGATGCAGGTTACTGATATGTTGAGAAATAGCGGGATGCACAATGACGATGTATCAATTACAATAGATGGTCAATAGCAATCGCTGCAAGACCGGAAACCATCTCAACTTTAAACAGCATGGAAATCGTTGATAGTTTACTTTTCCACTTTTTTGACATTATGAGAAAAGATCTGTAGAAATGTATTGGAATAATAACGGCTAAACAGATTAAGAGATACGGCATTCCGAAACTTTTATTGCAATATGGCAAAATTATCAAAAAAAGATACACTATCGAGATGCAATAGATCATGCCACGAAGAAAGGTGTGGGGTAATGCTGCTGATGTTATCACTCCGGATGCTGTATCTCCTGCCTCATCCTGAATATCTTTTATCATCTCTCTTGACATATTAAGAAGAAACGCAAATAACGCCGGATAGATTACAAGGAAAAATCCCGGAGCGTTCAGTGCACCGTAGAGTATCGAATAAGCGACAAGGAGTGCAACGATGATATTTCCCGCAAGCGGAGTTCCTTTTAGATACCGGGCGTAAAGAATTAATAGTATCAGCGGGATGAGCGTGGCAATGCCATGTGAAGTTGAAACAACAAAACCACATGCTAACGAGATAAGAATCAGTATCAGACTGAAAATTTTTGCATTATGTATGGAAAGGTCGCCTTTAGGAAGAGGACGCTGCGGATGGCTGATACGATCGGATTCGACGTCTCGGATATCATTGATTACATTGCCAAAACCGGTTGCCGCGATAGTTGCAATCATAAGAAATACAAGCATCCAGACGCTATAAGAGGACTGTGAAAGCCAGAATCCAAGTGCGACAGTGATCGCTGCAATGAGTGCGTTATTGATTCTGAGCAATTTCAGGTAGACTTTAACTGTATTCATAAACTATATCTTTTACTTTTTCAACACAAAGACGTATTTTGTAATGCCAATACTTAAATATAACAAATGGTCGAATAAGGAGACATGTTCGTGAAAGAGATTAAAAACCGGTGGGCACTTATACTAATTGTTACTGCTGTTGGGCTGTTTCTCGATATCCTGACAAAATATCTTGCTGATACAAAGTTGACATACGCAATCCCGAAAGTAATATTCGGTGATTACTTACAGCTTTTTCTTGTCTACAATAAGGGTGCGGTGTTTGGTATGAATCCGAAAGACTGGTTCCCTGGATTTCCTACACACTATTTTTTCATGATATTCAACTCAATTGCGACAGTATTACTGATTCTTTACTATAAAAGTCTTCCGAAAACCGAACGGGCAATGCACTGGGGTATTGCACTGATTATACCTGGCGCCCTTGGCAATTTATCCGATCGTTTCCTGCACCCATCAAAGGGCGTTGTTGATTTTATTAAAATGGGTATCTCTGAACAGCATTATTGGCCTATTTACAATTTCGCTGATATCTATGTCACCTTTGGCATTATTATTCTGATGCTGTGCTTTTTAACTGAAGACAAACGTCGTAAAGCTGCGACACAGGAATCAGTTTCAAAGGAATCAACGCCATCAGTACAAAACAAGTGATTGGCAACGTGGAATCAAAGATTTTCAATGTTGATAAAGATAATGCAGGGGAACGGCTTGACCTTTTCCTTACGAAGTTTCTTGCAGGTGTTTCGCGTTCACAGATACAGAAACTTATTGACAGTGGAAAAGTGCTGGTTAATAGTGCCGTTGTTGCAAAGAATTCAAAACTCACCGAAAAATCATCAGTTGAGGTTATTGGTTTACATGTCGCGCATGACACAACGATACAACCCCAGGATGATGTACCCTTTGATGTAGTTTACGAGGATGAGTATATCATCGCGGTGAATAAGCCTGCTGGTGTTGTTGTACATCCGGGAAACGGTGTTCATGATGGTACTCTTGTCAATGGATTAATGAACAGGTTTGAGACTCTTTCTGACGGTTTTTCATCTGAACGGCCGGGCATTGTTCATCGTCTTGACAAAGAAACGTCTGGTGTGCTTGTCGTTGCAAAAACAAATCAGGCTCATGCTGCGATGGCATCTCTGTTTCAATCACGTGAAATAAAGAAAACCTATCTTGCTTTTTGTCTTGGATGTCCATCAGAGTACAAAGGAATGATTGATTTGCCGCTTGCAAGGAGTCGTCAGGATCCGATTAAGCGTGCTGCGTCAAATCACGGGAAAGATGCCCGGACGGAGTATGAGGTTATTAAGTATAAAAGCGGGATCGCAGCAATCTGTTTCAAACCGCTTACCGGCAGAACACATCAGATCCGGGTTCATGCCAGCTCACGTGGATTTCCGATTGTAGCTGACAGGCTGTACGGTGGAGGAAAAGAACATCTGTTAAAAATCCCTCCTCTTGATCGTCCTTTTGCACACAGTATTCTCAAATGCTTTAATCGACATGCGCTTCATGCTGCGACACTATCGTTCATTCACCCTGTTACAAAAAAAACTATGTTTATTACAGCCCCGTTGCCCCGGGATTTTTGTGATGCATGTTTTTGTTTTGGACAAACCAAACTGTTTACCTCTATATACGGCTGATCATTTATCAGCTGAAATTTCCTTGTCGTTGTGAATTAGACCGGTAGATCCCGTAGTTCAGACTTCAACCTGGATGTTGTGTAGTCGTTAAGAATGCAAAATTCAGGAAAAGAATACAATTGACTACAAAAAAAGCATGATATTGAATTGTTTAACGCTTAATGTATTATTATATTATGTAATGTACAAGATTTCAGATCCGGGTTAAATGATAAAGTGAGGGTTTTTGTGCTATGATCAGATTGTCTGGGTTGTCCAAATTATTTTCGCGGTTAAGTAATGTCGGATTTGTGGTTGCTCTTATCGGGGTGATGCACATTTCTGTTGATGCACTAACAGTGACTATCGATGCTGATGGTACAGCAACATACGATTCGCTGGATCAGTTTCTCGTCGCGATAAACGGTGCTTCGGAATCGACAATCCCTGATACGGTTTTATTTATAGGTGAAAATCAGCATACTTATTCTTATTCTACAAACACTCAACCTTTGGCTATCACCAAAACTTTATATTTCATTGGTGGTACAGATGATCCTGATAATTTTCCTATAATCAATCATACTAGTGAAATGGCGCGCGAATTCTTTCCTAAAATACCTGTAAAGTTTGAAAGACTCATTTTTACCGGATCAGAGTCATTCGACAATAACCAGAGTCAAAAACTTATCGCATTTAGTAAATGTGTTGTCAGAAATTTCACGAAACCATTTTTTTATTTCTGGGGAGGGCAAAATACCGGGAGCATCTATTTTGATAATTGCCTTTTTGTAAACAATGCCGACACAATCTTTAAACTTAATATCTGGGATAATCCTAGTGTGAATTTAGAATTGATTAATTGCACATTTGATAGAAATAAGGGGATAATTGGTGGAACCCAACTTTCAACAGCCACAAAATTTGCGCTGAAAAATAATATTTTTATTAATAATGCAAGTATTTCAAATTATTCAAATGTTTTTACTCAAATTCAAAATTCATTGACATCAGAGCCACTGACAGGATATGGTACCGGAAATACTCAAATTTATGCTGAAGATACAAATGAATTATTTCAAAAAACAAACAGAGCTGCTGAAATTCTGCCATCAGCATGGAAAATAGGGTCATCATCGAAAGCTAAGAATTATGGTACCTTTTATTCTCGTGTATCAACTGATATTGCAGGTGAGCCTCGCGCAACAACAAAGGTTGATGCCGGGTGTTGGAATGTAGATAATTCAGTTATGTTTACTGAACAACCAATGCCTGATACTGTTGTACAGGATCAGACTGCAACCTTTATTGCTGCCGTTACAAATCCTGATGGTGTTAGTTACAAATGGTACCAGGTTGGCTCACCAGATATGCTTGGTGAAGGTGGCGAACTGTCTGTAATTGCAACAAAAGAACTTGATAGCGCGAGAATTTATTGTGTTGCATCAAATACTCTTGCAACACAACATTCTGATACCGTTGTTCTGAGAGTTGTTACTGCACCGGTACTTGTAGATGATGTTGGAAGCCGCATATCTGTTCCCAATGGAGGTTCAAAAACATTTACTGTCACCGCAAAAGGTTTGCTGTTAAGTTATTACTGGTATATTGACAATAAAAAAGTGGAATCTGATTCCCTGAATCCGGAATTAACAATTGCATCTGTTACTAAAGATGCATATCAAAATAAAACAATTTATTGTGAAGTTTCAAACAAGTTCGCAAGTGTTAAGACATTAACCGATACGATTTTCGTTTCTGATAATCTTCCTGTAATTACGACTGAACTTAAAGATGTTACTACCTATGTTGGCAGTAGCGCCCGGTTTAAAATTGTTGCAACACACCAAACCCTTGCCCCTCTTATGGAGTACACCTGGTTTAAGACGACATCATCAGGAGTGAGAACAAAAATCGATGGTGAAAAAGCAGATTCGCTGGTGTTGAAAAATATTGTATTAGCCGACAGCAATTCGAAAATCGAGTGTCACGTTTCGGTTGCAGGGGATACGGCAAAAAGCAGGGTTGCAGCTCTAGTGGTCAGGTCGGTACCGAAACCTAAAATTACCGCACAGTCCGGAGCCACGATCGAAACACGTGAGGGATCACCGTTGAGCCTCTTTATTGATTATACCGGAATTGAAGGTGTGACAGATACAATCAAGTGGTACCATGTGGATACGCTGATTAAAGGTGCAACATCAAAGACTCTCACAATTTCGAATGTGTCAAAATCCAAAGAAGGCGTGTACTACTGTGTATTAAGTAACAGTAGTGGGTCTGTCAAATCTGCAGAGATTAAAGTTTCTATACGGGGTGAGTCAGAAGTATATAATCCGATTCAGCTTTCCGGATACTTTAATGACAGAAGTAGCGTAAAAATTACGATAAGAAATTTTTCAAATTTGCCATCATCAGACGACAATGACAGATATGTTGATTCTATTGGTGTCTGGTGGATGACAAATACCGCAGTTCCGGGAAAACCAAACCCTGGTTCAACGCGATTAAAAAAGTATTCTTTGTCAGAATTGGGTAGTTTAAGTGGTGGTGCGGATGCTGTGACAGTAACCGTTCCGGTTTCGCTTGGCAATGACGAGTGTGATACATTGTTATTCTTGTCAACTCCTTACTGGAGGAAACCCGATTCACTTCCCGCTTTTAACAGTGGTGCCGGAGCAAAGATATTCTCATGTGGTGAAAAAAATCTGGTAAATACACTGTTACTGACAAAAGTTAAACAGGCTGGTGACACAATTGTTGTCAATGTAAGTGGTTTTGGTAAACTTCAGAAATCTGATGCAGCATATGCGGTGATTTATTATGGAGAAAAATCAGCGAAACTTGATACGTTGAAAAATAATGAATTTCCTGCGGAATCTATTGATTTAAAACTTGTTAATCAGGATTTTCTAACAGTTGAGAAGCAGACTAACTGGAGTATTTATCTGCGCAGCACAAATGGCAGCTATAGTGATACCGTTACAAAACAACTGCAGATTGGATATCCTCAGCCGGCTAATGATGCTACTTTGCTTGTTGATTCAACGCAGGCATATCAGGCATTTTTATCATGGTCATTAAGCACTCCGGCTGATTCAGTTGCAATTATATACAGCAAATTGAAAATTGAGGTTGGTAAAGCAACAACCGACACTGCGTATAAGATGTTCAGATTAAAAGGGGACATAACCGTAACAACGGTTGATGGACTTCAGGGATCAACGATGTACTATTTCGCTTTACTTAAAAAGAAAAATGGAATATGGTCAGGCCTCGCAACAGATGCAATTAAATCCAGAGCAACCAGGTTACCTGACAACGCAACAATTCCAAATCTTGTCAAGATAACAGGTTCATCATATGATTCAACGCAGAATATCTTTAAGATCAAATTTTTCTTTGACACAACAGGAATCGGCAGGACAGATTACCAGCTGGGATACACCTATTCAACAACTGATTTCGTTCGTGATTCATCAGTTGTTATTGATGCGTTACCAGGTCGAAATGATATTAAACGAATTGAAACATTCAAGCTTATTCCCAATGACACGTCCTGTTTTATCAATTTTGAACTGGGAAATACTTTAAAATACAATACGAAATACTATTTTGCCCTGTTTGTAAAAATTAACGGAGCACTTAATTATGAAAGTGCTACTGATGAGTCAATAACCGAAATTACGTCAGGCTCGATGAACTGGGCTTCAGTATTAATGGAATCGAATGTGAAGGAAGTTCGTGTTTTTGAAAATAATGTTGTTATCAGACAGGGTGAAGATTGGCAGAACGAAAAAACTGCCAGAATCAATGATACACTCAGATACGTCAGGAATATAAAAAAACTTAACGGCTTTATTAATGTTAGTTCTGGTGTGAAGTTTGTAAAGGGTAATGATGTCCCTGCTGTGTATCTGGGTATGCGCCCCGATTCTATTCCGGAAGGTTATTCGATAAATGATGTGCGTTTATATTTATGTGATACTTCATTCTCTGGTGTATATGTCGTTCCGGGAGTTCAGACTCAGGATTCAGACTCTCTGGTATCTGCACTAATCAATACCAGAAAACCATCAAAATATAACGATTCTGTATTTGTTCTGCTTATTGACACAATCAGACCTACTATTACTCAACTTGACACATTTAAAACAGATGCTGTAAGTGATATGAGTAACATTTCTTATAAGTTCAGTATAAAAGATAATGTTTCAGATATTCATGTTAGATTCATTGCCGGTCCCTGGAGAGAAGCTGGTACAACAGTGATTAACAGGTTTGTCAGGGAATCAATTATTGATTTGGATCTGCCATTTGGAGCTGTAGAACGAACAAGTGGATTGTATGCGTCCTTAATAGTATCGGATGGAAGGTTTACCGATACTATCGATCTATCCAAAAAAGTTATGGCAAGATTGACAATAAAAACAGAAAATGAACAGTGGTATCCACTCAATGTTCGTTATGATATAAGTAATAAAAAAATAGGACATCTTGTGTCGCTCTTAAGTGAAGAAAGAAAATATGACAAGACACAGTTTAGAATTTTCAAGTGGGAAGAGAGTACAGAAAAGAATCCAAATCCACGGAAAGACAGGTATCTGGAACTTGATCAGGTTAAACAGGGTGACTCTGCACTTTTTGATCTGACACCAGGAAATCTTCTCTGGTTAAAAACCCGCGAGGCTCAATCGATCGTCCTTGATACTGCTGCAAGAACGCTGTCAATGAAAAATCCTGTAGTTATTAAAATCCCAAAAGATCAGTATGTCGATTTTGCAATTCCTTTTGGATATAAGGTAAAAATTGGCGATATCGCCCGGGCAAGTGAGCTTATTGAGGACGGTAGCAATAAAAACGTCAGTCTGAGTATTTATGAATGGGTTAAAGAGGGTGGAGTATATAAAACGGAACTTAAATACAGTACTCTGGCCATGAAAAATTTACTTGATAGTTTGTCAGAAATTTATACCGTAGCATTTGAGTCCCCGGGGACTGAAGATTTTCTTGATCTTAAAATTCCTGCAGTACCGGTTGCACGTTCGGTCTTTTTTGGTGAATTAGCTCAAAAAGCATCAAAACAGTATGTTGACAAATCCAACTGGAATTTTAAAATCAGCAGCAGTGGCAATAATAGCGTTTTTACATCGATTTATGCCGGATTCAATCCTGAATTCAAAGCGATGGGAAAAATCAGTGTCGCTTTACCACCAACTATGTCTGTTATAAAGGTCGGATTTCTTGATAATAATGCAATGTGCGGGCAACTGTTTGCTGCAAAGGATGAGGAAGGGTATACATACACGGTTAGATTTGTCAATGATGGCAATGAAGCGAAAATGATTAACAGTCAAATCACGGAAAATATTCCATCTGGTAAATTTTTCAAATTGTTTAATAAGGTTACCGGTGAGTTAACCGATGTTTCAAAAGGTTTCTCAATTATGGTTGAAGCCGGATCAACTTCGGATCAGATTCTTCTTGCCGGATCCGATCAGTATATAAGAAAGTTTGCATCGCTGTATGCGGGAGTTGAATTTGCCCTTTTGCAGATGTATCCAAACCCGTTTAAAGGGAATCTCACAATAAAGTTTACAATTCCATATACAGGTGTTAATCTGGTTAATTGCCGGCTCTTTGATGCTATGGGGAGAACTGTCTGGAATTTTAATATTGACAGAAATCTTAAACCGGGTTTGAATGTCTTCAACTGGCAGCCCGGGGCTCATTCCTTAAAAAAGCTTGCAAGTGGAACATACATTCTGAGGTTAACAGCAGAAGATGAGTTTGGCCATAAAAAAGGAAGTGGCGTTTCCCGCTTAATGTACCTCGCAGATTAAATTATCAGGTGCCCCCTGAGTTCATCAATTATTTTATATAATGAACTCAGGGTGTTTCCGTACAATGCAACAATTGCATTTCGGGTCTAAACTTGAGTTAATTCTATACCAAGTACAACAATAGTAATGTAGTTATGGTTGTTGAAAACAATCATGACTGTTTTATTTTTTTACGCTTGATTTCTGTATTCGCATGAGTGTTTGTGCTATAATAATAATAGGATAATGTTCACTGTGTGGGAATGAAGCCAAGGAAAGAATTGAAGATGCATTCTTATCTTACGTTGATTCAAAAGAGAATTCCGCTGGTTTTTGATGGTGCTGTGGGAACTGAGATTCAAAAAAGATCAGTCGATCCCAAAGTATATGGCAGTTCTGCGGGGTGTAATGAAATATTAAACATAAACAGTCCGGATGTGCTCATTTCAATTCACGGAGCATATCTTGATGCTGGTGCGCATATTATTCAGACAAATACATTCGGTGGAACCAGGGTAAAGCTGGGTGAGTATGGACTTGAAAAACGTGTTCATGAGATAAATTTTTCTGCTGCGAAAAATGCACGTAAAGCAATTGATCAATGCAGCTTCAGCGATGGTATACAGCGATTTGTGTGTGGATCTCTGGGCCCAACCGGTTACCTTCCGTCATCAAAAAATGCAGATCTTGTCGGCGCAGATTATGATCAGCTTGTTGACATCTATAAAGAGCAGGCATCAGCCCTTATTGACGGTGGTGTTGACTTCGTAAGAATCGAGACATCACAGGACCTTCTCGAAGTGCGTGCTGCGATGGAAGGAATCCGAAGCGTTGATAAACAGATACCTGTTCAGGTTCAGATTACAATTGACATAAATGGTCATATGCTTCTTGGAAGCGCGATAGAATCATTTCTCGGAGCAGTTATAGGGCTTGGAGCAGCTGTTGTAGGTATAAATTGCGGAATGGGGCCCAAAGAAATGACTCCATCATTAATGAAATTGCTCAGGCATTCTCCTGTACCTGTTATTGCCCTGCCCAATGCAGGTATGCCGCAAAATATTGACGGTAAAGCTTTTTATGCTCTGGAACCTCAGGGGTTTGCTGAAATACTGGAACCGCTTGTTACCATTCACGGATTAAATGTTGTTGGTGGGTGCTGCGGTACGACTCCTGCGCACATTAAAGCAGTAGCAGACATTCTTAGGGATAAGAAGGTCGCATACAGGGAATTACACCGGACAAGTTGCTGGTTGTCAACCGGTATTCATGGAATTGATCTTGAGTCAATTGAAAGGCCGGTAATAATTGGTGAACGTCTGAATGCACAGGGATCAAGAAAAACAAAAGAATTGATTCTTAATGACAATAAAGAGGAGTTGTTTCTTGTTGCGCAGGAACAAGCCGACAGCGGTTGTGCTGTAATTGATATATGTGTAGCTGTAAATGAGAAGGATAACGAGAAGGAAACGCTAAAGAATCTTGTCTGGTATCTTTCCGATAGATCATCAACGCCATTCTGTATAGATACTACAGATCCATCCATAATGATTGATGCTCTCAAGATCAATCCGGGATCAATGATGATCAATTCAATAAATCTTGAACATGGTGCTGAGAATGCCCGTAAGACGCTTTCGCTTGCTGCACAATTCGGATCACCCGTTGTTGCACTGACAATTGACGATGAGGGTATGGCAAAAACCGTTGCTAAAAAGGTTGAACTTGCCGGAAAGTTGCGGGATATTGCATGCAGTGAATTCGGACTTCCGGAACACTATATTTACATCGATCCGCTTGTCTTTACACTTGCTACCGGTGAAAAAGAAGCTGCCAATGCAGCAAATGAAAGTCTTGAGGCGTTGAAACAGATAAAGAAAATCATGCCCGGAGTCAGAACTGTGATGGGTGTCAGCAATGTCTCGTTTGGATTAAAGCCAAAAGCACGCCGGATACTTAATAATGTCATGTTGTATCACGCAGTAAAAGCGGGTCTTGATGCTGCGATATTTAATCCACTGCATAAAGATAATGTTGAAAGTTATGATGCAGGACTTCGTACACTTGCAGAAAATCTTCTGTTCAACCGTTCTGATGATGCGCTATCTGATTTTGTAAATTATTTTGAAAAATTGACTATCGAAAAAAATCATGATTCAGAAAATGTTCTGCCGGTACTTTCTGACGAGGAAAAATTAAAGTATGCTATCCTGAAACGCGATCGCCGTGATTTGCAGAAAACGATTCTATCGCTGTTAAAAAATAAAAAAGCAGATGAAATTCTTAACACAATTCTTCTGCCAGCTATGGCCGAAGTTGGCGAAAAAATGACAAATGGGGAAATGATTCTTCCATTTGTACTTCAGGCAGCCGAGGTTATGAAAGAATCTGTGACAATATTGGAACCATATTTAAAAGGTTCAAATGCTGCATCGAAAGGGAAAATTATCCTCGCGACAGTGTATGGCGATGTTCACGATATCGGGAAAAATCTTGTAGGGTCTATTTTACGCAATCAGGGATATACTGTAATCGATCTCGGAAAACAGGTTGCTATCGAGACGATTCTGGAATCTGTTAAAAATGAAAAACCTGATGCTGTAGGATTATCAGCACTGCTTGTTACGACATCAAAACAGATGCGTTTATGTGTTGAAACATTTGCAAAGGAGGGGATTAATGTTCCTGTATTTATTGGCGGTGCGGCGGTCAATAAAGAATTTGCTCAGCGAATAGCAATTCTTGATGACAAGATATATGAGGGTGGTGTGTTTTATGCCCGCGATGCGTTTGATGCATCACGGATGCTTGACGAATTAGCATCGGGGCGTATTGTTTCAGGTAAAACAGATTCAGCAGGAAAACCGGAAAGTGTAGCGGTTACATGTGAACATTCTGCGGTGGAGCTTACCTATGAGGCACCCACAGAGCCTCCATTCTGGGGAACAGGGGAGATGCTTGTTTGGGATGCAAGCCAACTTTTAAGTTCTATTAACACTGAACGGTTGTTTAAAGCCCAATGGGCTGGTGGAAAGCTTGACAGTAAGGAATATAATGCGGCTGTCGAAAAAGAATTTCTTCCATCATTTAATACGTTACGTGATGAAATTATTTCGAATGATCTGATTGATGCCCGTGGTTATTATTCGTTTTTCCCGGTCATAGCAGAAGATAATAGAGTAATCATGCTTGATCCGGGTAATTACAATGAAGAAATTGCTTCCTTTGTCTTCCCGAGAATGCCCAAAAAGAACAATCGTTCAATAGCTGATTATTTGCGTCCGGAAGGCGATATCCTTGCTGTACAAATTGTAACAATTGGAAAAAAGATCGGGGATTGGTGCAGGAATCTTTTTCAGAAGGAAGATAAATATAACAATGGATATTTACTCAATGGAATTGGAAATTATCTGGTTGAAAGTCTTGCTGATAAGGTAACTGTGGAGATTAGAAAAGCACTTGTTCTCGAATCGAAAAGAGGACGCCGATATAGTTTTGGTTATCCCGGTTTACCGTCACTTGAAGATCAGAAAAAAATATTCGAAGTAATCGGTGGTGAAGAACGATTGGGAATAATGCTGACTGACGGATTTCAGATGGATCCGGAGCATTCGACACTTGGTATTTTTGTATGTCATCCGGATGCAGAGTATATGTCATAAAAGATACTTCTTTATGATATAAAAATATTTTTATTGATAATGATAAAGATTCATACATTAAAATAAGTATGGATATTGAATAAAAGTTTACCGAAAGGGGTAAAAAATGGCTAATGATTTTGCAAAATCACAATTTCCATCACTGTATGCCAAGGTTGAGCACCAGCGTCAGAACTCAAAAAACCGTCCATTGACTATGTCTGAAATAAACAAACTTCTTTCTATGCGTTTCCATAATGAACCGGTATTTGATTCAATTGAACTATTCTACACAGAAGAATACAAAAAGGCACTTGAATCAAGCGTACCTGCTGCAGAACTCGAAAAGATTGGCAAATTCAGATCTGCTACAGAGCGTGAAGTTAACTTTCTATATTCAGATATTCATGCTCGTGAAGATAAGATAGAGATGAATGGTTCATCGTCGGATTAATTTCATGTCGCTTATTGAACAGTCAGAGAGTAACGTTGCAGATTGAGAAATGCATGGTTTAACTCTCTGAATTGTTTGTATGTAATGATTATTATAAGAAATCTTCATCTGAGGGGGGATTGAGCTGTTTTGTCGTTGTAAATGAATAATCAGCATT
Source organism: uncultured Fibrobacter sp. (assembly GCA_964390065.1). Classification (GTDB taxonomy): domain Bacteria; phylum Fibrobacterota; class Chitinivibrionia; order Chitinivibrionales; family Chitinispirillaceae; genus JAAZBG01. The sequence continues at coordinate 26,935 of CAYMGX010000011.1, read as the reverse complement.
CTTCACTTTGACATTAACTTTTTTCCCTGAATAATCAAGAGTATAGTGCTCCTGTGGGAAATGTTTTTTTAATATATTGATAAAACACAATGCTTTCTCAAGACCATCACCCCTTCCGAAGTTCCAGACTTCATCGGGTTGTGCAAGACGCATTGATTCATCATAGATTGATTCATTTTCAAGTGCATTGATTCTTGTATATACCGATTGTATGTCTGCATTGCGCAGTGCATGAAGAATAACCGGATTCCGTTCAAATGCAGCTTTGAGAAATGGTTTCCACGGGGATCTTGATAGATCACGAAAGGCACTGAATGCAAGATCTGCAGATATGTTTTTATCCCTGAATTCTGAAACCTTCTCTAATGCTTCCTGTGCGTTATTAACATTATCAAGATTTACAGGTTCAGAAACGATCCATTCTTTATCTGTATCTGGAAGTCGTGGTTTTGTTTTACAGAATGCAATTAGATCTTCGATAACTTCCACAACATTGATGCATTCATGATGTAAAAATTTCTGTAGCAGCTCGATAGTTGATGCACTATCGACAATTACCTTGTTTTGATTAAAGAATTGTTCAAGTTCATCTAATACCATTCGATGTGGAAGTGGTGATGTATAATATTCATCCTCTTCAATTTCATGAAGAAGGTTCTCCTGCGTTGTATCGCCGACTCTGAATTTACTGGAATGCTCATATTGATATGCCCGCTCTGCCGGAAGATATCGCGGTTTACCGCAACAGCTGTGAGCAATCTGAAAACAGCACTGAAGCTGTGAATTCTGACGGAGAAAATTGGCAAGAATTTCAAATGTAATTTCTGTTTTAAGGTAACTATTTATTTTATTGCGGAAATTTTTATACGAATCCGGGTTGATTGTTGCAGCATTGTACATTGTATGAATGTACCCGGTGTTGTTTGCAACGATTGTCACTTTTTCATTTTCCAGTGCCCGTCTGGCTTTTGCACTGAGTTCAGTACCGTTATACCACATGTTTTTTGTAACAATACGCCGGTTGTTTGTGATAATACCGTCTTTAATGTCAATAAAATTCTGTGAATGGAGCGGCGTTGCAAAAAGGTATATAGATTGAAGTGGAATACCTGCTACTACAAAAGAACTTGATGCATATAATGCAGCCAGAGATACACATTCACCGGCTCCGGCAGGATAGCCGTCTTTGTATTTGAATGCTTCCATTGCTTCAAGTGTTTCTGTCTTCCAGTAGGGAATAGCATCTGAATTGTATTTGTCAAGTCCAAAATGTTTTCTGATGTCAATATCGAAATAGTATTTGTCTCCTTCGTAACCAAAAAGAGCATTACTTTCTGAAAGAATTTTTTGATTGACAAAAGCATTAAAGCGTGAAAGCTCTGTGTTCTTATCGGTCAGCCCCCATGTATCAAGATCAAGATTGAATGAAAAATGATCCATTATATACTGTTTTAATCGCTGCATTCGTTTAACCGGACCCGTTTTGTGAATTGAATTGAACCATTGATCATTTTTCCATTTCCAGAGACGCGGCGACATAATATTTGCAAGCATTAATGCATACAAAAGTTCTGGAAAAATGAAAACTTCCATATCGGACAGCGTAACGGCTGATGAATAACGTTCCATGGATTGTGAGTCGTTTTTTTTATAAAACATTTTTTCTTTCCTTTGTATATGTCCGTTCTTTGCGTATAATCCTTAGCATTTTTATCGGTTTCATTTTAATGTACCGAAATGTGGTTTGATTTAAGCAAACCATTGAAATATAAGCAAATAAGACTATTAATGAGCTTTTTTGCATGCCCTGGTAACCTTCAAAAATACTATTTGTAATAATCAATTCATATCAGTTGATATAATGTTTTTGATTTTAATCGATTTTTTATGATTATGTATTGATTCTACAATACGTATATTACATTTTTATATGCATAAGATCCATAATGCAACTGTAATAAAATTTACTATTTCATTACAGTTGCATTATGTACTTTGGCACTTTGGCATTATTAACATTTCATAAAGAGAGTTGTGATGAGAACGTTAGGTATCTGTTTTGGCTCAACGACAATGCAATGTGTAATTGCAGATATTAACAATAAAAAAGTAAATGTTAAGAGTACTTTTCGTGTAGCTCATGAAGGAAATCCAAGAAGTGCGTTTTCTGATTATGTAAAAACTATCCAGGCTGAGAAAATAACAAGGATTGCGGTCACCGGGCGTGCATTTAGAAATCATATCAATCTGACCAGTATTTCCGAGCCGGAAGCACTTGAATATGCGATAAGGTCTTCATTTGTCAATGGAGAGTACCCTGATCTGGTAGTAAGTTCCGGGGGGGAGACTCAACTTGTCTATACGATAACATCAAAAGGCGGAATAAATGCTGTACATTCAGGGAATAAATGTGCTTCAGGAACCGGGGAGTTTTTTCTTCAACAGATACGGCGCATGGGTCTGACTCTTGAAGAAGCTGTTGAGATGGCTTCCAGGGGTACACCACATAAAATCGCAGGTCGTTGCAGTGTGTTTTGTAAAAGTGACTGCACACATGCATTGAATAAAGGGGAATTGCGTGAAAATATAGCTGCCGGTTTATGTTTAATGATGGCCGATAAAATATCTGATCTTGTCAAGGATTTACAATGTGATTTCGCAGCAGTGATCGGAGGTGGATCAAATAATCATGCAATGGTTGACATATTGAAATCCCGTTTTAAAAAGCTTGTAATTCCTGACCATGCAGACTGTTTTGAAGCTCTGGGTGCAGCTGTGTGGGCATCAGAGCATGATTGTAAAATCTTTAACCCTGATATTAATGCGTTAATAATTAAAAATGAACAGTCATTTAAAACACATAAGCCGCTTAAGGATGCGATACATTTAGTTGAATTCAAGGAATCATGCAGAGGCGTTGTACAGAACGGAGATGAGTGCATACTTGGTTTGGATGTCGGTTCGACAACGACAAAGTCGGTGCTTGTGCGCAGATCGGATTTGCAAATACTTGCGTCAATATATTTACGTACAAATGGCGATCCTGTAAATGCATCAATTGAATGCTATAAGTCAATTAAATCCCAGATCGGTGATAAAAAAATTACAATTAGCGGTCTTGGAGTTACCGGCTCCGGAAGGCAGATTGCCGGTCTTCATGCTTTGACAGATAATATTATTAACGAAATCATTGCGCATGCTACCGCTGCTACCCATTTTGACAAGGATGTTGATACCATATTTGAAATTGGCGGACAGGATGCGAAATACACCTATCTTACAAGTGGCGTACCCTCAGATTACGCAATGAATGAGGCGTGTAGTGCAGGAACCGGATCCTTTCTTGAGGAATCTGCAAGAGAATCATTGAACATTGCAACAGAGATGATTGGACCGTTGGCTCTTGAGGGGTCCGATCCACCCAATTTTACAGATCAGTGCTCTGCTTTTATTTCGAGTGATATTAAAATTGCAGCACAGGAAGGTGTAAGTAAAAATGATATTCTTGGCGGGCTTGTTTACTCTATCGGTCTTAATTATTTGAATCGTGTCAAGGGTTCCCGTCCGGTCGGCAAGAAAATATTTATGCAGGGTGGTGTTTGTTACAATAAAGCGGTTCCTGTCGCTATTGCATCACTAATGAATACCAGTATTATTGTACCGCCGGACCCGGGATTGACAGGTGCGTATGGTGTCGCACTGGAAGTTGAAAGCAGAATCAAGCTGGGCATTTCAAATGTTTGCGAGTTTAGTCTTGATGAGCTTATCAATCGTGATGCTGTCAGAGAAAGTGCATTTACTTGTCAGGGTGGAAAAGAAAAATGTGACAGAAAGTGTCAGATTTCCCGTATCCGCATCGAAGGGAAAGTATATCCTTTCGGTGGTGTTTGTAACAGATATTACAACATACGGCTCAATCGGGAAGTCGATACAGAACAATTCGATTATGTCGCATTACGTCAGAAATTACTTTACGGGAAATACGGTGTTTTGTCAGAAGATAAAAATTTGAATCTGGATAAACCATCACGAACAGTTGGAATTGTGCGTTCCTTCCTGACACATTCTTTTTATCCGTTGTATTCAAATTTCTTCAATAAATTAGGATACAGGGTAATACTTTCTGATGAAATTGATCCGGAAGGAATATCTCGGATTGAATCTGCATTTTGTCTTCCGGCGGAAATAAGTCATGGCAGTTTTGCAAATTTACTAAAGATGAAACCGGATTATCTGTTCCTTCCTCATGTTACGCAGATTGAGGTAAAGAATGTACCTACATATAGTAAAACGTGCGTATTTGTACAGGGAGAATCTTACTATCTGCGGGCAACGTTTCGTAAAGAAATTGAACAATCAGCCGCGGTGGTATTATCACCAGTATTGAGACTTGACAAAGGATACGAGTCCGAGGAACAGACATTTGTCGATATGGCAAAGAAAATGGGTGTTGCAGAAAAAAGTGCGAAAGAGGCATTTAAACGGGCTTGTCTGAAACAGCGCGGATTTGAAACAGAGCTTATTGAACATGGCAAAAAAGCTCTTGCATATCTGGACATAAACAAAGAAACATTTGGTGTCGTATTGTTCGGAAGACCATACAGTGCATTTACAGGTGATACCAATATGGGAATACCTCATAAAGTAGCATCACGTGGATATGTAATAATTCCTCATGATATGCTTCCTGTTTCTGATTATCAGGTTCATCATAAGATGTATTGGGGAATGGGACAGAAATTAATGAAATCATCACAGTTTGTAAAGGATCATGAGAATCTTTTCGGCTTTTACATTACTAATTTCTCCTGTGGTCCTGACTCATTCCTTCTTGGTTACTTTAGAAATTTCATGAAAGATAAACCTTCACTAACCCTTGAACTCGATCAGCATACTGCTGATGCTGGTATTGACACACGAATAGAAGCTGCTGTTGATATTATTACTCGCTATCGCCGGTTGAAAAAAGTTATACCGGAAAAAACATCATATGTCCCTGCAAAAGCAGTATATAGTGGTAAAGATGTTAAAATTATCTCATCTGACGGAATCGAGTACCCGCTTGCACATGATAAAGTCGAGATGATTATTCCGTCAATGGGAAAGCTTAGCGCCGAGGGTGCTGCAGCGGTATTCAGAGGCCTGGGCGTTAATGCGAATGCTGTACCAGTTCCTGATAATAACGTCTTTTTAACTGGCAGAAAAAACACTACATGTAAAGAGTGTCTGCCGTATATTCTTACTACAGGTTCACTTATTGATCATATCAACAAGAAAAACAATGATAAGGTTACTGTTTACCTTATGGCAACAGGCGGTGGTCCCTGCCGGCTTGGACAATACGGCACTGCAATGGAACAACTGATTGAGAAACATGAAATCAGGGATGTTGCAGTTCTTTCTATTACTGATGAAAACCAGTATGGTGGGATGGGAGCACGTACATTGCTGAAAGCCTGGCAGGCAATTTTAATCGCTGATGTATTCAGTGATATCCGGAGTATGTTGACAGTTACTGCAAAAGACAGGCAAATGGCTTTGGCTGTCTTTGAATCCTGCTGGAATGATATCCTTTCTTATTTTGAAGGGAGACTCTCGGTTAGGTTGACAACACTGCTTTCCACCGTAGCAGTCAAATTATCTGAAATACCACTTGAAAATGATCCTCAGAATGCACCGGTTGTATCGCTTATTGGTGAAATATATGTAAGAAAAGATGAATTCTCGCGGCAAAACGTTGTTGATTATCTTGAGAAAAATGGTTTTATGGTCAAGGTCGCACCGGTAAGCGAGTTTATGTGTTACAGCAATTACGTTGTAAGCACCGGGCTTGGAGAGAGAACGTTTAATATTAAGGATCAGATAAAAATGCGTTTGACAGCCCAGATTCAGGAGTGGTGGGAGTGGCGTATTAAATCAATTCTCTCGACAAGTAAACTTTACAAATTCGAAATGGTTGAGGTTGAAAAAACCATTAAAGGTGTCTCGCATCTTGTAAATGAACAATTCAGGGGCGAAACAGTTCTTACTGTTGGTCTTGGTATGAGGGAAATTCTTCACGATTCCTGTGGAGTTATATCTATCGGGCCGTTTGGATGTATGCCGTCGCGCGTCTCTGAGGCTGTGCTTAAAAGGGAAATGAACGTTGATGGAAAGCGAAGGATGCCCGGATGGGAAAACAAAACGTCAATGTATGATTCCATTGATCGTTTTCCATTTTTATCTATTGAAACGGATGGAGCTCCTTTCCCTCAGCTTGTAGAAGCTAATATGGAAGCGTTTGTTCTTCAGGCAAAAAGAATGCATGAGCATCTGTTACGTATCAGGGATAAACGACATACGAAGAATGTACTTCGAAGCGCCTTCAGGTGGTACGATATTATTCTCGGAAACGGACAGAGCGTTGAGAGGAAAAAAATCCGCACCTAAAGGAGATCCTGTTCCGGGATTTGAGTTGTGTTCATTTATAATTATTGCCCACAAATGAATCCCGGAAGTATGTAATTAATGCAGAGATTATCAGGCTGTATTGCGGTATGGTCTTTACGCAGACTCTTCACCAGAGCATGCATGATACCTGATTTTATTGAATTTATTGATCCTGCATATCAATAGACAATTCACAGTTAAATCATCACAATATACTGCTTCTGTTTTCCGTACTTATTATTATTATTGATCTATGGAAGAAATTATTTTCTGACAGCATTTTTAATTGCTTGAAATCTAAACACTTAAAAGAAGACTTATGAAAAAAATTGCATGTTTTGTCTGGTTAGCAGTTATAAGTATCGGCAGCATTGCCCAGGTTTCTATTGTCACAAACACACGTGAAAAATTGGAATTTGAGTGGAATCTACACGATGTCGATACAACATCGTATATAAAAGGCGATAAAAGGTTGATCTCTCTGGGATTTGTGGGACAGAACGTTGATGTAGCACAATTTAATGAACCATCGATTCCGGGATATTCATTTCTTCTTGGAGTTCCGTTAAACGGTCAGATACAAATTGAGATTGAACCTGTTGAAACCAGTCAACTTTACTTAAACAATCCATTACGACATAATAACGACAGCAGCGCCAGAAGCACATTACGTTTTTCATCAAAATGGATCAGTGAGCCAGGATACTCGATGATTGGAAATTATCGGACTGCACAGATAGTTATAAGGCCAGTGGAATATAATCATCTCAATGCTTCAATTGTTTTTTTACGTAAAGCAAAGGTTACAATTACATATCCATCTGTGTCAATGGTGTCAATAGCGCGCAGTGAATCCCATTTCTCATCAATGATGTCAAAACTGTTATTGAATGCAGATGTTGCTGGCGCATGGATAAAGACATCAAGACTTGGCAAAAAGAGTGTTGAACAGTATCCTTTGCCAGTAACACAGAGAGCAGCGTTTTTCAAGATTGGTGATGGATTCTCGAAACTGAATGAGGGAACCATAAATGAGAATGGTGTTGTCAAAATTTCTGGAAAAAAGCTTCATGATATTTTTGGAACATCAATTCCGATATCAAAGGTGTTATTGTATGCTTCGACAAAAGGCATGCTTTCAGCAGATATACCAAATGAGGGTGCCATTCCAGCAGGAATAACCGAAGTCCCGATGATTCGTGTTGATGTTAATGGAAATGGATATGTTGACAGTGTTGATTATTGTCTTGCGTATGTTTCCGGTACGTCTGATTGGGGGTTTGATTTTGGATACAGATTTAAGATCAATCATTATGATCTTTATCGTACTTATTGGCTGACAGTAGGTAATTCTGATGGACGTTCATATTCAACGTTCAAGCAACCCCAAAATCCACGTGTAAATTACTCATCATTTACAAACAGGTTATATGCGAAGCGTTCGGAATTAAGGGAAACCCGTTCCGAAGGTGGAAATAATTGGGTCTGGCAGAAACTCAAAAGTAATGACCGCATATTTAAATACACTTTCGATTTTCCACAACTGGACACAACAAAAGCCGGTTTGATGTACCTTGGTACAAATTCCGATGGACTTAATGTGACTTTTGCAGATTCACTTTTGATAAGAGATTCCACATATAGCTATCCTTTCAAAAAGTGGGGGAACAGGACTTTGGCAATTGATTATACCTACTCCGGTGAATCTTATTATGAACTTGCTGATATTACCTTTGAGTATTCATCCAGACTCCAGTTGACAAGCGAAGTCAAGTCCATGACTGCATTTTCCAGCAGAGATTCAAGTATCGTTGCGTACAGCTTATCCGGAGTTAAAGGCAGGAACGTTTACATTTTCAGAATTAATGCGGCTGAAGATACTGTGACTATAATTGATACGTTAAAAATGTCCCTTACTGATACTGTCACCTGGGCAGATACCGGTAATATCGGAACAAGGTATTTTGTCTGCACAGATAGTGGATTTATAGCAGAACCAGATATTCAGATGACTTCGACACTTACAAGTCCATCCATGGTGACAGATCTTCGTTCTGTGAATAATAATAGTGATTATCTGATCATTACTCATCAGGATTTTATTGGTGAATGTGAAAAACTCAGTACTCATAAACGGAAAATGGGCTTTAAAAATCCGGTAATTGTTCTTATTGATGATGTATACAGGTGCTTCAATGGGGGAAGCAAGGACCCGGTGGCAATACGTAATTTTATTGCCTATGTTAAAAATAACTGGACAAATGGAGACAATCTGCTTTTCACTGTACTTGTAGGGTCCGGACATTATGATCCAAAACGATACAAAACGTCTGAAACAGATTTTATACCTATATATCAGAGTAATTCATTATTGCAGGAGGATTTTTTCACCTACACAAAGCCCGATTCGTCAAACATTTCGTTTCAATATGGTGCCAGGCCACAGAGCGTGATTGGCAGATTTCCATGTAAAACCACTGCAGAGGCTGCAATTATGGTTAAAAAAATAATTGAACTGGAGGACCCGACTGTAGCGGATTACAGCGGATGGAGAAACCGTGCGTTGCTTGTGGCCGATGATGATATGCAGGGTGATAGCTATGATGGGATCATGAATTCGAATCCTCATCATAAATCATCAGAGAAGGTTGCAGATACCATGTGGTCAAAGTGGCCCTCAATAGATGTTCGCAAGACATATTTATTTGAGTATGAATGGAATGCTGCCAGAGAAAAGCCTGGTGCGACACAGGCAATTTTAAATGAAATTAATAATGGTGTCGCTTATGTGAATTTTTTCGGGCACGGCGCAGAGGTTTTATGGGCTGATGAACATGTTTTACGAAAAGAAAATATTTCATCAATGGCAAATCGTAAACAGTATCCACTGGTGTCATCATTTTCATGTTCCGTAGGGAAGTTTGACATTCCTGGAGAAGAGTGCCTGTCTGCTGCACTTGTAAAGGCTGACGGCGCAGGAGCAATAGCAGCTATCTCAAGTACTCGTTTGGCGTATGCAAGCGAAAACGAGATGCTTGCGCTTGATTTCTATAAAAACCTTTTTGATGCATCAAAAACATGCATCGGAGATGCTTTTTTCAGGGCAAAAGTAATCAGTGTATCATCGGGGAATAAGGTGTACAGTCTTCTTGGTGATCCGTCAATACAGTTTGTCCGGGCAGAGAAATCTATAGAACTTGGTGTGTATAAAAAAGATAATAGTGCGATTGATTCAATTGCTGCACTTGAGCAGATTGTCATAAAAGGAACAGTAAAAAATAAAGCACTGGCAACCGATGCAGCATATGGATCCGAGCAGATACCTGCGTATGTAAAAATAAGTCTTTTTAATGCACCGGACACTACTTCCCGTAAGGATGGGGGAGTGAGGGATGAACGGTATCTGATGCCGGGGACTCCGGTGTTTATCGGTAAAGCCGCAGTAGTCAAAGGTGCTTTTGAACAGACTGTGTACATGCCTAAAAATCTTTCCTTTGATAAACCAGGCGTTTTACTCACTGCATATGCATGGAAAGACGGCGTTGAAGATATCGCAACAGGGGTAAATAATAAACTCATTTTTCATGGGACCAGAATCGATAGCACTGCAGGCACTGATACTGTTGGACCCAAAATCTCAATTCGTCCTGTATATGACAATGCTAATATGTCAAGTGTTAATATGTCGTTGACTGATAAAATTACTACCATGCTCCCGTTTAGTTTACAAATAGATCTATTTGACGAAAGTGGTATTGATGTCAGCGGCAGTGGACCGGATGAAGGATTGATTGTTGATATTCCCGGAATCATTAACCGTAAGACAATTAATAATAAATTTCAGTTTAAAGAGGGTGATTTCAGGGAAGGTGCAGCATCTATTGAAATTGAGGAGAATGAAATCAATCCGGGAACATATGAATTGCATGTTTATGCACGTGACCTTATCGGAAATATTGCACTGAGGAAATTTGCTCTTGAAGTAACTGAAAAAGAAGAAATAAAACTGGGTCAGGTTCTTAATTACCCGAATCCTTTCAGGATGGGGCAGACAACACGATTCTATTTTTATCCTTCAAATACAACGTCAGAAATTCTTCCCGGGACAATATATGTAAAAATCTACACATTAGGCGGTAAGCTTGTTCGAACGTTCAATGATGCAAAAAACGGGGTTGTATGGGATGGACGTGATCAGGCTGGTAATCTGCTGAGTCCCAACATCTATCTTTATCAGGTCTCAGCATATAATACCGCATTTCAGAAAATGACAAAAAGTAAAATAAAGAAGCTTGTAATTTATCCGCCAAGGTAATTACAACTGCTAAGATCGGTGCAATTTTTATTGAAGAATGATAGATGCTGCCGCAATCGTTTCTAAAATTTACTGCTTTAGTCTCTTACGATTGCGGCAATAGTATTGCGATGAATGATACATTTATTCAAATGAACAGATGTACTCTGCGATACCGGACTCAACTGCAATTTCAAAATATGAATTGCCGTCGACCTTGAAGAAAGAACCACCCTCATAGGTTTTCCAGCTGGTTTCACCAGCGCATTTAACGGTACATTTGCCTGCAATAATTTCCATCTTTTCCGGAGCACCAGTGTTAAACTTAAACGTTCCTGGATAGATCAACCCAAGAGTCTTTTTTGAGGAATCATTAAATAAAATCGTGTGACTTACCACTTTTCCGTCAAAGTATACATTAGCTTTTGAAATTATACTGACATTATTAAATTGGACGTGCTCTGCCATGACTGGTAGCTCCTTATTAAAGTGTTCTTATTGAGACTGTAAAATACAATCATATCATTAGGAAAAACAAAGTTGTTTTTGATGGTCCTGCCAAAATATTCAGTGAACTGCTTATCCAGAATCCCAATTTGTCCTTTAATTTTTGTTGTTTTTTAATTAATGAGATTTGCGGCAACACATCCTGACGTTTCATCTCAAATGTATCACTCATATAATTTCTCGCATCATGTAGATTCCTGTTATTCTGGCACAGAACAGTATACCATGACTATTTGGTGATGTAAAGATTGATCGTTTATGCAAGTAGCGATACATGAACAAGGATTTGACACGATTCATCAATCCGAAACAAATGTGCATAAAAAAATAGTAAATGATATAAAACACAAAATGGATATTTACATTAAAATCAAAATGTTGTACAATCAATTAGATCATATGAGATGGTTGTGGAAACTTTGGGCCGGTACTTATTAAATATTTTTTATTGTTAGTAAGTTTATTGAAATACTGTAAAGCAGGTGAAATAGTCAGACATGAGATATACTGACATACGGTTTATAATTTGCATATGCAGGAGAACACACACATCATGCCAATAAAGTTCAAAAAAACGGTAATTTTCATTGTGCTTATCTCGGTAATACTTATTGTGCTGGGATACATTTTTATTAAGAGTGAATATAACAGTACACTTAATGCACGCCATGGAGAGTTACATGCTGTCAACGAATTTAAGCGTGATCAGATTGTTCAGTTTCACACAGAACGGATGGCTGACATCAGTATTATTGCAGAATCTCCATACATAAAAAAAGGAATTGAACAATGGAAAAAGGATAAGTTCAATCCGCAACTGCGCGATGAACTTATACAATTTATGCATTTGTTACGTGATGCTTTTAATTGTAAAGATGTAAAATTAATCTCGCTGCAAGGTGATAACCTTCTGAATCCTTTGGATAGTGATTTTGTTAAAAGTCCCTATCTTCAACAGATTCAGGAATATGCATACAGGCATGATGTCCTGCTGCTTGATCTTTACATGTGTGAACGCCATTATGTCATTCATCATGATATTTTTGCTCCGGTAATTTTAAACACAGGTGAAATATCCGGTATATTTGTTTTCAGAATCGATCCTGAAATCTCTGTGTATCCGTTTTTCAGAGAATGGCCGGGGAAAAGTAATACAGCAGAAGTCATGATTGTGCGTCAGGAAAAGGACAGTGTACTTTATTTGAATCATATTGATACAAATGATAAAACCCGGCGGTTGACGCTGCCGCTACATAACAGGAACCTTCCTGCTGCAATGGCCGTTCAGGGAAAGACTGGGTTGGTTCACGGTATTGATTACAAAGGAAATGGTGTTATTGCCGATATCGAAAAAGTTCCCGGAACATCCTGGTTTGTAATAAGTAAAATTAACAAAAGTGAAATATATGAGACGCTTCTGATAAATATTGGTGTTGTTACGTTTATTATACTCTTATTAATTACATTATGCATTATTGTGGCAATCAGTCTCTATCGCTCACGACAGAGCCGGTTGATTAAACAACTTTACGAAAAAGAGTGTCAGGTTAACGAACAGAACGAAATTTTCAGAACGACATTATACAGTATTGGTGACGGTGTCATTTCTACAGATCGCGATGGAATAATTACCCACATGAACGCTGTTGCAGAACACCTTACAGGGTGGAAAGAGAGTGAAGCGAAAGGTAAAGCACTGGATCAAGTGTTCAGGATTATTAACGAGTCAGACAGACAGCCTGTTGACAATCCGGTTAAAAAAGTATTGTCAGAGGGAAAAACGGTAGGGTTTGCGAATCATACAATTCTTGTATCACAAGACGGAAAAGAAACTCCTGTTGCAGATAGCGGGTCCCCGATTTGCGGTAGTGATGGAACCGTTCATGGTGTTGTAATGGTTTTTCAGGATCAGACACGAGAGCATGAACGTCAGGATGCAATTCAAAAAAGTGAGCAACGATACAGAGCACTCTTTACAGAAATGAAAGAAGGATTTGCACTGCACGAATTAATCTGTAACAATGATGGTGTTCCGGTCGATTACAAATTTGTAACAATTAATCCGGCATTTGAAGAACTTACCGGTTTTAAGGCTGAAGATACTATTGGACGTACCATTAAGGAATTGGATCCGGAAATTGAACCTGAGTGGATTCAACGCTATGGTAATGTTGCATTAACCGGTGTTCCGGTAGTATTTGAAAATTTCGCAGCATCGCGGAAAAAACATTATTATGTCGTCGCATTTTGTCCGCAAAAAGGACAGTTTGCAGTTTTATTCACCGATATCACTGAACGCAAGGTTACTGAAGGACGGGTATTTGATGAAAAAGAACGACTCAATATTACTCTTGCAAGTATTGCTGATGGTGTGATTACAACAGATTTACAGGGTAATATTGTCGTGATGAATAAATCAGCTGAAATTCTGACCGGCTGGATCATTAATGATGCATATTCCCACAATGTTAATGATGTCTTACATGTTTTTGATGAAAATACCAAAACCGCATATAATGAACTGGTTAATCAAATTATTAAAGCCGGGAAAACGGTAGAGTTTACAGATGCGACTTTGCTTTATGCAAAAAATGGTACTACGCTTTCAATAGAATTAAGTGGCACACCGATTCGTAACGCTAAAGGAGTTATCGGGGGTGTAGTAATTGTACTTAGGAATGTTACAGAAAAAAAGAAGCTCGTGGAAAATATGCATCGTGCGCAAAAACTGGAATCTATAGGAGTACTGGCAGGAGGTATTGCTCACGATTTCAATAATCTTCTCGGCGGGATATTTGGCTATATTGATATGGCGATTGACAGCGTTGAAAATCGTAAATATGATGAAGTTTCATCCCAGTTGACAAAAGCTATGAATGTATTCAGCAGGGCCAAAGCACTTACCATGCAGCTTTTAACATTTTCCAAAGGTGGATCGCCGGTTCGCAAGACTCAGGATTTGACTCCAATTATCAGAAACAGTGTACAATTTGCATTAAGTGGATCAAACATTGTACCTGAAATTATTATTGATAATTCAATTTGCAATTGTGATTGCGATGAAAATCAGATTGCTCAGGTAATTGACAATGTTGTAATAAACGCAAAACAGGCTATGCCGCTTGGAGGGAAATTGATCATTAAAGCAGAAAATATTGACGCGGCAAAACTTCCCCCGGAAATGACACCTGTCAATCAAATGTATATACATATTTCAATTATAGATCAGGGGATCGGGATGCCAAAGGAAATTCTACCCCGCATTTTCGACCCGTTTTTTTCAACAAAGCAAACGGGACATGGCCTTGGTCTTTCAACGGTATATTCAATTATAAAACGTCATGATGGTACCATCAGTGTTGAATCGGAGCAGGGAATCGGATCTACATTCCATCTATATCTGCCGGCATCACAGATGAGCTCTGACAATACAATACATGCTGATCTTATTGTTCATAAGGGTGAAGGTAGAGTATTGATCATGGATGACGAGGAATTTTTACTTGACATTGTAGGGGATATTCTTATATCACTCGGCTATACACCAGTAAAAGTTCACAATGGTGAGGAAGCATTGCGTATATATAAGGAATCAATCGAAAAAACTGATCCGATCGCCATATCAATTCTGGATCTGACAATTCCAGGTGGAATAGGTGGGCGGGAAGCGGTAACAGAAATAAAGAAAATGAATTCTGATGCAATTGTGATTGCGGCAAGTGGCTATTCAGATGACCCTGTAATGGCAGATCCTCAGTCGAGCGGTTTCAGTGCAAGCATTGCAAAGCCGTTCAGAAAAAAAAGCCTCATTGAAACACTTGACAAATTGAATATTAACAACAGAAAATCAATCAACAGGTAGCATTCTCAGGAACGTTCCATTCCAATAAGGCGCAGGAACTCATTTCGTGTCGCATTTTCTGATCTGAAACTTCCAAGCATTGCCGAGGTAATCATTTTAGAATTCTGCTTGGACACTCCGCGCATCATCATGCATAAATGTTGTGCCTCAATGACAACTCCTACCCCTTCTGCATTAATCGGTGTCAACAGATGCGATGCAATCTGCTGAGTCAGTCGTTCCTGTACCTGAAGGCGTCTGGCAAAGCAATCAACAAGTCGTGCAAGTTTACTTACCCCATATACTCTGTCACGGGCGATATATCCGATGTGGCATCGGCCAAAAAATGGGAGCATATGATGTTCACACATGCTATAAACTTCAATATCCCGTACAATCACCATGTGATTGCACTCTTCATGAAATATAGCACTTTTCAAAATTTTATCGGGATCCTGTTTATACCCCTGCATCAGGTAACCAAATGATTTTTCAACCCGCTCAGGAGTATCCTTTAAACCCTCACGCTCCGGATCCTCACCGATTGCTTTCAAGATCTCTGTAACTGCTTTTTTCATTCCTGCTCCATGTTGATTTTTAACCGTTTGAAAATACATTTTTTACTACAGATAAGTAACTACTTTATTGATAATGGTAGTCAATGTAAACGGATGAAATTGACGGTGTGTATTGCAGAATAATAGTATTTTTGGACAGCGTTGACGTAGCGTATGTTTTTTGTTATTTACAAAGAGAAAGCTGGTGTCCGGTGGAATATATAAAATGGAGTGATAAAGAGGTATCAAGGGTAGGATTTGGTACATGGGTGATTGGGGGGAACGATTGGGGGTTACAGAGAGATCGTGATTCCATTGATGCACTGCGGGAAGGAATAAGGCACGGGTTTACTCATATTGATACTGCACAGGCATATGGACATGGACATGCCGAGGAGCTTATTGGCAAAGTTATCAGTAAACATAGGGAAAAACTGTTTATTGCATCAAAAACAGTCTGCAGGCCTCCTCATAAGATTGAGCAGGCAGTTCAACTGAGTCTCAAAAGAATGAAAACTGATTACCTTGATTTATACTACATCCACTGGCCATCATCGCGTATCGAACATGCACCGGTTATGGAAATACTTCAGAAACTAAAAAAACAGGAGTTAATCCGGGCTGTTGGTGTGAGCAATTTCTCTGTCGAACAGATGGTCGATTGCATGAGGGCCGGCCCCATTGATGTGCATCAGCTTTGTTACAGCCTTTTGTGGAGATGGGCGGAAAGGGATGTTTTACCTTATTGTAAGGATAACAGGATAAAAACAGTCACCTATAGTACATTAGCCCAGGGTATTCTTACCGGTAAATTCCCTCGCAATTTTGCTTTTGATAAAGCTGATCACAGGTACAGTACTGTTTTTTTTGAATCTGATGTGTGGCCGCATGTATACAATGCAGTTGCGGAGATGCAAAAAGTAGCACAACATGAAGGTGTTTCACTGGCATCACTTGCTGTGCAGTGGGTACTACAAAAAGAGACGATACATTCAGCACTGGTAGGTGCGCGAAACGCTTTGCAAGCCGGGCAAAATGTATCACTACTTGATAGTAAGGCATCTGATTCTGCCCTGAAAAAACTCACAGAGATCAGTGATGCGGTGATGGAGCATATTCCCGATGCAGGGAATATTTTCAGGTATTATCCGTAAATTAAAATCAGCATGAACAAGTAAATCAGGATTCATCATTAAAAAAGGAGGTCCGATATTACACCGGACCTCCATCTCAAAACAACCATCACCTTAACGCTTTACAAATCGTTAGTTATTTAACCATAATAACACGATCAGCTCTATCTGCCGCCTTTTTTGCGATTGATCCCATGTCAAGAGCTATCTCGTGAACACCGCTGTTGTCAGCGTAAAACACAGAACGTTCCGCAGGATCAATGCTTGCGAGATAGATACCATCATATTTGAGTTCAACAATTGTTTCTTTATCATAACCATTTTTTGTCACGGTGACTGTATGGGTACCACTCTTCAGCAGGCGTATTCCCCAGTACTCTTCAACCGGCTTACTTGTTGGACCGCTTACTGTACCAATATTTATTTCACTGCCGATTTCGTAACCATAGGCATTACTTGTCACAATAATAAGTTTTGTTTTGAGGTACCAGTAATTTCTGTCGTAGGATACTACTGAAAACATATAGCCGTAATCAAAGTAACCATCACCATTGATATCGGCTTTTACATAAGACGGAATGTTATTTCTATCCTTGACAACATCAGTAGGGTAGAGTATATAACCGTACCGATCAACCGGAGGCATGCTGTAGCCGTTTACTCTGTTGGCGATCAGTTCCCGTACAGAAAATGGAATGTCCACGTAAGCATTAACATGGAAGACTGGTGACGGGTCTGTAACTACCACAATCGGTTCATCCTCGATCTCGATACTTGACATAAGATCAAGCTGGCATCCTGTCAACATCATGACTGAAATGGTGAGTAGAGCTGTTAATGCTGGAATACGCATAGTTACCTCTTTGTTTGTAAAGTATTTCGGTGGTTGTTTGATTCGTTGAGTGCTTGAGGCCGGAAATATTCTGTCCGGGCCTCTACAGTAGAATTATCTGACACGTTCTCTTTCGGTTACTTTGATTATCGGAGCATTATTATTATTATGAACGTCAGAGCGTTTGTAAACCGGTGCTGTTCTTTCAGTATACGTGTGACGCTCCACTACGGTGTTGTTACGATTTGCCGGTACATGCTGATATGATTTTTTTTCATAACGGTTGTATGATTTTTCATGAGGTCTGTGTGTGTTGTTATCATAGTTGTAATACTCATATCTGTGTGTTACCACCGGTGATCTTCCGCGGTATCTGTCATCACGATAGAAATAGGTGTAGTGTGGATTGTGATTATTGTCATAATGACTGAATGTGCGCTCCCAGTGATTGTGGTGATGTTTCTTTTGTGCGACGTAACGTCCATGATGTACCATCCAGGGTCCAAAAACCCAGGCACTGTTAAACGGGGTAAAACGTACTTCTCTATAGTGTAACACACGTACTCCGTGATTAATAGTCCACTGATATTCAAAGGACATACGGGCATTTACATCGCTGCATTCACGTTCTTCAAACCAGGGATCATCAACGAAGACGATATCCGGGGTTGATACAGATGCACTGACTTTAACTTTTACATCTGCCAGAAGCGCTGCCGGAATCAGAAGTGCGATAGCGATGGTCAGGATTGTACGGTTCATGATTTTTCTCCTATGTTAAAGGTATCAGTTTATTTTCATTCTCTTTTTCAAATCTGCTATATAGACGCAGACTAACCATAAAAAACGCTCACATATTTAATTTTTTTTAGAAATTATTGTAATGATTGTTTTTATTACCAGACTTAACATGTTTAATATTAATGCAATAAGTGTATTGATAAACATTCTCTTGAGGAAAAATAATTGTTTGAGTGTTTAGTGGTTAATGAAGTAATCTCGCAAATGATTTTTCAAATAATTATATTATAGCTCTCACAAGGGGTTGTACGTATCGTTTATAAACATAAATGTCTGTTGATTTTAAATACAAACGTTATTGAATGCATAAAAATTGATGTTGAATTCATATATGGATAATAGTATACTAAAATTCCATTACTCTATCAATATTGATAAGTTTGAGCCGGAAGAAGAAAAGTGAAACATAAAGAATTATCATCAGGTACGACATCTTCAATTTCACACATCAATGGGAGAAGTCTGAATATCAAACCTTTCAAGAAGATACTGGTAGATATTGAGTTCTATTCACTGATAAATCTTCTGATGGTGTATGGTTTTCTGTTTTTAACAACCGACTCTTCAATCGCAATGATTGGGGTATTGTGGGTCAGTATTATAGCATGGCGTGGTGGATTGTACGCAGGTCTGATTGGAAGTGTCTTTATTTACTTCTCAAGTGCAATTGCAATGAGCATTCCGCCGCATCAAACTATTGAAATGACATACTTTTTTGACAACAGGATACCAGGCTTTGCAATAGGTCTGGGGCAATGTATTGTTGCCGGAACTGTTGTGGGATATATTTCAGTACTGGTTCATCAGCTTCGTGAGGAAATCCAGTTACGGCAGCGGGTTCAGAGGGAGCTGGAGCAGAATATTGAAGAATTGGATGCATTTGGAAGAACTGTCGCACACGATCTGAAAAATCCACTTATGGTTATTAATATGTCAATTGAAGCGCTTATGATGGATTTTGAGAATAGTACCGATGAAAAGATAAAACGTAAAATGTCGTTTATAAATAATGGTACTAAAAATATGGCTAATATCATCGAGTCAATTCTGCTTTTAGCAGGAATTAAAAAAATCGATCCGGCGCAGTTCAAAGAATTCCCTGTAGAAAAATGTGTTAATGATGCTCTTTGCAGGCTTGAGTATACGATTACTTCTGCCGGGGCCACTGTTGTCAATAACGCCGCCTGGCCATCAGTGGCTGGTTATGCTCCGTGGATTACGGAAGTATGGGTGAACTATATCAGCAATGCGATCAAATATGGTGGCAATGCATCACTGCAGATAAAACCGGTTATTGAACTTGGTTATGACAAGTTGGCAGCGAATTCAAAGCCTGGAGCGGAAAAATATCGTTTCTGGGTACGTGATAACGGTGAGGGAATTGCTGCTGATCAGGTCGCGACGCTGTTCAAGGAATTCTCGCGTCTTCACAAAAACGATAAAGAGGGGCATGGTCTTGGGTTGTCGATCGCTAAATCCATTATTCAAAAATCAGGTGGTGAGGTAGGGGTAGAGAGTAATGAAAACGGTTCACTTTTCTATTTTACTCTTCCATCATCGTTGAATTCTGCTCCATTGAAATAAACTTCAATCATAATTTCCCGGTCAGATGATACTACTTGAAAAATTAAAAAGTGCAATTGTAGCATAAGAGTAGTACTTTTTAGATCGGACTGAATATGAAACTCTTAAACAAATGGCTGTGGTATTGTGATTTACCACTTCACGCAAAAATTATCCACGAAATTATCCGCATTAGAATGCACCGCTCAGAGGGTCTTCATTACATTGTGCCCATTCATGTGGAAAAAGAAGAACTAAGCAGGGATAAGCTCATTCAAACGAAAATAGAGCAGTATTGCGATCTCTGGTTGATAGTATGCCGTCTTTTAATGTATCCGGATAATTGTTATTATCGCAGTACACTGTTGTGCTCAGTGCTGAGGAAAAGCGGGTTTAATGCAGTATTAAACTTCGGTTTATCCAACGAGCAATCAATCCGGGAGTCAAATCTTATTTTTTGTGGTAATTGCTGGGTTTCAATTGCAAATGAGGGGATTGATAATGGATATGCACTTGTAGTTCAATATCCTTGATTTCAGATATTCATTGGATTACAATTTTACATTTCGGGTACAGTATCCAGGCATACGTGTTGGAGACTGCATTACCTGATTACATTAATCATTCTTTATTTTGCATACAAAACCGAATATGCCTGAGCTTTTGGAAAATCAATCTGTAATAATATCTTGTGCATATCACTCACGCTCAATCACGGAATTTAGGATCATGCAGGTTTTTCTTATGAACATCAATACTTCTGTTTCCCATTTCCGTTATCACTATCTTGACAATTAAAACGATACCAAGAAATAACGGGAAAATGGAAAAATCAAGAGAGCCGGCCAGACGACCAAAAAGTGGAGGCATTATCGTAATACCAATGTATGCGCTTGACATTTGCATACCTATAATTATCTGTGAATACTTACTGCTGAAATT
This sequence comes from uncultured Fibrobacter sp., assembly GCA_964390065.1. Taxonomy (GTDB): domain Bacteria; phylum Fibrobacterota; class Chitinivibrionia; order Chitinivibrionales; family Chitinispirillaceae; genus JAAZBG01. Next base: position 6,036 of record CAYMGX010000011.1, on the reverse strand, counting down.
TTCAGGTGTTTCATGTATCAGGCTTGGAAATATCGGAGCGCATCCCAATCCAATTATAAAAAAGATTAACATAAGAAAAGAATCCAATGGTAACAACAGTGCCGAGATACCACAGGCAATAATCCACTGTCCTAAACGGACCATTTGACGATTGGAAAATTTCATTGACAGAAAACCGGAAATGAAACGACCCACTGTTATTCCGGTATAAAATAAAGCGATCCATCGTGCTGCATTTTCAGGTGAAACGTTTCGTTTGGTAACAAGATAGCTTGATCCCCACAGTCCAGTAACTGCTTCTATGGTACAATAACAAAAAAACACAGTGAGCATGTGTTTGAGTCCCGGTAAACCAAGTAACGTTCTGTAAGTTACTGATTTATTCGTTTTGGTTACTGCCTGATATTTCTGTGCAGCATTTTTGCTCCATAATGGAAGTGAAATGAGTAATACGATAACAAGGCAAAACTGAATAATACCAACAGTACGATACCCTTGAGTCCATGTATTGCCATTTGAAAGATATGCAGACATAATTAACGGGCCGGTTGATGCTCCTATGCCCCAGAAACAATGAAGCCAGTTCATGTGTTTTGCTTTGTAATGTAATGCCACATAATTATTGAGTGCTGAATCTACAGTACCAGCCCCTAAACCAAGAGGAATTGCCCAGAAACACAATAAACCAAAATCATGAGACAGAGAAAATCCTATAAGGGCAATTGATGTCATAAATACACTGATAAAGGTGATGATCCCGGTTCCGATACGGTTTATTATTTTTCCGCTGAATAAACTTGACACAACAGCACCACCCGCAATAATCATTGAGATAATTCCGGCATAATGCAACGGCACAGAGATGTTTTTGTACATTGCAGGCCATGCCGAACCAAGTAATCCATCCGGTAATCCCAGGCTGATAAACGATAAGTAAATTATTAGTAGAAGCAAGGTTGAAATCATTTATCTGGACTCCTTAAAAAATTGAAAATTCATTTCTGTTCTGTGTCGCATTTTTTGATATATCACAAAGGAAAAATGGAATATGGTGACCCTTCGGTATTTATTAATCAGATCACTGTTCGTTATTGAATTTATTTTAAAGATACCTGTTAAAGCAATAGCATAAACAAATATTACTTTCCCTGATGATAACGTTTCATGATAAACATGATAAAAAGGTAATCGATCAACAGTAGTATGCTTCATTGGGAGCATACTACTGAGTGAAGGGGTGATGCGGTTGTGCCAAACTTGTCATAGGTTTCAAAATCAGGAAAAGTTGAAAAAAATGACCTGGAAAGAAGCGTAGATCAGTTTAAAATATGTATCTGTTTTTCAACTGAATTGTTTTCGTCCTGATTATATATTTACAGATGTTTCAAATAATAGATTGTCTGAATGGTGATGTTGAACGACTTGCCAAAAGAGTGATAATCATTAACCATGGGGAGATTGTATACGATAATGAGATTGATGCGCTTCATCGTCATTTCGGTGCCAAAAAGATTCTTACGATGGCAACCAAAAAGAACTGCGATATCAACGCGCGCCCCGGTGTCACTGTTCTTCGCCATTTGTCACCAACCGATCTTGAACTTGAGTGTGATACCGGTATTGTCGAACTTCCATCACTGATCGGTGAAATGTCAGACCGTTTTGGATTGCGCGATCTTTCGGTTCAGGATCTTCCAATTGAAGAGGTGATCAAGGAGTTGTATGTGGATAATGCTTCATCTCGAAGCCCGTCCATTGGTATGTAAAGGGGGAGTGAAATGAGTTATTACCTTTTTGTCTTGTTTGCTTTTCGTAAGTTGTCCGAACCTTGTTTTATATGATTCCTGACAACAGTTTTTATCAACATTGATTTGGATAACCATATGAATTTTGAATTTAATTTGTTCTCTTTGTTTTTTGTAATTCTGATAATTTACCTGACGGTAGCCGCTCCTGTTTTGGGATATTTTGAATTAAAAAAACTGAAAAAGTTTGAATCTACCAGTGAAAATAAAAAGCTTAAGGAATATAATCATATTATTATATGGTCGTGGGTTCCTGTAATACTTATTGTACTGCAAATACCATTATCAGATATGACACTCACGAATCTGGGTAACAGATGGATAACTATTAATCCAAACAATCTCAGCAACTGGATTGTGATTCCCTTTATTGTCGTATGTCTTATCTATTTTTTGTACAACGTCTACTTGATTATCGTTTTGAAAACGGATAACAAAGTAAGAACTGAAGCGTCGAAAAAAATTCCTGATGATGTCAAGCTGCTTCTACCGGTTACAAAACAGGAGAAAAAAAGATGGGTATACGTTGCGTTAACTGCTGGTATTACTGAGGAGATCGTGTACAGGGGCTATCTGTTTTTTGCTTTTGCATTTCTTTTTCCATCACTTTCGATATTTTATACGCTGCTGATCTCAACAATTCTATTTGGTATTGGTCATTTGTATCAGGGAAAAGAAGCTGTTAAACCTGTCATTATAGGATTATTGTTTGGCTTTTCTTACATAGTATTCGATTCAATTATTCCGGTTATGGTTCTTCATATTACACAGGATCTGGTGGTTACGGATTTAATTGATAATGAGCAGGCTTAAAAAAAACAATGTTTCAGATTAATACATTTTGTAAACGAAATACGTATAATGAATGTATAGGATTATCTGTTAATTTCTTTGACAACCGCCACTTTTTATTATATTTTGATTCGTCCCTTGACAACTATAATGTGTCGTGCCAGACTGTCCTTTCTGGGAACGCTTAAAAAGTGCATGGCTCAACTGTTGTTACATGATATGTTTACGTTTAACATTTTATAAAAGAAAATTTTTAATAACTCAATGAAATATAAACTATTAGCACTTGATTTAGATGGTACACTGACCAATTCGAAAAAACAGATCTCAACCCGAACCAGATCTACGTTAATTAAAGCTCAGGAGAGAGGTATTACCATTGTATTAGCTTCGGGAAGACCGACATACGGTATTGTACCTCTTGCTGATGAACTTCAACTGGAAAAATTTGGTGGTTTTATCCTTTCTTACAATGGTGGTGTAATCATTAACTGGAAAACAAAAGAGGTTATTCACGAATCGCTTATCAGTAGTGAAAAACTTCCATCACTCCATGAAATGGCGGTAAAAAACGGTGTTGAGATTATCTCATACCAAAATGAACATATAATTTCAGAAACTTCTGAGAATGAGTATATCCTCCATGAAGCATTTCTAAACAAAATGGTTATCAAAGAAGTTGATTCATTTACCGATGCCGTTTCTTTTCCAGTACCCAAATGTTTAATTGTTGGTAAACCGGAAAAGTTACAACAGCTGGAAACAGAGATGAACACCACATTTGGACATGAGATGAGTATTTACCGAAGTGAACCATTCTTTCTGGAGCTGGTTCCATTAAATATTGACAAAGCTAAATCGCTGCAAAAATTGCTCCATCATACAGGGCATACACGTGACGAAATGATCGCCTGTGGTGATGGCTTTAATGATCTCTCCATGATAAAGTTTGCAGGTATGGGTGTAGCGATGGCTAATGCACAACCGGTAGTCAAGGAAGCTTCTGACTATATAACTCTTTCGAATGAAGAAGATGGCGTAGCACATGTTGTTGATCAGTTTCTGAATTAAACTACGGTATGTTTACAAATTGTACTTATCAGTGTAGGGCACAATTAATGTCATGTGCCCGTAAAATTGCCTTGAAGTGCCAGGATAACCTGCAAACAGATTTTATTTAATCAATCTGAAAATGCTATCTTTCCACTATAAACCTGAATGCTGACATGTTGCTTCCAGCCCTTACCCGGGCGACATATGCCCCGCACGGAAGAGCATTTGTAGTGATCGGAACGTGATGGTCTCCACGCGATAGCTTTGCATGCGTACTTCTTACCACTTTACCCATAAGGTTTGTAATGTCAATTTGCACACTGGTATTCATTTTGAAGTGTAAGAGTAATGTCATGTTTCGTTTATCGAATGAAATGGTTGACAATGCTTTTATGGCATTATGTAAAGTGCGTGATTTTATTTCCCCGAAACGATACTGTGCGAAATTGAAGGATGTGTATTCGCCAGCCCTATTGAAAATGCCGCCGACATGCAACGTGGTATTGTCGCAAAAAAGTGCATATACAGATCCCTGGACGCCTTCATCAAGAGAGCTCCACTGTTGCCCATTCCACTGTGAAATTCCGTTTACAGATACATTACCTGCGCTATAGATACTCCCTCCGGCAAAGAGAATTCCTGCCGGATTAAGGGCAAGTGCTGAAACTCCATTGAAATTAGAAGTAATTCCCTCTGCGAGCGAGTTCCATCTGGCTCCGTCCCAGCGGGCAATATTATTTGCAGCCACAAATCCTGCCTCTGAGAATTCGCCTCCGGCATATAGATTTCCAGCATCATCAATCGCCAGCGCACTGACAGGGTGAAAACTACTGGGGTCCTTCCGGATACCTTTACCAAGGGATTGCCAGGATGTACCATCCCACTTTGCGATATTGTGTGCAACTGTATATCCGGCTCTCTCAAATGATCCTCCGGTGAAAATGTTACAGTTTCTGTCAGCCACAATCGCTTCGACATAGTCACCGCTTATGCCCGTACCGAGCGCTTTCCAGGAGGTTCCGTCCCAACAGACGATATTTCGTGCAGCTATACCGCCAATAGAATCGAATGTTCCTCCGGCATAAAGCAGCGTATCTGTCACATCATATGCAAGTGCATAACATCTGCCTGGCACGTTGAACTGTCCAATGGTATCCCATATACCGTCCGAAAAACGAACCAACACTTGAGAATTTTTCGCCCAGGTACTTATAACTATTTCGCCTTTTGTATTTCCAGTAATTGCTGTAACCGAGTGATATGAGTCCCTGCCAAAAGATTCCCATTTCTGCCCATCCCATCTGGCGACACCATGTAACACTGTTCCACCTGCAGCATTAAAATCTCCCCCTACATACACATACCCGCGTATAGAATCCACGAAAATTGAGCTTACTTGTCCGTTCAATCCGATTTCGGTAGCCGCTGGTATCCATTTATTGTCACGCCAGACTGACAGCCCCGAACACACACTCGAAAATCCGTATACAGATCCTGAGTGATCAACTATAAGTATTCCTATTCCTTCATCCATTTCACCAAGCAGCTTCCATTGCGTACCGTTCCACATTGCAACTATCCAATGTGTACTATCATGAGAATCTCTTATACTTCCGCTCACATACAAATTCCCAAGGCTATCAGCGTCTATTGAGTTTACAGATGTAAACAATAGATCACCTACACTCTGCCAGGAGGTACCATCCCACTTCGCCAATCCGCATACATTACCCGGGGCTATAGTATAGAATTCACCCATTGCATAAATCGTTTCTTTACACGAAAGTAGTTTCTGAACGTCAACTTTTTTATTGCCTGTACTAGGTGGCACCAGGCCAGTACTCATAGGTTCCCAGTTGTTACCATCCCAGCGGGCTACACCTGCTGCAGGTACCTCACCAACATAATCAAATGAACCACACGTCCAAAGTGTACCCTGATGATCGAATATAATTTTCCCATAACGACAGTCTAAATATTCCCCAATTGTATCCCAGGAATTACCATTATATTTTACGGTGACATTCCTGATAGGAAATTCATCATACAACTTTGCGCACGCGTAAATTGTTCCGGCAGAATCTATTGTCATTGCTATTGCCCCTTCAAGTCCTCCACCTAAAGGGTTCCATTTAACACCATCCCAGCGCATCAACCAATTTCTGTATTCGCCATATTTATTAGAATCAGACTTTAATGCTGCGCATACAATCAGCTGTCCGTCTTTGTCAATTAATATTGATTGAATAGAATTCCTCGGAATACCAGTGGTTGTATCGCGCCAGCGGATTCCATCCCAAACGCCAATATTATTGATCGGCTGTCCACCTGCTACCAGATCGTAACCAACGAGAAATATCTTTCCATCATGACCTATTACATAAGA
>CAYMGX010000010.1:51057-53886 GCA_964390065.1 uncultured Fibrobacter sp. | reverse complement strand
GGAAAAGCTGCACCGGGTGCATCATATCCGGCTATTTATATAACTGGTAAAGTATCCGGAAAAACCGGTATATTCATGTCTAAAGATAAGGGCGAATCATGGATAAGAATCAACGATGATACGCATCAGTATGGATCAATCAACTACTCAATTACCGGTGATATGAGACAGTACGGAATTGTATTTGTCGCTACCAATGGCCGCGGCATTGTTTATGGTGTATCTGATGGAAGCAGTGTCAATCAATCAAAATTTTCTTCGCTTTCCAAAATACCGCTTATTAAAAATACCGGTAGGGTTGTAACTGCACAGGGAGCATCACCTTTAAAACTGTTCGATCTTAATGGGAAAGTAATGCGAAGCAGTATTTCTGATGGCAAAAGGGCTCAAATAGATCTTAAAGGCCTTTCCAAGGGAATCTATATTGCGCGGTCAGGTGCTAACGTGTTGACAATTATTATCCGGTAAGTTTTTGCAGGTATGTGAGTGAATGACATACCTGTTATTCACTCACACCATTTCTTGCATAAAACGACTATCCCATTGTATAATAATAATATGAAAAACATTTTTTTATTTATACTGGCACTATTCTGTTTGTCAGGAGCAAAAACGGAAACTTCCGTTGCAATAAAATTTGGTACTAATTTTATTCCTCAAACTACAGATCAGGGTGAAGTACTTACCGTTACATCATTTGCATCCGATTCCTCATCGCTTTATCTTTATGATCTTTCAGACAGGACTATTGCTATTTTAAATCCGGAAGGTATTTTCTTGAAAAAGATCCCTCTTCAGACTATTGGTAGAAAAACCTATGTCGGAGATGATTTTATTGTTCGAAAGCAGCAGCTTATTTTTCTTAATACCGTTGATTCAAGGCTTGAATATTATAATATTGATAATGGTGTACGAATTCAGAGTATTGAATGTCCCCGTGAGGTTCCTGATGTATCAAGCGAACGCCGGATGCGTATAGTAAATAAAATTTTTCTGGATAACGGGCTGATTTATCTTGGTAACCGATACTTCGCTTTTTTGTTTGATGAACCTGCCACGCTTGCCAAAAAAAATCCTGAAATTAAGCCGTTCGCATTAAGTAACGATAGTTCAATAGTTATGCTTTACAGCCGGATTCGACCAGTAGTTTTTAAAAGTAATTTTCTAAAGTATGATAAAAATATGATTGAATATAAAGCACCACGTACACAATTTTATGGAAAACAGACTGCATTACTAAAAGACAGGCTGTATTTTTGCACTACTACGGATTCATCCATTAATATTTCATTTATTAAAGTGATGGAGTAGCGATGTGTGTGTATCGCTTAATACCGTTTATTTTCCTGATAATTTCTGCTGGCAGCGCTCAATATGCTGTTGATAGTGTAATTGCATTATCCGACAGTTGTGTGCAAATCAGATGGACTCCAGATTCAATAAATACCGATGTATCATGGTATGAGCAATACGGTGCAACCTGTACCGGAGCTGATACCATTTACAAGCATTGTGATTTTCTTCCGGGTGTTGAATATAGCGGTATTCCCTACTCTTATGGCGGTGAGGATGCCTGGTATACGTTCAGAGATCGTTTACAGAAAGGCTTTCTTGCCGGATCACATGCTTGTCATTACAGCGCCTATGGTGATCCATCAAACAAGGTTACCGGTACAGACTGTTCCGGTTTTCTCAGCTTTGTCTGGGGATATCCCCGTTCAACTACATCAACTTTTTATTCCGGCAATGCATTTACAACAATTCCAATTGCTGATGTCAAACCCGGTGATGCACTTGTAAAAGCAACTTCAGGTTGCGGATATCACGCGATACTCATTGTCGAGGCAAACGATATTAAAGAAGTTGTAATAAGTGAAGCATCATCGACAGTTTTCGGATGCCGTGAGCGCGTTGTTGATTTGTCCACAAGTGCATGGCAGTGTTATAAAGCGATACGGTATCCTAAACTTGAAAGCCGCAGCAAACCGGTAACAAACTTAACAAAAAGCAACAGTATCGCCATTCGGAAGATTAATTCAATTGGCTACAAGGTGTTTTTTCAACAACCACTCAGTGGTTCTATTGAAGTATTTACAATTGATGGCAGAATGCTATACATTAATGATCTGAATAATTGCGACAACATACTGATAAAAACCGGATATACCGGCGTTATCGCATTTCGTATTACAAATGAATTATTAAATAATCCGGTAATCATGGCAACGCTTCGATAATGTGATCGTCCTTTCTTCTGGTATTACCAACTGCATTTATAATACAATAATTACAGAACGTCTATCATATACAATTCTTTTTGAATGAATATACATGTCGTATAAGGATACTCACTATGATCAGTGTGATTGTATGTTCCCGTCTAAATCCAGCCGATGAAACACATAAAAAAAATGTGATGAACACAATCGGATATCCATGCGAATACATTAGTATTGACAACCGCGATAATGTGTATAATTTATGCAGCGCCTATAACACAGGTATATCCCGATCAAAGGGTGATATTTTTGTTTTTGCACATGAGGATGTGTTTTTTGTAAATAAGAACTGGGGTGTTAACCTTATTGACAAGTTTACAGATTCATCAGTTGGTCTTATTGGTGTTGCAGGAACCCAGTATCTGTTCAAAAACACACCCGGATGGGTTGCTGCCGGGAGGCCATGGATAAAGGGACAGGTTATTCACGAAACACATGGAATTGATTCCAGGGTTTTAACGGTATTTTCCTGGGATGATCAGGATGCAGATGTTGTTGCTGTTGACGGTTTGTTTTTTGCAATTCGTGCATCACTTTTTTCGACAATACG
>CAYMGX010000010.1:0-50957 GCA_964390065.1 uncultured Fibrobacter sp. | reverse complement strand
TTGCTGTTGACGGTTTGTTTTTTGCAATTCGTGCATCACTTTTTTCGACAATACGCTTTGATGATATATCGTTCAACGGATTTCACCTGTATGATCTGGACATTTGCATGCAGGTACAAAAGACTCACCGTCTAATCGTAACAAAAGACATTCTTGTCAGGCATTTATCCGGTGGAAGTTTTGATACAAAATGGCAATCGTATGCAATGGCTTTTTTAAAGAAATACAGTGATCGCCTTCCCGTATCATGCGTTACTACAATCCCTGATATTTCAAAAAGAATACACTTCGAAAATGTAAATTTACACAACGCAACAAAGTGAATCTGTCAATCACAACTGACTACTGGATTCTGACTTCCCCCCTACCGTCCCTTTTCCAGACGCTCCGAGAGAAACAGCGGCAAACGGCTGTCTTTAATCTTTTTTTGTGTGACAGTATAATCATAGGGTATACGATAGATTGTAATGTCACATGTTTCCGAATCGTAGACACAGTAACTTGAACGCGAGTCGAAGTCTCGTGGCTGGCCGACACTGCCGACATTTACAAGATAAAAATTCTGTTTGTCGATTTTAATTGTATGTTCTGCGTGAAGAATAATTCGGTCGTCCTCCTGAATCATTATTGATGGCCAGTGAGTATGGCCTATAAAATTAAGAGGAAACGTAAGACTGTTGAATGCCTCAAACACAGCTTCTTCACTATCAGGAAATACATATGCCCAGTCCTGTGGATTTGAAGGTGACGAATGGGTGAGAAACATGTTGTCTTTTTCAATTGTCAGAGGCAATGAACCAAGAAATTCATCTGCTTTTAATGAAATATTCTGTTTTGTCCATTCCATTGCAGCAAAAGCGTAATAGGTGAAATTTTGTGTATCAATTCTTCTGATAGCCGCATAATCATGATTTCCTGCAACGCAAAAGCTGCATTTCTCTTTAACCAGGTCAATACAGCTTTCTGGATCAGGATAATAACCGACGATATCACCAAGACAAAGTATCTGGTCAATTGCTCTCCCGTTAATGTCATTTAAAACGGCCTGGAGGGCTTCAAGGTTTCCGTGGATATCAGAAATTATTGCATATCTCATTATTACACACATTTCCTTCAGCCAAAGTCATATTATGGTAGCTGATTACCGGTTTCTTCATCATATACATTACATTTCCATCAAACAACACTAAACTCATATATTATATTATTGTAGTATTTTAAGTGCAAATATAAATAGTATGTTCTTTTGGTATGTAGACATAATATACAATCCGGCAATCACGTCGTATAAATACTAAGTCATTGTAATTAAAGGCGACTAACAACATGTCAGAAATTTATGAATTTGTTAATCGGGTACGAACAGACACTTTTGATGAAAAAGTACAGGAATTCAAAGCACGAATTCTTCCAGCATCAACAGTACTAATATTGACACATGATTTCCCGGATCCAGACTGTCTTGCAGCTGCATTTGGTATTTCTCATCTTTTGTCATTCTGGGGTGTTAAGTCGTCGGTAATATCCTTTGGCGGATTTGTCGGGCGTGCAGAAAACAGGGCAATGATTCGTTTTCTCAATATTAGAACAGTTCCTTTTGTTCTTACTGAGATCAATGATTTTGATAAGATCATCCTTGTTGACTGCTTTCCGGGACGAGGAAATGTCTCACTGCCACCACAAACCGAAGTTCATGCAATTCTTGATCATCATCCTAACGATCCGCCGGAAGGTAGCTCAACGTTCTATGATATCAGAAAAGACTTCGGTGCAACATCAACCATTGTTACAAAGTACCTCCTTACAGCTCACTGCCCTATCTCACCAAAACTTGCAGCTGCACTTTTCTATGGAATCAAGACCGATACCGGAGATATGCGTCGCGAAGTTGCACAGGATGACCTTGATTGCTACAAATTTCTATTTGACATAATGGAACACAAACTGCTGTCCAGAATTGAATCTCCCGACAGAGATATTGAATTTTTTAAAGTATTACATTCTGCAACGCTCTCAGCTGTCAATTACAACGACATCGGTTATGCACATCTTGGTAACGTAACAACACCGGATTATGTTGCAGAAATGGCAGACCTTTTTCACAGTCTTGAGAAACTTGAGTGGATGGTCTGCTCGGGAATTTTTAAAAATCAGATATTCTTCTCAATACGATCAAAAAATGAGGATACTGCCGGAATTTTTGCAGAGAAAATTGCAATGATTTTTGGTGGTAGTGGTGGTGGTCACTCCCGCGTTGCTGCAGGACGGGTACCATTTGATGCTAATGACGCCAATAAAGTGCTTGAGAGATTCGAATATACATTGAAAGATGTTTTTAATATTATTAATGTGCCGGAAGAAAAATTAGTAAAATAAAGGAGTTATTCTATGTGGGAATATACCGAAAAGGTACGGGATCATTATATCAATCCCAGGAACGTAGGTGAGATTGAAAACCCTGATGGACTTGGAGAGGTTGGAAACATATCCTGTGGTGACGCGTTACGGCTGACATTTAAACTTGACAGTGATAAAAAAATTACCGATATAAAATTTAAAACGTTCGGTTGTGGCAGTGCCATCGCAAGTGCATCAGTGCTTACTGAAATGTGTAAAGGAAAACATATTGACGAAGTAAAAAGAATCAGTAACAAAGACATCGCCGATGCACTTGGAGGTTTACCAAAAGAGAAACTTCATTGCAGTGTTATGGGTGAAGAGGCCCTTGAAGCAGCTCTCAAATATTACGAAACCGGTGGTAAGGTTTCAACACCTCCTGAAAAAGAAGGTCGCGTGGTTTGCCACTGTTTCAATGTTACAGAGATAGAAATAGAAAAAGCGATCCGTGAAAATGGAGCAAAAACACTCACTGATATCATGAATCTGACAAAAGCAGGTGGCGCTTGTGGTAATTGTCACCAGGAGATTCAAACTATTATTGACAAACTTACCGGTGTAAATCAGACTACTCAACAGAAAAGTACCGGAAGAATGACAATGCTTCAGAAGGTAGACAAAATTCGTGAAGTACTTGCATCTGATGTACGGCCGATACTTGCTCAGGATGGCGGTGATTGCGAGCTTGTTGATGTTGATGGCAATGATGTATATGTGACATTAAAAGGTCATTGCAAAGGCTGCGCATTCTCAAATAACACGCTCTATTCCGTAGTGGAACGTAAACTACGTGAGAAAGTTTCAGATCAATTAAACGTGAAACCTGCATAAACATTCAGGAGCGGCTCCACACCGCTCCTTTTGTATATAACATCATAACTATTGCAATATAAAACTAACCATTTGCCTATTCGTCTTTTTTCACATCCTTTTTATCAAGATCTTTCCTGTCGTACAACAGAACCCACGCTGCAAGATAAGTAATAATTCCGGGAAGCCAGCCGGTAAGTACCGTTACAAAGACAAGACCAAGCCGTATCTTGATCGGATTAACCCTTAAAGAGTCAGCAATTCCGGCACATATGCCAGCAATCAGCGCGTCACTTTTTAACCTGTACAGTTTTTTCATATGTAAACTCCATTGTAAAAGATTATCTTTGACAATTAAAAATACGATTTCTATTTAGATACTACGTTCGAGCTGATACAAATCAGTTCTGCGATGTGACAGAAACGATAGTTTTTTTCGTGTCTGTTCAATGCAGGACAAATCAATATCTGCATAAACAATCGCCTCCCGATCCTGAGCTTCGCACAGAATCTTCCCCCACGGATCACACGCCATCGAATGTCCATATGCTGCATACGGTGTTGATGGAATCCGTCCCTGAGATGTCGCAAGGACAAAAAATTGATTCTCAATTGCACGGCTGCGAACCATTGTCTCCCAGTGCGCAGAGCCGGTTATAATATTAAATACTGATGGTACAAGGAGTATGTCAACTCCCTTTAATGCATAAAGACGGGAAAATTCAGGAAATCGTATATCATAACAGATCATAATTCCAATTTTACCGAATTGAGTATTAATAATCGTAATTCCATTTCCTTTTGTAAACACCGTAGATTCACTGACCTCGAGACCCGCAAGCCTTGCATCATACAGGTGACATTTTGAGTACTCTCCTGCAATAGAGCCATCCGGTGTGATTAAATGCGACATATTGTAAAGCATCCCGTTACGCTCTACTACCATGGATCCGGTGCTGATACAGATCTCCTTCTGTCGGGCAATCCGGATAAATGTTTCAAGATAATGATTCTCTTTTCCCTGAATACTCTTAATTTTGTCAAGGCTGTAGGGGTGATAAAACATTTCGGGAAGACAGATAAGTTTTGCACCTGATTCGGCTGCTTCATTAATCATCTCGCTTGCGTGATTCATTGATTGGTCAGTATCAAATGATGGTTCTATCTGGCAAAGAGCTGCTTTGAAACGCATATATCAACCTTTTTTATTATTTCACACGATTCACAATAATACGATAATATACACTGTTGGACAAGGATGCATTTTAGTATTTTATTCAAAAAGCTGGTGTACAACACTATACCTGAGCTGATCATAGGTGAGAATTGTTTCAATTCTGCAATTATTGTTCAATTCATTGTTTTCATGTAAGGAGTTATAAATGGTTGTAACTACCGTATTGGTTCATGTTAAAAAAGATTTTATTCAGGATTTTATAAATGCATCACGCGAAAACCATTTGAATTCAATAAAAGAAGCCGGAAATCGTAGATTTGATGTGATTCAAAGTACAGAAGACAGCAGCAGGTTCCTTCTCTATGAGGCATATGAGACTCCTGAGGATGCTACTGCACATAAGACAACTGCACACTATGAAAAGTGGCGCGACACAGTGGCTTCATGGATGGAGGAACCACGCAAGGGTGTCTCATATATATCGGTTTGTCCATAGTTTGATTTTCGATTTATAAACCGGTATCAGCATTTTCACAAGCAGGAATCAGGTATGAAACAATTTGATTTTTCAAGAACACCAAAAGTGCAATTCGGAGAAGGGGCCATTGAAAAACTTGGTCCTGCAGCACGTCAATTTGGAAGTACTGTACTGCTTGTTCATGGCAAACAATCATTTGTGTCAAGTGGATGCCGCGATCTGGTTATAAAATCACTGTCTGACAACAACCTCTCTTTTTTTGAATATGAAATACCATCAGAACCGTCACCGCAACTTATCGATGACGCAACACACACGTTTGGAGAATCTGTTGTTAATTGCGTAATAGCTGTTGGTGGAGGAAGTGTGCTTGATAGCGGGAAAGCAATCAGTGCAATGCTTCCACTACAGAGTAAGGTAACAGATTATCTTGAAGTTGTCGGAACTAAAAAGCCTGATGGCAAAAAAGTACCGTTTATTGCTGTTCCGACAACTTCAGGTACCGGTAGTGAAGCGACATCAAATGCCGTTATCAGCAAAATCGGTCTTAATGGTTTTAAGTGCTCACTGCGTCACGAAAACTACATTCCTGATATTGCCATTATTGATCCACGCCTTACACTCTCCTGCCCATCACATATCACAGCTGCTTGCGGTATGGACACACTGACACAACTTATTGAGGCGTACATTTCACCGAAAGCCTCAATAATAACCGATTCACTCATAGAGAAAATTATGCCTTTTGTTAAGAATAGTCTTATTGAGGCAGTTAAACAGGGAGACCGGAATATTGATGCACGTTCGTCAATGGCATACGCATCATTCATATCTGGTATTGTTTTGTCAAATGCAGGGCTTGGTGTTGTACATGGAATTGCATCACTACTGGGTGCAGCCTACCCCATTCCACATGGTGTTGTTTGTGGAACACTGCTGGCACCAGCAACAAAAATCACTATAGATAAAATAACAAGAGAATCTCCCGATTCATCCGGTCTTTCCAAATATGTCAGTATTGCACGAATGATTACCGGTTCACAATCCTCAGATTATAAAGGGTTATGCGAAAGGCTTGTTGACGAACTTGAAAATCTTACCACCAGTTTCGGAGTAAAGACGCTTTCAGACTATGGTGTGGATGTGGATCATTTTAATAATTTGTTGAACAATCAGAATTGCAATAAAAATAATCCGATGCAACTTACAACGGATGAAATTTCAGAAATACTCTCATTTCGAACTAATGGAAATTAACATAACAGGATTAACAAATGATTAAAAAACTTTGTATACTTCTTCTCGGCATGTTTACTGTCTCAGTAACCGCATATGATATTAATCTGCCTGTTCATTATGACACGCTTAAAAACGGTTTGCGTATTATAGTTGTACCAGATACCAATGTTGCCGTGGTTTCATGCAGGTTGTATTATTTTGTTGGCTCCATGTACGAAGGCCCTGGTACCACAGGACTTTCACATCTATACGAACACATGATGTTCAAAGGGACAAAAACACTTGGAACTACCAACTATCAGAAAGAGATTCCAATTATCAAATCTCTTGACTCTCTGGAAAAACAGATCTCACGTCTCAGGACAGATTTAGATTTAGACAACGATACGTTAATTGTTTCACTTGAAGAAAAAATAGCAGCGCTTCTTGACAAACAACGTAAACTGATTAAAAAAGATGAGATCTGGGAATTATATCAGAACAATGGCGGTACAGAACTTAATGCCTGGACGGGTGACAATATGACAGCTTATATTGTTACTTTGCCAAAAAACAAAACAGATCTATTCTATTGGATTGAATCCGATAGAATGAGAAATCCGGTTCTACGTGAATTTTACAGTGAAAAGTCAGTTGTCATAGAAGAACGTAAAATGCGTTATGAAAACAGACCTCTGAATAGTTACTGGGAACGTTTAAATGCATTGTTTTATGTTGCACACCCGTATCGTCAGCCCACAATCGGCTGGATGTCAGATCTGGAATCCTATACCAGAGAAGATCTTGAGAAACATGTTTTAAAATATTATACTCCGGATAACGCCCTGATCGTACTTGTTGGGAATATTGATCCTGAAAAATCGATGAAAAAAATCAAACAGTATTTTGGAACCATTCCTCGTGCTAAAGTACCCAAAACTGAAGTTGCAACAAAGGAGCCTGCACCGATTGGTGTTACATCGTTTGTCATGTATGATCAGTCAAATCCCCGGATTGACATGATTTTTCATACCCCGGGTCATCCTCATCCGGATCTCTACAAATTGGATATTGTCGACAGAATACTGAGTG
This sequence comes from uncultured Fibrobacter sp., assembly GCA_964390065.1. GTDB lineage: Bacteria > Fibrobacterota > Chitinivibrionia > Chitinivibrionales > Chitinispirillaceae > JAAZBG01. The sequence goes on along the minus strand of CAYMGX010000010.1, from coordinate 43,785 downwards.
GCAAAACAGGGCGATTGTATAAACGTCTGGTTACAGAAACACATCTCTGTATTGATGCCGGTGCTGGAAATGATTCCCGATTACAAAACGGAGATTTCAGTGTGTATGCAGTTATGAAAAATGAGACTAACCCTGACACTGTTGAAAAAATACTTCTTGAAGAGATTCAGAAGATTTCAACAATGCCTCCAAGCATTGCCGAAATGGAACGTGTTACAAACGAGATCAAGATGTCGTTTGTAACCGGATTGAACAGTCTTGAGGGGTTATCCGACCGTCTTGCCGCGTATGAAAGGATGGGAAGCTGGAAAGATATGCTTGCGTATCCGGATATTATAGCATCAATAAAACCCGATGAAATACCATCAATTGCAAAAAAATATCTCGATACATCAAAAATGACTATCGGCAAGCTACTCTATAAAGAAAACTCAAATTAAGGACATTTACAGAAAGAGCTATTCATGGTTAACAATATATACACATACTTATTAAAATCCATCATTGTTGTCGTAATTCCTGTTTGTATTGTTTACGCTCAAAACACGGAAATACCATTACACCCAAAGAATCTTAAATATGATTCACTTAATTGGTCTGTTCCGACCGGGGAGAAGTATCGCACAGTATTGGGAAATGGTCTCCGTACCTACATTGCATCAGACTCCTCACTGCCACTTGTAAAAATAAGCGGTACCGTTCGTTACGGTTCATTATTTGATCCTGATGACAAAGTCGGCATGGCAAGCCTTGTCGGAACGCTTATACGTTCAGGCGGGACGGAAACAATCACGGCAGACTCTTTGGATAATATTCTTGGACAAAAAGCGATCAGTATCAGTTTTAGTATTTCAGATGATATGTGTAATTTTAAAGCGTCATTTCTTTCTGAATATACCGATACATCTCTTGCACTTTTAAAAAAGATGCTTTTTAATCCCGCCTATGAACAGAAAAAAATCGATCAACATAAAGCAATACTCATCGAATCTATTAAACATCGTTTTGATAATCCAGGTCCAACGCTCAGTTTTGCGTATGATAAACATATGTATCAATCGACAAAAAACAGCCGTTTTACATCAGAAAAAACGATTGTATCAATTACCCGTGATGATCTTCTGAAGACACACAAAAAGTACTTTAGATCCGGTAATATGATTCTTGCCGTAGCGGGGTCATTCGATAGAGATACTTTGATTAAGAAACTTGAAACTCTTTTCCCGAAAAGTGATATGGTTACCGACACAATATTCCCGGTCATCCAAAGCAAACCGGCATTGAAGTCGCTCGTTGTCAACAAAAATATTTCCCAGGCATATGTCCGCCTTGGAATACCCCTTTTTAAACGCCCACATGATGACTACTATCCGGTAATTGCTCTGAATGAAATTTTTGGTGGAGGAAGCTTTACATCAAGATTAAGTTCAAAAGTCCGTTCTGATGAAGGATTGACATATTCAATTTACAGTGTTGCAGAGTCGAATTATACCATGCAATCAACATGGTATATCACATTCTTTACTAAATCAGAAACATTTTCAAAAGCGACAGGGATTATTTTCAATGAGCTGGATACGATTCTAAAATACGGAGTAACAGATAAGGAAGTTGCTGATGTAAAATCAGTCTTTCTCTCTGAACTGCCATCAATGTTTCGTTCTCCTTTTGACATTGTATCTAATTACGCAATGAATGAATACAACGGAAGATCCCCGGATCATTATAAGAATTATGTTGATGCAATCAGGAAGTTATCAAAAGCTGATCTTGACACTGTGGCACGCAAATACCTTGTGAAAGAAAACTTCTCAATTACAGCAGTAGGTGATACAAGCAAGATCGTGAAAGCAAACGATATTCTTTTCGATTTAACAAAAAAGCAACCACAAAAAATAGTTGATGTCAATGCTCTTAATGCTATGCCCTAATTCTTAATCATGGAGTATCTCAAATGAATGTCGCTATTGTAATTTACTCAAAAACTGGTGCAACCTTTACTGTTGCCCGCAAAATTGCATCATTATTTACTGATGCAAAGATTAATTGTGATATCATTCGACTCGAAACAAAAGATGTATTGCGTCCCCGGTTGAAAAATGTTACCATTTCGACGAAAGTAAATCTGGATAATTACGATACTGTCATTTTTGGTACGCCAGTCTGGGCTTTTGCAGCCGCACCTGTTGTCACTGCGTTCTTAAATACAAAACCTGTTTTAAAAGGCAAGAAAATCCTCAATTTTATAACAATGGGACTACCTTTCAGATTTTTAGGTGGCAACAATGCGCAGCAACTGCTTGATGTTCTTACTTCGGAATGCGGCGCCGCAGTCATTAAAAATGGTGGCATAATCAATCAATCATCAATGCATGATACTGCTAAAACAGATGCATTTGTTAAATCGATTTTTTATAAAATTACAAAATAAGAATTACATTTCCTATTTTTTATCGTTTTTTGAAAGTATAAAATGTTAATTGATAAATTAAATCGGTCCCAAACAGGTATCATAATATATGGAATTACTCCTCCCAAGCTTGATACGGAGGATGAAAAAATCGCTGAAATAGCAGAAAGACAGCTCAATCGCCTCCGTAATCTTCCTGTTGATGCACTGGTGTTGTATGATATTCAGGATGAGGCTGGAAGAACCAGTGCTGAACGTCCATTTCCATTTCTTGCGACAATTGATCCGTTATTGTACCGAGAAAAGTATCTTTCGGAATTACCATATCCATCAATTATTTACACTTGTACCGGTAAACACACCGAAAACTCATTTGTTAACTGGCTTAGTCACTCTGCGCTATCAAAACACTTATCAGTATTTGTGGGCTGTGCAACAACGAAACAGAATTCTCAACTGCCGATGAAACGGGCATACGCATTGCGTTCCATTTATAACAACACTCTTACTGTGGGTGGTGTAACCATTCCGGAACGTCATATTAAAAAAGGCGACGAACACATCCGGATTATTGATAAACAGAAATCCGGATGCACATTCTTTATTTCTCAATGCGTTTATAATCTTGATGCATCAAGAAACCTCTTATCAGATCTGTTTTACTACTGCCATGATAATTCTATTAAACTTCCGACGATTATCTTTACGTTGACACCCTGTGGCACTTTAAAAACAATACAGTTCATGGAGTGGCTCGGAATCAGTATTCCATCATGGTTAAAAAATGATCTGTCACGAAGCGGCAATATTCTGTTTGAGTCAATGAATATTTGCAAACATATTGCGAGCGAGCTGATAAGTTTTGCGAAAGGCAAAAACATTCCAATCGGATTTAACATTGAAAGTGTTGCAATACGTAAAGCTGAAATTGACGCATCAATCGAATTGTTGCATTTTGTAAAGGACCTATTTCATCACGAGCAGGATAATTCATAGTATAAAACTGTGAAACAGATAATTAAAATGTCTGCATAGATTCAATACGTTAGTAAATGAGGCTGAACAGTGGAATTACAAATGACATACAGGATTGAAACAAGCATTACTTGTAAACAACCCCATAATCATTTTTTTTAGCGTCGGCGTCGTTGTGCTTTATCAAAAACAGCATGATCATCAGCATCAAACCGTCCTCCACGACGTTTTCTATCCGAATCACCTGCTGATGGTTTTGCCTTTTCTGCCAGAGGTCTGTGATTATCACCGGACTGTTTTAATTTGGCAATAATATGTTCAGCTTCTGCAAAAGGTACCGTTATAAATGAAAAATTATCAAAAACCTCAACATTGTCGATAAGTTTCATCGGCGTATCGGCTTTCTTTACGATAAATTCTACAAGGCTTCTCTTTGTGAAATTGCTGGAACGTCCTTTTGCAATATACAGTCGTGTTCTACCATCAGTTTCCGTAAAGACGTGTTCTTTAACATAATGTTTTCCGACAGGCGTAAGTTTTTTATAGCTGTTTTTGTCAAGTACTTTTCCAAAAGAGTACTGTAGTACGGATGCAACTATTTTTCGTGGTTCAACATCAGCAAGCAATGCATCTGCCCAGCTATGAAAACTCCCTTTTTTATCATCAGATAATTCCATAAGAGCACGTATCTCGGAATTGATTCTTTCCATGCGGGCATCAACAATAGCTTCAACCGCAGGAACTTCCTTACGCTGAATGCTTGCTTTGGTAATGCGTTTGATAAATCCAAGTTTGCTGAATTCATCCGGAGTAACAAATGTAACAGCGGTACCTTGGTTTCCCGCACGTCCGGTTCTTCCAATTCTGTGAATGTAACTTTCCGGATCCTGAGGAAGAGAATAGTTGATAACATGAGAAAGATTATTGATATCAATACCCCTGGCTGCCACGTCTGTAGCAACAAGCATTGAAATATTCTGTTTACGGAATTTGCGAAGAATTGATTCCCGCTGTGCCTGTGAGATATCACCATGCAAACCTTCTGCAGAGTATCCCCTATCAATCAATTTCGATGTCAGTTCATCAACTTCAATTTTTGTTCGGCAAAAAACAATACCATAAAAAGTATTCTCAATGTCAACAATACGACAAAGTGCTTCAAACTTATCCTGTCGTGCAACCTCAAAATAAATCTGATCTGTAAGATTTGTTGTAAGGTTGTGTTGTGCTTTTACATGTTTGAAATCTTTCATGTACTTTGCAGAAAGTTCTTTGATTCGTGCCGGCATTGTCGCCGAAAATAAGCAAACACGTTTTTTTCCAGGAGTATGCTCAAGAATCGCCTCAATATCATCAATAAATCCCATGTTGAGCATCTCATCACCTTCATCGAGTATCACATACTCAATTTTATCAAGTATCAGTGTTTTTCTTTCAAGATGATCGAGGATACGACCGGGAGTACCAACTACAATCGCAACGCCTTTTCTTAATTTGGTTAATTGGAGCTCCATTGATTGCCCACCATAAATAGGGGCACATGTGATATCTGTATTACCTTTAAGTGAATTAATTTCCTCTGCAATCTGTATTACAAGCTCGCGAGTCGGAGCAAGAACAATTGCCTGAGGATGTTTTGAATGAGGTTTAAGGCGTTCAATCAGCGGTAATGCAAAGGTTGCCGTCTTACCTGTTCCCGTTTGAGCCTGAGCAACAATATCGCACTCATTGCTGAGCAACAGAGGAATAGTAATCGACTGAATCTCAGTCGGTTCCTCAAAACCCCTCGCTTCAAGAGCTGCCAATGTTTTTTCAGTTAAACCCAATTCTCTGAACTTTTCCATGTACTTCTTTCTTTCTGTTTATACAATTTTTCACAGATATACAACCATCATACACCTGCTACTCCAAGCGGTACAAAATAGGTTATGTGCAGATCAATTCCATAAAAAATCAGTAAATTCTTTTAATTTTGATCGAGCTAAGTATACGGTAAAACTAACGTTTTGAGTATAAATTCCTCTTTCATTGTGTTGTTTTGATCATTAATCTTGTTTAATCGTATCATATTCCAGGGAATTCGTGTATTTTTTAGGTATAAGATTCTGTAATTTCTTATATTATAAGAGTCATGGCATTACAGTGATTGATTGCATCATACAATTCAGTAACCTTATATTTCCGTATTTTTTGATATTGATGAAAGGATATTTTTATGGATAATGCGCCTAAAATGATGACTGCACTTATTGCGACAATTGAATCGCAATTAAGACTAATTGAAAAAAACAATGATGCCAACCAGAAGAAAGCCATTGCCGAGACAGTAAATCTTCTTTGTTGCTCATATAAAAGTATGACCGAATCATTTAGCAACATGTATGGAACATTTAAAGATTTCGATGACGACGATGATGATTTTATGGATTTTATCAATGATGACTTTGATAACAGCGATGGTAACTTTAGACAACAAGACTTCGAAATCAACAATAAAATTAAGACTTTCAGGAACGGCAAAGGAAAAAAGTCTAAAAAAGACGATGATCTTCCATTTTAATTCATTATGCTCCAAACACTCTTTTTGTGAAAATGGAATATAGTACACTCTATTTCAAGGAACCAGTCATCATTGGAAAACCTGGGTCTGATTTTATCCTATAGTTCCATTCGTCGTTCATCCCGGCCATTCCATTACCAGTCTATCGGAAAATAATCTTTTAGAAACTTACCACACCAATGCTTTCCGGTATTGATCCCATCAAAGAATGGGTCACAGACTCTTGCGGCACCATCCACAATGTCAAGAGGAGGTTGAAAGTCATGAAGCTCCTGTTTGCGTTTTGCAAGCAAAACCGGATCTTCATCAGTAACCCAGCCGGTGTCAACAGCATTCATAAAGATCCCGTATTTCGATAATGCCTCGGCAGATGAATGTGTAAGCATGTTTAAAGCAGCTTTAGCCATATTTGTATGCGGATGACGTTCATCTTTTTTCCATCTGAAAAATTTCCCTTCCATCGCAGACACATTTACAATATGCTTTTGCCCAGTATAATCTCTTTTCATAATCGGAATAAGCTTATTACATAAAACAAATGGTGCAACAGCATTTACAAGCTGGATTTCAAGCATTTCCGCTGTTGGAATCTCATTTTCACCAAGCCGCAGTCTCCAACTGTTGGTAGAACGCAAATCAACCTGTTGCAAATCTGCATCAAGTTGACCAACAGGAAATACTTCAGCCGCAGCGATAGAACTGTCAAACGAGTATGGTATCTGAGAAAGCTTTGCAGCAGACCGGATTCCAATGCCCGGTGCAGTACCATTCCAGGCAACAGGAAGAGCTTTATCAGCTACAGAATCTGCATCTTTAAAGCTAAGCAGGTGTTCTGTACATTCTCTGTAATGTGACAGCAGAGGTTGTGCCGATTGTGGAATATCCTTATAATCAAGCGACTCATTAGGCATGAGATGTGCATAAAACCCGGGTGGCCGACGGACTGTCTGCGCTGCATTGTTGACAATTATGTCAAGTCGTGAGTATTGTCGTTCAAAGAAATTACAGAACAGTTCCACACTTGGAGTGTGACGAAGATCCAGACCAAAAATCTGCAACCGCTTACTCCAACTATGAAAATCAGGTTCTTTTGAGAATCTAAGTGCAGAATCAACTGGAAATCTCGTAGTGGCAATGACTGTCGCCCCAGCTCTCAACATCATTAATGTTGCCTGATAACCAATTTTTAAACGTGAACCGGTAATAAGAGTAACCTGATTCTCCAGATTCGCTGTTTGGAAACGTTTATTGTAATTGAAGTCTGCACATTTTTCACACATTGTATCGTAAAAATGGTGAAGTTTTGTAAATTCAGCTTTACATACATAACATGTTCCGGGTGAGTTGTGTACCGTATCTGAATCAGATAGACTCCGGTTATCAGTTTCAATCTGATTTGGTGCAATAAAAACCTGATTTTCCCTGGCTTTACGAATACCGGTTTGTGCACGTGCCTGGCGCTCCTTTTGAATAATCTGAAGCCGCTTAAGCCGGTTCTGTTCCTTGTTTATTTTCTTTTTCTCATCTCTGTCAGGCCGTGACAGCTTTCCGGCAGCTTTGAGCAGTGTAATCCGCTGATCCTCAGGTAGTTGAGCAATTATTGATGGATTATCAAGCAACTGCTCAAGAGTATTGATACAGGAAGTAATCTGATTTGAGTCTATTTTATTACCAATATTCATTACCATAATCCATTGTTAAAAAAGTTGCACTTAAAACCTAAATTCCACGGTTGAGCGTGAGTGATATGCACAAGATATTGTTACAGATTGTTTTGCAAAAAGCGCAGGCATACTCGGTGCAGTATGGTGAGCATTTTTGCAATGCAAGATGTGACAATAGCTTGCGCAGAGCATCACGATTCAACAGCGGATTTAGGTTAAAATACAAAATTCATAATAGAAATAGGTACAATTTATTCATCAGCCATATGTTTACTTAAGAGAAAGAATGTCAGGGTTATAATCAGGCTCATTGTATATTCGAGTATAATTCGGGTGAATGCAGGGTTACTACAGAACATTATTCGTAAACAGAAACAATATTATATGCTTTCATTTTCAAATACAGTGTTTTGGCATTGATTTCAAGGATTTTTGCAGCTTTACCCCTGTGCCCATTTGTTAATTTCAATACATTAAGTATATGCTTTCGTTCCATTTCTTTTAATGACCATGATGATCCTGGTTCAACCATCATTTCCGGTGCTGGTGGTAATTCTCCGATCTCCTCATCTGGTACACTATCTACTTTCTTTTTAACACGAAGAAATGATAAATCATCTGCACTGACAATTTTCCCCTGAGCCAGAATGCATGTGCGTTCAATAACATTTTTTAATTCACGCACATTTCCTTTCCAGTCATACGCTTTCAAAAGTTCCATTGCACTATCATCAAACTCTTTTTTAAACTCCTGTGCAGCAAGAAAGCTATTGACAAGAAGCGGGATATCATCAATTCTGTCCCGTAATGGAGGAATGTTTACACACAATACATTTAAACGATAATAAAGATCAGCTCTGAATTTATTCTCCTCAACGAGCTGTTCAAGCGGTTGGTTAGTTGCACAGATAATGCGCACATTAAGCATTATATCTTTTGTACCACCGACACGCCGTATTTCACCAGTTTCAAGGAACCGAAGCAGTTTTGCCTGAAAATGCATCGGAATTTCACCGATTTCATCAAGAAACAGCGTACCACCATCAGCGATTTCTGCCAAACCACGTTTCTGTGTTTTTGCATCAGTAAATGCTCCTTTTTCATATCCAAACAATTCACTCTCAAGAAGAGTTTCAGAAAAAGTTGCGCAGTTAATTGCAATGAACGGTTTATCATGACGCGGGCTCATATCGTGAATTGATCGCGCAACAAGTTCCTTTCCTGTACCGCTATCACCAAGGATTAATACAGTAGATTGAGTTGGCGCAATTCGTTCGAGAATTGCCTGTAAAGCAACCATAACTTTGCTTTTACCAACAAGTTTCCCTCCATGTCCCTTCTTGATAAGCTCATTGCGAAGAGCCTTCAAGTCAAACTGTGAATGTTGATGCTCTATTGCTCTGTCAATCTGAATTATCAACTCATTGAGCGTGTACGGCTTTCGAATGTATTCAAATGCACCAAGTTTCATGCTCTCGATGGCACTTTCGAGAGTTGCATTTCCGGTAAGGATTATAACTTCGGATGGTATGCCTTCGGATTTGATTATACGAAGTACCTCAATACCATCCATTCTTGGCATTACGATATCAAGTAGCACTACATGAAAGAAATCTTCCCGCAGTCTTGCGAGTGCATTTTCTCCATCAGTTGCAGTTTCTACAACATACCCGGCACGTGATAATTCACTGCTTAATAATAGTCGAAGACTCGCTTCGTCATCAACAACAAGAATTTTACCTTTACTCATATTCTTTTATCCGGCTATCTGTTATAAGCAGTTATAAAATATCTGCAATCCCTTGATGCAATACGTCAACAACCTTTTTATGACTAAAGTCATACTATTTTGACACAAACCGATCATTCATTCCAGCACATTTACATCCAGTCTATCAAGCAAGAGTCTACCATATTATAACAACACTTGAAGCATCCGGACAGATATCATTAATCTGCGACATACTTAACAAATTCAAGTACAACGATAGTTCCATGCACCCCATCACTGCGAATATCAATATTACCGTTAAGATCTTCCATTATACGATGACAAATTGCGAGTCCCATTCCAGTGCCACGACCAACTTCCTTGGTCGTAAAAAACGGATCAAAAACCTTGCTGATGATATCAGGGTGTATTCCGGGACCGTTGTCTTCTACTTTTATGGCAAAAAAACGGGTTTCATCTCTTGAATGTGTTTGTGTAATTTTAATTCTGCATTCTTTTTCGCAAAAATCAACGCAGTTTGTAAGAATGTTAATAAACAGTTGTTCTATTTTTGCAGTATCGCCGGCAATAATTACCTCGCCAGATGTATCCTTTTCCAGAACCACTGCTGCTTTAACGAATTTACTGTGCATCAGCTTAACAGAATGATCAATACATTCATTCAGGTTTACAGGACCAGCCTGACATTCACCACCCTCGCGTGCAAATCGTGATAAATTTTCGACAATATCCCTGCATCGTAATGCTTCAGTGTTGATAATATGAAGGTATTGTTTAAGCTCACTTGCTTCCATCTCTTCATCATTATCAAACCGATCCATTATTGCACTCGAAAAACCGAGTATTGCAGTCAATGGATTATTCATTTCATGCGCAACACCAGACGCAAGCGTTCCTATTGATGCAAGTCGTGCCGATTTGTATAATTGACGTCTTGCGATTTTCTGTTCTTCCTGAATTTTCATCTGACGGGTAAGATCTTCCATGGCAATAACGATATTTAATCCGGTATCGTCATCCCCAATGAACACAGCTGTCAAATTAACAAAAACCACTTCATCAGTTTCTTGTTTTTTAAGATGAAAAACACGTTGTTTTACAGTCCGGAATCTTTGTAATGTCCTGAAAAAATTCTCCAGTACTGCAAATTCATCATCCGCAAAAAGTTCGTAGATACTTTTCCCTATTATCTCATTTTTTGTGACATTGAATTTTTGACGATAGAAGCTGTTGCAGTCGGAAATTTTCATTTGTGAATCAAGGGAAATATACAAATGAGGAAAATTCTCATACAGCAATTCAAAGCGCTGCTTCGAAATTGACAAGTCTTTGTGTAAACGACTGTTTCTAAGCAGAGATTTAATTCTTGCAATAAGTTCGCGACTTGAAAACGGCTTTGTGATATAGTCATCAGCATACATCAAACCTTCAATTTTATGATCATCGCTATCAAGAGCGCTTATCATGATAATTGGAAGAAAATCAGTTGCAATCTCCTTGATCTTCTCTGCAATTGTAAAACCATTCATATCCGGCAGGAGGACATCAAGAAGCACAATATCGATATGTTTATTTTCAACAATCCTGATTGCATCCTCACCACTTGTAGCCATGATACAGTTGTACCCGTCGCATTCAAGCAGTGATTGCACGCAATAAGTTACCTCTGTATCATCATCGACAAGAAGGATTGTAGGCATTTCGTTTGAATTAGAGATTAAACTCATGTAATTTCCTGCATAAATGTGTAAGTGCATTTCCCCTGTGGCTTATGCTGTTTTTCTTTTCTGATGGCAGTTCTGCAAATGTCAACGTTTCTTGTACAGGTGTAAATAGCGGATCATACCCGAATCCCATTCTACCCTTCTGTTCGAAACCTATGTACCCGTCACAAGTTCCCTCTGATGTAATATAATCCGAATATCCTGTTTTAAGAACCATAACACATCTAAAACGGGCCGTTCTCAAATAGTGAGGTATTCCGTTTAATTTTTTAAGCAACAATGAATTGTTAGCTTCATTATCACCCTGCACACCTGCATACCTTGCACTATATACACCAGGTTCACCATTGAGAAAATCAACCTCAAGACCACTGTCATCAGCCAATGACCACAAACCGCTTCGTTTGAAAACGTAATCTGCCTTGATACGTGCATTGTCAAAAAACGTAATACCGTTTTCCTCAATATCAGGTACCGGATTCCACAGATCGGACATAGGAATAATTTCCAAAGGCAGATCCTTCAGAATTTCACTGATCTCAGAAATTTTTCCCTTATTTCCAGATGCAACTACGATTTTTCTCATATAGTTTATTTGCATTTCGCAATTTATACTACAACAATATTAACAAGTTTACCAGGAATGACAATAACTTTTTTAATTGCACCCTGCTTAGTATATTGCTTTACCTTTTCGATACCAAGCGCTGTTTCTTTCAATTGTTCCTGGGATGCACCTCTTGCAATAGTAAACTCACCACGCAGTTTCCCGTTTACCTGAACAACAATTGTCACGACCTGATCAATTGTCAATGTTTCATCCCATACAGGCCACAGAGCGTCAACAAGGAAACCATCACCACCAAGTTTTTCCCACAGCTCATCACCAATGTGCGGTGCATACGGACCGATCAATTTGATAAGTGTAACGAGATCTTCTTTTGAAGCCCCATTGTTTCCGAGTTCGTTAATGTATTCCATCATCGCTGCAATAGCGGTATTAAATTTCATGTTGTCAATATCGTTTGTCACTTTTTTAATTGTCTTGTGACGAAGCTTGAGATTGACAGAATCTGCAGGTGCCATTGATACATCAAATTCATCGACCAGCCTGTAAACGCGTTTTAAAAATCTGCTGCATCCCTCAATAGCGCGCGGATCCCATGGTTTCGGTAATTCGAATTCACCCATAAACATTTCGTACAGACGAAGCACATCAGCACCATATTTCGCAACAACCTCATCGGGATTTACGCCGTTCAACATGGATTTTGCCATTTTTTGAACTTCGACTTTCAATTTTTCTCCCGTTGATTTCAGATAGACATCATGTTCCCTGAACTCAACCTCGTCAATTGAATGATACTTTCCGGCTGCATCCTGATAACTTGCGGCAAGTACCGTACCCTGATGACGCAATTTTTTAAATGGTTCTTTTGTTGATACATATCCGAGATCATAGAGTACCTTGTGCCAGAAACGACTATAAAGCAGATGTAACACCGCATGCTCCGCTCCACCGACATAAAGATCAACATTCATCCATTGCTTCTCAGCCGTTTTTGACCATGGTTCATTTTCATTTTGAGAATCGATGTAACGGAGATAATACCAGCAGGACCCGGCCCACTGAGGCATGGTATTTGTCTCACGTTTCGCTTTTTCGCCACATTGAGGACATGTTGTGGCAAGCCAATCATTAATGGTTGCAAGCGGAGACTCACCTGTACCTGATGGTTCATACTTTTCTACATCGGGAAGCATTACCGGAAGATCTTTTTCAGGAACCGGGACAATGCCACACTTGTCACAATGAATAATCGGTATTGGTTCACCCCAGTATCTTTGACGTGAAAATATCCAATCCCGCAGGCGGTAACTTACAGAACCCTTACCAAGACCTTTTTCTTCAAGCTGTTTTGTAATTTTTTTCTTTGCATCAGCGGTAGGTAGATTGTCAAGATCATCTGAATTTACTGCTATACCTTCCTCTACGAATGCAGCAGAAAGGTCAACAGGTGATCCATCAATAGGCTTTACAACCTGAATAATCGGGATACCGAATTTTTTAGCGAATTCAAAATCACGTTCATCATGAGCCGGAACCGCCATAATTGCACCTGTTCCGTATGTTGACAATACATAATCAGCGATCCATACCGGTATTGCTTTACCGTTTACCGGATTGATTGCATACCCTCCTGTAAAGGCGCCCGTTTTTTCTTTTGCAAGTTCAGTTCTTTCAAGATCACTTTTTTTACGTGCTGCAATCTGATATGCTTCAATAGTTTTTCTGCACTCATCAGTTGTGATTTTGTTTATAAGTGCATGTTCAGGTGATAACACCATATATGTAGCGCCGTAAAGCGTGTCAGGACGGGTTGTAAATACTTTTATCTTTTCTCCCTTTGCATTACCATCGGCAACTTCAAAAATTACTTCCGCACCCTCAGATCTTCCAATCCAGTTTTTCTGCATAAGCAATGTAGATTCCGGCCAGTCAACCTCTTTAAGATCTTCAAGAAGCCTGTCTGCATACGCGGTAATTTTGAGAATCCACTGGCGTAAATCTTTGCGTTCAACCTGTGTTCCACAACGGTCACACTTACCCTGAGCCACCTCTTCATTTGCAAGACCGGTTTTGCATGATGGACACCAGTTTATCGGCATTACACCCTGATATGCAAGCCCCTTTTTATAAAGCTGTAAAAAAATCCACTGTGTCCATTTATAGTATTTTGGATCTGTTGTATTGACTTCACGATCCCAGTCGTATGCAAATCCTACCGCATTTATCTGTCTTTTGAAATTTGAAACCGCTTTTTCGGTTGTCACGCTGGGATGAATACCAGTCTTGATTGCAAAGTTTTCAGCAGGCAGGCCAAAGGCATCCCAACCCATCGGATGAAGCACATTCCATCCCTGAGAACGTTTAAAACGGGTTATAATATCAGTTGCAGTATACCCTTCACAATGTCCAACATGTAAACCTGATCCGGATGGATACGGGAACATGTCAAGGGCATAAAATTTAGGTTTATCGGGATTGAATGTCGTTTTATACAACTTTGCATCGGCCCATTTTTTCTGCCATTTCGGTTCTATTTCATTCGGATTATAAATGCTCACCTCAATACTCCTGTTCTATCGTTACGATATTATTTCCCTGATTAATGATACTGATCAATCCAGATTGTTTTTAAAATACTCAATAGTCTTCTTCAAGCCATCCTCAAGTGCAACGGTTGGTCCCCAACCAAGCATCGTATGTGCAAGAGATATATCCGGTTTGCGTTGTTTTGGGTCATCGGATGGCAACGGATTGTAAATCAGTTTTGATTTACTATTTGTCAGAACTATTATTTTTTCAGCGAGTTCCTTAATTGTAAATTCACCGGGATTACCTATATTAACTGGTCCAAGGAAATTGTCCTTGTTCATAAGGCGTATCATTCCTTCAATATTATCATCAACATAGCAAAATGAACGCGTCTGTGATCCATCGCCATAAATGGTGATATCAACACCTTTTAATGCCTGTACGATAAAATTTGACACAACTCGTCCATCGTTGGGATGCATGCGTGGACCGTATGTATTGAAAATCCTCATCACCCGTATATCAACGTTGTTCTGGCGATGATAATCAAAGAAGAGCGTTTCTGCAACACGTTTACCCTCATCGTAACACGAACGTATGCCAATCGGGTTTACATTTCCCCAATATGATTCTGTTTGTGGATGTACATGAGGATCACCATATATTTCGGATGTTGATGCCTGCAAAACACGCGCCCTGACACGTTTGGCAAGCCCAAGCACATTAATAGCACCCATCACACTGGTTTTGATCGTCTTAACAGCATTATACTGATAATGAACCGGAGATGCAGGACATGCCAGGTTGTATATCTGATCAACCTCAAGAAAAACAGGCATGGTGATATCATGACGCAACAATTCGAAATTGTGACAATCCATGAGATGTACGATATTTTTCTTTCTTCCTGTAAAGTAATTGTCGAGACATATGACATCATTTCCTTCCTTTACAAGACGCTCACAGAGATGAGAACCAAGAAAACCGGCACCACCTGTTACAAGAATCCGTTTACATCCCATTTTCTTCTCCTATATAAATCATACTGCTGTTATTTCCACATCTTCCATCAGCTGCCATACCTCGTCACTATCAATGACACCGGGCCCTTTATGAAGCGCTTTGGATGTACCACAGGCAATTGCGAGTCGGCACATCTCCTGAAATGAAAACTGACGCTGCATTGCAACAAGCAAACCTCCCACAAGCGCATCACCACACCCTACAGTATCTTTGGCATTAACACGGGGTGCATTACACAAAAGGCAATCATTTCCATGTACTGCGATCATTCCGTCTTCGCCGAGCGATATAAATGCATATTCAATTCCCATGTCAAGAAATCGTTTTGCTTTTAATGCAATATGATGAACACCCTTAATCTGTTCCGCAAAGTACTCTTCAAGTTCATTAAGGTTCGGTTTTATCATATGAGGCTTTGCGCGTATTCCCATTTGCAACGCATCATTCCTTGTATCAAGCATCACCTTGCATCCCGCATCTTTACAGTATCGGATCAATGAATCATATGTGTCATTGGCAAACCCCTGAGGTAAACTGCCACTCATACAGTAAATATCACCCTGCAGTAATCCTTTTTTAAAATGACGCTCAAATTCGCACTGAACACTCTCAGTTAAACTTGTGCCAGCACTGTTAATGTGTGTTACTGCACCATTAGTACTTTCAATAATTGTCGTATTGATCCTGAGTGACCCATCAACCGGTATCAGGTCTGCCTCTATTTCAAGACGATTCACGAATGCTGTAACCTGTTCAAGGTTACAGCCTGGTACAATTCCACGAATACAAACTTTTTCACCAAGTGATGAAACCACGCGGGCTACATTCAATCCTTTGCCTGCAGGTACAGTCATCGACTTCGCGTCCACATATGTAGCCCCTGAGCAGAGCTGATCAAGTGTATACAAACAATCTATTGATGGATTAAGTAACGTACAGTAAATCAATTACAATATCAACCCTGAGAAATTTAAATTGTGATTCAGGCACTTATTCCCGAAACATGGCTAAACTATTTAAAATAAGTTTTTTACAGATGAAGCTCCAAAGGAATTCAGGAGAATTATAGATCATACAATAGCTTTGATTGGGGCAGATTGTATCTGGTTATCAGTAAATTTCACAATTAATTACGAAGACATAGATCCAGCTTTAAATTACGATGTAAAAAAGCCGATCGACATATCGTCGACCGGCTCATAACAAACATTCGAACAAGTAAACAAATCAAGGAGTTATTTCAAATCAACAGGATAAACACCATTTGTTTCGAGATTGCCCCGGTTCTTAGAAAAATATACTGCCGAATCTTTAAGGCTGTCTTTTAAAGTCAAAGCAGAGTCTTTTTGTACAAGAGTTTTAACTTCTGAGACCGGTTGTGCTTTTTGAGCAAAATCCTGGTTTTTTGCCGTCTGGATGTTAAGAGTAAAGTAACCTACAACAACCAGACCAAGAATGAAAAAACTCACAGAATATACTGTTTTCCTGACAAACCCAGAAAAGACCCCTGTACTTGTATACTGTTTTTTTGCAGTAAACAGTCGTTTAAGTTCAGTATCGACTTTCTCTGAAGGAGTTTCAGAAAGAATTTCGGTTGTAAAGAATGAACTCTTCTCAGACAAATACAAATCAAATTCACCTTTACATTCCGCACACTGACCGAGGTGCTCCTCGTATAGCTTAACATCCTGTTCACTGAGTTCTGATGAACAGTACAGTAAACCGGCTTCTTCCCATTTATTGCACGCCATCGATCCCCCTTTTTTTGAGTTCTTTTCGAATGTTTTTCAGTGCGAGGCGCATCCTGCCCAGCGCTGTGTTAATAGGGCAATTCATAATCTCTGCAATTTCTTTAAATGGTACACCACCAAGTTCCCTTAACAAGAAAACCTCCTTTTGTTGGGGATCCAGTTCCTCGACCGCAGCATTTATAATCTTTCTTAAGTTTTCGTCAGAAAGCTGCTGATCTGGTGCCTCTATCCTACTCCCAATTGCCCCTTCTGCATCCTGCTTGTGATCAGTTTCCACCTTCGCATGCCTGAAGTAATCAATTGTTCGTTTGTGAGCTATTCCAAAGAGCCAACTTAACAGATTCCTCGTTCTATCAAACTGATCTGCATTACGTAAAGCTGCAAGAAAAGTCTCCTGCAGCAGATCTTCTGCGACTTCCCTGTCATTGGTCATACGCACAAGGAACCCGAAGACCCGGTTCTTATATTTATCATAGAGCCCGGAGAAACCTCTGGGATCACCTTTGAACCACAGATCAAATAACTCTCTGTCGTCTTCACCTGTTTGTTGTTCTTGCATAGTACTACGTCTTTTCCGATTAAATTATTGTTTATTTTTAATTTTTATGTGTTTTTTTTGAAATATACTCTGAATCAATGTACATAGTAATATAAAATATCCCCACGGCAGGTACAATTCCAGAGAGTGCGTCGAAGAATTTTAAAAAAACAGATTAACAGATTTTAGTGGCCAGGGGAGTCCGGTAATTGCTTGCTTTACAAAACTGCGACAAATAGGACACATGTTCTTAACACATGCAGCGAAACACATTCATAATAAAATGTATTTCACTGCCCATTAAAAACACCTGCAAATAGTCATTAATCACTTTGACTTTGAAAGCTCTTCCTTTATAAGCGAATTATCAGGATCCAGCTTGTATGCATTTTCCAGATGAAGCTTATATCTGTTGGTATCTTTCCGGATTTTCGATATTTTAGCCAGGCCAAATTCTGCCAATGCAAATTTCTTGTCTGATTCAAGTGTACGCTTATAATATGTTTCTGCCCATTGGATCTTACTTTGAAGCAGATGGGTTTCTGCGCGCTCAAAGTAAGAATTCGGGTAATCCGGTTTGATAAACGAAACTTCTTTATACACCTCTATTGCATCGTCATATTTTTTATCATCCCGTAATACAGCAGCTCTTAACATCAGTGCATCAATATTTTCCGGATCAACAGTAAAGATATTCTCAAGTACATCGAGTGCCTCAGCAATTTTCCCGGCGTTTCTATAAGCATTTGCAAGCATCATGATATGATTCTTATCATTTGTCTTCTCTGCAACAGCCTTTATCTCAGCAATTGCATCATCCTTCTTTCCGTTCTTTTCATATAGTTCAAACAGTGCAATTCTTACATCAATATTATCAGCTGCTTTTTCTTTAACTTTTAATAGAAGATCATTCGCTTCAGATGTTCGTCCAGTCTGTAAATATCCCTTTGCAAGATTTGCCATTACTACCGGATCACCATCCTGTAAAGTATTAGCAATCTCAAGATATACCATGCCCTCATTTATTTTGTTTGTTTTAATCAATAAAATGCCGAGATTTTTATTCGCCTCAAAACTCTGAGGATCACTTTCGGCATACCGCTTGAAAGCCATCAACGCATCATTATCCCGATTCTGCCTTACATATACTTTGCCAAGCTCAAGCCAAACCGCAGGCACTGACGCACCGAGTTCAGTAACCTTTTTTAAATACTCAATTGACTTGCCCATTGTCTCACGACTTTCCGAAAGTAAAACACCAAGACGCAGGAAATTTCTGTAATCAGCAGGAAACAACCTGCAATTCTCCTCATAATATTTTATTGCACCGGCTCTGTTTTCCATCTCCGACAAAAAAGCTCTTTTATAGAGAACATCCGGATCTTTACCACCTGGTAATGCAGTTAACGCCGTCAACGTCTTTATAGCATCAGACTTTTTATTTACTTTTTCATATTCATTCGCCAGCATTAGCAGTGTTTTTACCTGAAAGACCGGTTTTAGCTTTCTGGTCTTCAATGTTTCGAGCGCTGAAATTGCTTTAATTGAATCACCTGCATTTACACATGCATCTGCATATTCAAAAAATTCATTATCAGATGTTTTCGTAAGTGCCATACCATAGAAACGCACAGCATCTTTATACTCTTTATTCCGGTATGCTTCAGCAGCGACTTTTTTTGCGATTACCGCATTGGACGAATCTTTTGACAGGTAGGTTTTATAAGCATTTATAGCCTCTGTTTGTTTAAAGCTGCGCATGTAAAGATCACCCAATTCTTTGAATTCATTTACAGCCTTTGGATTCATCATAATAATCTGCTCATAGGTGATAATTGCACTGTTTACATCACCAATAACAGCCTGTGATGCAGCAAGTGCGTTTAACGCGTCGATATTTGATGGCTCTATTCGTAATGCATTCTGATACATCTCAATTGCCCGCGGCATCATATTTTTCTTCTCATAAATCAATCCAAGTGTTGTATACGTTCCGGCATCAGCCTGATTCGATCCAACGAGCCCTTCAAGTGCATTAATGACTTCATCCTGTAAACCCTTTGCGTTGACAATCTCTGCATACCTTTTTAAGAAACCTTTTGATGACGCATTTTTCTTCAATGCAATTCTGTACTCGGAAAGAGCGTCATCCATTTTGTTATCATCATAATACAGATCACCCAACAATCCATGTGCATCAGCATTATCGGGTGACAGCGTGAGATACCTCTTCAGGTAAACCATCGCCTGTATGTTTTCCTTATTTGCATTTGACAATTCGTATAGTTTATAAACGATCTTTCCGTCATCCGGTTTTAAGGCGGATAACTCCTTATACATTGCCACTGCCTCAGCATTATTTTTTGTTTCTTCAGCATACGCTGCGAGACGCATTCTTGAATCAATATTCTTACTATTAACACTTACAATCCTTCTATCAATTTCTGCAAGCTTGTCTTTATTGCCTAAATTCAGGTAACACTCTGCAAGTGATGAAAGATATTCAGGCTCTGAACGTTTTTTAACAACAATTTCAAACTGTGTTTGTGCATCTTTGTAATTTTTTTCTTCAAGCAATATGTTACCAAGAATAATCCGCGCTTCAACAAGATCCCCATTCATTTTAATTGCATTAAGTGCTGATGTCTTAGCCTGAGGATACTGGTTCATATAATATTCACAGATGGCAAGTCCCTCTAACGCATCAGCACTTGCTTTTAGAGAATTACTTTTTTCAAACATAGCCCTGGCATCAATATACTTTTTAACTTTTACATTGTAGTTCCCAAGGCTCAGATAAATACCGGGATCATTCGGACTTAACATTACCATCGATTCGAGCACACTCCTGGATTTATCCGGCATATTGGCCTTTTGATACAAATCCGCAAGCCGTGCATATGCCTCAACATTTTTAGGAGTAATGGAAATGACTTTTTCGAGACTTGCAATCGCATTTTTTGAATCATTTAATCCCATATAAGCTTCTGATAAAAGGAAATAGCCATCAGGTACGACAGCACCATTTGGATCATTCTGGACAATAAAGGAAAGATACTTGAGTGCTATATCATAGTTTTTCCCGACAAGACGTGATCGTGCTGCTTTTTCTCTTGCTAAAAGCGACTCTTTTGAATTTGTTTCGCCAAATTTGTTTATTGCGTTTTCGTAATGCGTAACAGCCCCCGACGGATCCCCGGAACTGTTTTTCGCATTTGCAAAATTGTAAAAATCACCACCAGTCATCAATCCTGATGAAACTTTCTCATATGCAGCTGCTGCTTCTTTATTGTTGCCAAGTTTTGTATATGCCCGCCCAAGCTCCAGATACGATTCGATACCCGCACCTTTTGTAATTGCATCTTTAAGAAATTGTATTGCAGAATCAGCCTTACCTGATTCATTATATGACTTTCCTATTTTGTAAACATCAGCTTCACTTGATTCCTTTTTATAATCTTTCGCAAGCAGTGGAGCTGCACGAATGTAATCTTTCTCATTGTAATAAATATTTCCAAGCTCTCTATTTGCAATAGCATTTTTAGGATCACTCTGTATTACTTTTTCAAGTGCAGTTTTTGCATCAGCAGAACGATTCAACGCTATGCATGCTTTTGCATACTCCCAGCTTGCTTCTGCAGTAAAATTTACCTCCAGTGCTTTCTTTGCCATATCCAGCGCTTCGTTTGGCTGATTCATTTTATTGTAAACTGTCGCACAACCAAGTAGTGACTGGTAGTCGTTTGGGTTTAATCTCCAGGATACCATATAGCAGGCAAGCGCCTTCTCATTCATGCCCAACGCGAGATTTGCTTTGGCAATTTTAACCCACGTTGCAGCATCACGATCGGATATACCGATTTTAGCATCTGCATAATCAAGAGCGGCTTTGTAATCACCTGCATTAAACAGCTTATCAAATGCAGCATCAGCAAATACACACGATAACATTACACACAGCATCATTAATGCTGCAAACATCCTGTTTTTCATTTTTTTATATGACATGACCCCCGCTCCTTCTTTGTCTTGATCATTTATAAACCGATATATAGCAGAAAAATGGTAATTATTCAAAACTTTTACAAACATTTGCCTCTCTTAAAGAGAACATCCTTTTCTCCAGAGACCTCCATGAAAAATACTGTCCCGGATCAACCTTAATATCCTTTCGTAAACCTTCCTTCACGACGGCTTCATTTGCGACCATATCATGACCAACAAGTTTAAATTTTCTCTGATACTTATTCTCCATCAGAAGTACTAATTTGGCAAGCGAATCATACTGAATTGATTTAAACCCGCTTATCGCAGTTGCCATTAACTCAATACCAAGAGAAAAATTATTAACTGCAGCACGATTATCAGGGTGAGGCATTCGACTGCCACCACAATGCCAGGCTTTCATGTTCTCCGGTACCAGATTATAGATAACCCCGTCTCTGTCAATAAGAAAGTGACTGCTTACACCAAAATCACAAAAAATTTTCATAATCGTTTTAAGATTGTACGGATCTTCAGGAGTTACATCAACAGCACTAATGTAATGGATGACAATAACATCTATATTATCGCAGTCTCTATCACTCCAAAGAAACTCTTTTCCCGATTGTTCAATGAGTTTTCCCAGAGTTGTTCCATTTATATAAAGAGTGTTGTTTTTATCAAGAAGACAATTGATAATTTTCATGTAAATACCACTATCCCAAAATTGACAATAGAATCATTGTAAATATACTTACGGATGTGTAAATTAGCTAACATCACTTGAAAATAACGTTTCTAATTATTCAAGATTTTCCAGTTCGCAGTACGTGGTTATTGAACCAGCAAACCAGCCTGCAGTTTTGAGTACCAGGATATAATTAAACAAAAGTATTGGTACTTTATCCTAAATTGTTTTATTATAACATAATGCACATTACAAAGTAAAGTTATTCACACACAGCAGGAGATTAAAGTATCTTATTGCTATGTACATTAAAAGAGTTAGTTTAATGTAACATTATATTTTAGCACTATTGATCTGTCCCCGAAAAAACGATCTGAAGGGAATTGTTATGAATTCTCAAAAACAAACAATAATAATTACAGGTGCAATTAAACGACTTGGCTTACACTTCACTAAAAAGTCACTTGCGATGGGATACAGTGTAATAATGCACTATCATTCTGAAATCAGTGACGATTGTTATTTGCTTAAAGATCAATATCCCGATGACATTACATTTATTCAACTTGATCTGGTAAATAATCCTGAGAGTTTAATCATCATGTCGCTCAATATAACGGATAAGATAATCGGGCTTGTTAACAATGCATCAATATTTACACAAGGTAATTTGAGTAATACATCTGATTTTATGGAGAAGTTTTCAATTAATACGCTTGCCCCCATGAGATGTTCCTCTGCATTTTATAAACATGTGAAAAAGGGATGGATAATTAACATTACTGATGCCAACATAAAACGCCCCAACAGTTCATTTCAGAATTACAGGATATCCAAGCTATTTCTGGAGGAAATTACCCGTCAGCAGGCTGTGATCTTCGCACCAGACATTCGCGTAAATGCGATTGCACCCGGAGCTATGCTTCCGGCACAACATGAAAATGATTACTTCGTATCACTACGTGATACAGTGCCATTAAAATCCGTAGGTAACACCAGTTCTTTAATGGATACCTACGAATTTTTAATTAATAACGATTATCTTACCGGACAGGTGATTCACGTTGATGGAGGCTGGAGCCTGCTCTGATCTTTTGGAAATTCTGATAAAAGCATTGGGAGAATTCTTTCAATAGTTTTATCGATTTCGCGATATGTCTTCATATATAACCCGAGTGCTCCACCCATAGGATCCTTGACATTATGTTTGCGGTTACCTGTTTTTGGCCAGGCTCTCAGCATATAACATTTATCCTTAACAACAGGAAAAAACGAGGAAAGATACTCAATATGAACGATTTCCATCACAAGAATCAACGAGCTGCTGATTAGTTCATGGGCGACCAGTGTTCGGGATCGGTGATTTGAAATATCAATTCCGTTCTTAAGACAAGCCAGGCTGGAAAGCGGTGCCGGCTCTGAATTTTTAAGTCCATGAGTTCCCATCGATGAAACCTGAATATGAGTAATGCCTTTTTTTGTTAGTTTGCTTCTAAGAATTCCTTCTGCCATAGGACTTCTGCAGATGTTTCCTGTACAAACAAAAACGATCAGTGCCATAAACCGCCATTTTCTAAATAGATCTCCCAAACCTGTGAAATGTTCGCGAATGGGACTTTTAATTGTTATACAAAAATACTATTTTAATTGCTAACATTAAAAGGAGAAATTCAAATGTCATTAACAACTGAAGAAAAAGGTCTTGTCGCAGAAGCTCTTCAGCTCTATATCCAGGTTGCATCACAGCAGGTTCCACCTCAACACGCTCAGCAAATTGCAACCATAGCAAAGGGTATAATCCGAAAACTTGATACACTTGGTGCCGCGAAAGGGCCGGGAGGAAACAAACCCAACGGTATCACTGACGAATGGTTTAAAAATGTCTGCGAGACTTGTGACAAACTCACAGCCGCAGGATGTTCTGATAAGGTGACAGAGAAATATCCCGGAAAATGTGATCCGATTCTAAAGTTTGAACGGGAAAAATTTCTTGCAACTAAAAAACAGTAGTCAATTGTTATCTACCTTCTACAAATTTTAGATGCTCACAACATAGTTGCAGATCCTGATTTTCATTCAGGATCTGCAACAGTTTAAGTAGCTTACCGTTTTTAATTTCCTGGAATACCCTTATATAGTTATATCGCTTTTCTATCTGGCAATAAGCGATTTGTGTAAAACGTTCTATGGCAATATCTTGTATATATAGCCCGCACTCTGCCATGAAATTTATGTTCAAAGTGATAAGATGTAGATCATTTTAACCTTACTTCATCAAACAAATACCGGCATTTGCAGCACCATATAGCGAAATGGAGTAATCCATAATCACGTACACCGGTACTTTTTTCAATAACGGAACAATATTTTTATTGTAATTTTTTTCAAATATTGACATAAACGAACTCTCTTCTTTTAGCCATTTCAGATCTTTCGATACTGTTCCACCCGCTAAATATAATCCTCCAAACGGAAGAGTGGTACAAGCAAGATTACTTGCTGCACTTGCAAACATTCTTACATAGAGCGACATTATCGCATGGCAGTGTTCATTTGATGCTGCACCTTTTGAAATCCTGCCTGGTTTATCAGTGTCTGCAGTTGCATCAATTTCTGCGATCAGGCCTGTAATCGGAATCTTCTTTACATCTTTATAAAAATGGAAGATATTTTTAACACCCTGACCACTTACGAAAAGCTCAAGTCCTGGTGTGCAACCGATCTTTTCTTTCATATAGTTGCAGAACGCAAAACTTTCATCATCAAAAGGCGCAAAAGCAACATGCCCACCCTCTGATGACGCAGGAATATAACTTCCATTGTGATACACCATAAATGAAACACCAAGCCCCGTTCCCGGCCCAATCACCGCAATTGTCGTCTTCTGTTTTTCAGGAATTGAACCGTCAGTATGCGGTAACTTGACAATCTGTTTCTCATTGTCAATATCAAACGTCAGAAGGCCGTAACTAACTGCAAGAAAATCATTGATCAGTAGCGTTTTAATTCCCAGTTCTTTTTCTATCTCATCGCCATCAATATTCCACCCGCAGTTAGTTAAATTACATCTGTTCTTGATAACCGCTCCGGCAGCGCTGATACAGCATCGTGACGGTGTAAGATCGGATCTTTTTTCTTTGGTAATTTCCAGTACTTTTTTCAAAGGATCTATCAAGCCGTTTATTTCCGATGATTGAAAAATCACTTCAAGAATTACAGTGAAGATAGCTCCTTTTTGTGCAACAATTGCAAGGTTGGTATTCGTTCCGCCAACATCACCAGCAAGTATACTATTATCAAACTGACAATCCGGATTAATCCATTTGATCTGCATTAACATACCTTTTTTTATATTCATTCAATAATAATTGCCACAGAATGGCGTTTACTCTTAGTGGTAAATCAGGTTAATCAGGTTTCAATAGTTCTGATCGTCTCTCCTGCATCTTTAAACTTCAAAATCCTGGTATTTTCAGGTAGTGCACCCTGAAACATTGTTCCCCATTCAATCAGACAAACTCCATCACCTGCAACATATTCATAGAAACCGATTTCAAAAAGCTCATCACAGTCTGTCATTCGGTAAAAATCAAAATGATAGACAGGCATCGACATAGTCTGATAAGTATTTACAATCGTAAATGTCGGACTACGGACTGCAGACCCTCCAAGCGCAGCAACAAGTCCCCGGACAAACTCGGTCTTACCGGTTCCAAGATCGCCATCAAGAGCAATAACGTCACCCGGTTTTAACGCTTTCGAAAATTCAGCACCAAAGTTACGTGTTTCTTCAACAGATTGACTCTCAAACACCATAGCTACATTCCACCACCACGTTGCAATGGTGAAAAAATACCAACCGGCATTATTATCTCTTCCATAGAAATACCACCCTGCTGAAAGCTATTCTTATATTGACGGTGATAGTTCTCAAATTTTTCATGATGGATAAAATAATAATTTTCCTTTGCAATAATACATGCGACATCATCACCAAATTTCGGAAGACCAAAATGTGTTGGTTCACCAAGGTAAAGGACGGTTCTTTCATCGCATGAGATCTCTTTCCCGAACTTATATCGATGATTTTTAACCCAGTCAGATACTCCATATAACTCAGTACCTCTGCTGCAGGATGTACTTCCATGGTCTGATGTGAGTACTACGGTATAGTCAAGTTCAGAAAGTTCCTTTAGTAAATTAAGCAGTGATGATCTCTGAAACCAGGATTGTGTCAATGACCGAAATCCGCTTTCATCATTAGTAATTTCCTGAAGCATACTTGATGATGTCCTGTTTTGCATAAGCAGATCGAAAAAATCAATAACAAATGTCATTATCCGGCTTTTCCTGCACTGTTTGACTCTATCAAGCAACTCCTTGACATCAGTGGTAGTTTTGATTTTGGTAAACCATGGCTCATCAACCGGACAATCTATTCCTTTTGTTGCAAGCTTCTGTGACATCAATTGCGATTCCATGCGGTTCGCAACAGAACTGTCCTCGTTACCATCCTTCCACAAGTCTGGACATCGTTGTGCAATTTCTGCCGGAAAAGCACCAGCAAGCAGTGCATTCCGTGAAAATGGTGTTGCAGACGGAATAATTGAAAAAAAGTAACCACGTCGAACATCATAAAATTTTTTCAATGATTGTTCAATATCATAATATTGATCAAGACGCATCCCGCTCAATACAACAAATGCAACTTTCTTATTATCATTCAGTAACGGTACCAGATACTTGTCAATGATACCGGGTGCCATTGTAGGAAGCGGGCCAATACCACGAATCCATTCTCCATAATGATCCATAATAAAATTTGAAAATGAAGTATTACACTCCGATTTCAATCCGGCAAGTGTCTGTCTCAAACCTTCATTTTCAACATTTTCAAGTTCAAGATCCCACCGAACAACACTTTCATACATTTTCACCCAATCCTGGAGACTGAGTTTTCCGGAGAGTGTTTTTCTTAAATCTGTATAACTGCGAACAAACTTCTGGGAAATTTGGGAAGACATGATTCTCTTCGAATCAAGCAGGTTTTTACAAACAAGAAGGATCTGACTTGGATTGACCGGTTTTGTCAGGTAGCCATTGATTTTTTTACCAAGAGCATCCTCCATAACCTGTTCTTCCTCACTTTTTGTCACCATAACAATAGGAAGATCAGGAAGGAAATCCCTGATTTCCTCAAGTGTGGTTAAGCCATCCTTACCAGGCATTTGTTCATCAAGCAGCACAATATCAAACTCTTTGGGATTTTCCTGAAGCATTTGAATAGCATCATCACCACTGAAAACAGGAATAACACTGTATCCGCGTGTTTCAAGAAACATGATATGAGAACGAAGATACTCAATCTCATCATCAACCCATAAAACTTTTTTTCTTCCACCCGACATTACATACCCTCCCGCCTATCCATGCGTTGTTCTGTTTTCAGCCGGTAAATCAATAAAAAATATTGTACCTTTGTCTTTTTGCGACCAATTTACATAGATACGTCCGTTGTGATAATCTTCAATGATACGTTTTGCTAATGTCAAACCAAGACCCCACCCGCGTTTTTTTGTTGTAAATCCCGGTGCAAAAATTGTTTTCTGATTTTCTTTCGCAACACCTTTTCCATTGTCAATATGTTGAATCCGGATAATGTTTTCCTGACGTAAATACTCTGTTTTTATTTCGATTATGCCGCATTCTCTAAACATTGCATCAATTGCGTTTTTCATCAGGTTTTCAAAAACCCACTCGAGCAAATCCCTGTTAACATCAATAGGGCCGAATTCTCCAAAATTAAACTTTATCTCTATCTTTTTTCTTAATAACGGAAGTCGAACTTTGAAATAAGTCGCAACATCCTTTAATATTTCATTAATATCACAAGGCGCAAGAGCCGGTACAGAACCTATCTGACTAAAACGGTTTGTTACTTTAGAAAGCCGTTTCAGGTCATTATCCATATCATTACAGATTCTTTGTAATTGACTTACAAGAACGCTTGCTTCAATAGGCGGATCTGCATCCTGATATGTCCTCATATACTCAACCCATCCCATTAAAGAGGATATTGGAGTCCCCAGTTGATGAGCCGTTTCTTTTGCAAGTCCCACCCACAGATTACTACGCTCAGTTACTCTGATAATTCTGAAAATAAAATAAATTGTCAGAACAAAAATTACTCCTAAGCCTATTTCAAGGAACGGTAACAGATAAACAGTACGAACAAACCTGGCATTTCCAAAAAAAAGATATCCTGCTTTTGCCTTGTTATCCTCATTGTAAAGAGGTCTGGGATGATACTTCTTCTTAAATTTGTCAATGCGCCCCTCGAGGTCTTTGCGATTTTCAGGAGATAGTTTTCCAAGCTCTTTCTCACTGTAAAGAAGATCGGTATAAACCTTTTCCCAGATAACCGGCTTGCCGGAAGTATCCGTAACCATTAATGGAGGACTGCTCTCACCCATCATGTTTTTCAGTGCCCGTGTTGCGTCTTCATAACTCATGTTACTTGCAACCATTGTCTCTATGAGTGCAGTATACGCCTTGGTCGCACCAATTGTTTCATCACGTAAATCCCGCGTAACAAAGAAAACAATTCCAAAATAGAAAACAAGTATCACAGCACCGAGGATAAAGAATATTTTACTGCTGGTTGCCGACTTTATTTTTAATAGCAGGAAATAGAGCCCCGATCCAACAGCAAGTTGTTTCAGCGTTCGATTCAACGCGCGCCAATCTCCTTCATTCCATGCATATACGGTTGAAGAACTTCCGGGATACGAATAGTTCCGGTTTCAGTTTGATACGTCTCAATTATTGCAACCAGAATTCTTGATGTTGCAAGCCCGCTGCCATTTAGTGTGTGTACAAACTTTGGTTTATCACCACTGGCAGGGCGATACTTGATATTCATTCTCCGTGCCTGAAAGTCTTCAAAATTACTGCATGATGAAACCTCAAGGTATTTTTTTTCTGCCGGAGCCCATGCTTCAAGATCATAGCACTTAGCTGCAGAAAAAGACATATCACCATCACACAGAAGAAGCACTCTGTATTTTAATCCAAGCGCACGCAATATCCCCTCAGCGTCGTTACGCAACGTTTCGTGTTCCTCATAGCTCTTTTCCGGTGTCGTAAACTTAACCATTTCAACTTTGTTAAACTGGTGTACACGGAGATAACCTTTGGTATCTTTTCCATACGAACCAGCCTCACGTCTGAAACATGCACTATACGCGCAATATTTCTTTGTAAGTTCCTGCTCTGTTAACGTCTCATCTCTGTGAAGATTTGTTACCGGTACCTCGGCAGTAGGTATGCAAAACAGCTCATCCTTCTCCATGTAGTACATCTGTTCCTCACTCTTTGGGAGCTGACCAACACCAAAATGACTTTCCCGATTTGCAAGAAATGGCGGAAATATTTCGGTATAACCATTCTTTACAGTATGAGTATCAAGAAAGAAATTAATGAGAGCACGTTCCAAAAGCGCACCCCGCCCCTTAAGTACAGGAAAACCTGCACCGGTAATTTTAGCACCTCTTGGAAAATCTATTATATCAAGTGCAGTCCCAAGCTCTATATGATCTTTAGGTTTGAAATTAAATGCCGGTTCAGTTCCCCACTCCGAAACAACTACATTGTCTTCTGCACTGGTACCATGAGGAACACTGTTATGCGGTACATTTGGAATACGTACAAGTATATAATCAAGTTTTTCTTCAGTCTCTTTTTGCTCGTTGTCAAGATCCTTGATCTTATCGG
Source organism: uncultured Fibrobacter sp. (assembly GCA_964390065.1). Classification (GTDB taxonomy): domain Bacteria; phylum Fibrobacterota; class Chitinivibrionia; order Chitinivibrionales; family Chitinispirillaceae; genus JAAZBG01. The sequence goes on along the minus strand of CAYMGX010000010.1, from coordinate 13,863 downwards.
AGACCTGTTTCATTTCATCAATGAGTACTGCAGCATCTTTTTTCTCTTTTTTCAGCCCGGCAATTTCCTGCGTCTTGGTATTTCTAAGGTTTTTTAACGATTCAACCTCTCTGATAATATCCCTGCGTCTCGAATCAAGCGTTATAACAGCATCTATATCAACAAAATTTTTCTTGTTTGCAGCAGCAGTCCTGACCTGATCAGGATTATCCCTGATCCGCTGAATGTCTAACATTTTAAAGCTCCTCAAATAATGGAAAGATTGTTTACAACAGATTAACCGGACTTGATCATTGGGTTAATTGCTGTTATAAAGAAAAACAGTATTCAGTCTGTATAATATATATAATGTGCACTCTGGAGTCGAATTGAGAATGTATGGGATTGTGTTACTTGCAGGAAAAATTGATTGGTCAGAATGATTTCAAACTACTAACATTGTCCATATATATCTGGCGATAAAAGAACAATTTTGGGTCGGTTACCCGGTAATTGCTTTTGCTAAAAGTAATATCACTTCTTGTCTGGGATTTAATTCCATATCCAAGATGAAGGTGAGGCCCACTTGTACGTCCCGTCATCCCGACTGTACCCAGTATATCACCAGCCTTCACTTTTTGACCGTTTTTAACCGAACGCTTATCCATATGTGCATAAAACAATACCATACCATCATTTACGACACCCACAACATTTCCTGCGGTTTCATTTGTTTTAAGCACAACTTCACCATCTGTAAGAGAATGTATTTTGGCGCCAAGCTTTGCTGCAATATCGATCCCATAATGTGGTGACCCACCACCCATTCCACGTTCGCACCAATCGCCGGTTATATATGCATAGCTATCATTCACTGACTTCATAAAATAGTTATAAACCGGGATAAGCTGTTTCTCACCGGCACTGGACATCCGCTGCGGCGGGAAAAAAGTTACAGCCAGACCATGCGGTATTGAATACACTGATGAGATCTTTTCCTCGCCAGCAAGGCGAGTCATATTGTGAGTAGTTATAATCTCTTTGATGTACTCATTCACTTCACTCTGTGAAGGTACACGCGCACTGAACCGACAAATAGCATATTTTGCAATTTTATTAATCGACTCCCCATCCTTAAAGACATGCGTAAACACTCCGCCATCAGGTATAACCAGTTGTTGAGGTGCCATTGGACGAGGAGCAACACCGCCATCAATAGCAGGTTGATTAATTCCTATTAACGCAAGAATACAACTCGCAGCAATTACTTTAGGAACAAATGAAACTTTACTAAAAGTTAATTTTTTTCCAGAGGTTTCAGATGCAGCGTTCAGGACATACTGCACCTGTTTAGATAATTCATTAAAAGCTCTTGTTACAGCCCCATGCTGCTGGTATTGCGAAACCGGCAAGCCTTCATCCTGGGCATTACGTACAGTTGCAGATTCGGGTATTTCAATATCAAACATGATCGACTGAGGCAACAACGAAACACCCGAACTTCCATGAAATGCAACCTGTTCACATAAATTCTCAAGATACTTCCTGTTTTCAACCATTGTTTTAGTTTTTCCAACCAGTTTACTATCCTGCTTTCCAAAAACCTCATTTTTTACAATTCGGATTTTAATTGCCGGATGATGAGTCGAGAGTTCCTTGACATTTGACAAGTAGTCCCTGAGGCTTTTGGTCGACAATGCATTTAATGTAACAGGAATAAGGTTAAGCGAACTGTTTAAATACAATGTTTTTGTCAATGAATTCCATACAGACGGCGTATCGATAACAATATACTTGTAATATGCCCTGCAGATTTTTAAGTTGTAAACAAGATTTTGAAGATGGAAAATATTCGGAACTTTGAAGAGGTCTGTTCCCGCCGGAATGAGATCAAGACACGGCAGGATCTTAACAGCCAGCTCTTTGATATTACCTTTACCATATACCTGATGAAAAAGTTTCTCTTCGGCCCTTTTTATGAACTTATGCGCTTTAATTAACGCAGACTCATACTCATCACCACAAGTATCGATAGAAAATCTTCGCCTCAATAACTCCCATGAACTATTCGTAACTGTTTCGGAATCATGTCCTAAAGCGACACTCGCACTACCCTGAACATCAAGATCGATAATCAGCGTTGGTCCTCGATGCGACAATGCAGCTGCGAGATTGGTTGCAACAGTGGATTTACCAACCCCGCCCTTAATATTTGCTACGTGTATACTGCCGCCATTATCTGAATCGGCAAATATCAGTGTTCTTTTAGTTCTTTCGATCATGTTTGACAGACTGACTACTAAAAAGTCTTTGTGTTCAGGTTACATTTCTACATAATCGAACCTCAAACCAGTAAAACAGCAGTATAGCAATCTAATTAATAATTCTGCTGTACCAGTTCAGAAATCGCATTTATATCTGCTGGTTTCTGCAGGATTCGATCTTTTTCATGACGTGTACGATCTTGAATAAAGTACATGTCTTCATCTGCATTATATAATATAACCGGCGTATTTTCAAGTTTCTTGCCAATTTTGAAATAGTTGTAAATCGCACGGCCTTTTTTCCATGTTTCCATATCAAGAATCAACAAATCCGGTGATGATTCTTCAGTCGATGTCATCAAATCGTTAGATGAGTAAAGGTCAACGACATCCTTGTGATGCTTCTCAATTGCGGTTTTTAACTCTTCTCTTCTTTTTCTGGTATCATCCATTATTATAATTTTCATTACATATCCCTTATAATATATCAGTTTATACTACTTTATGATCAATAAAATTTTAATCAGCCACCAATTTCAATTACTGCAAGAAGATTTTCAGCTTTCTGACGATGCTCTATCGCATTTGTGTCAGCAATGATTTTCCTGCAGAGATCAATCACCATGTTCTTATCTGAATCTTTATGAAGCAGAGCAATTTTCCAACGAAGTGCACCATGACGATATGCTGCATTTGGATTGGCAAGTGCTTTATTATAACTTGCTATTGCAGCAGCAACATCCCCTTTTGCCTCATAACAGGCACCCAGCCCCTCATATGATTGTGCACCAATAAATTCTTTCTCTTTTGACGAAATCTTGTAATACTTCTCAGCATCATCATATTTAGCAGAATCAAGGTAAAGTCCTGCTAAAAGAAATGCACTTTGCATCCCCTGTGCCGAACCGGGGTGTTTATCTGCAATATTCTTAAGATTTTCTGCAGCGTTAGCCAACTGATTCGTTTCGTATTCGATCATAGCTGTTCCAAATGCATTCTGAATCTTAGCATTATTGTTTTTGTTGTAAAAATTGATACCAATATATGCAATAAATCCAACAATAATAATGACAAGCAGATTAAGAAGTTTTTTCTGATTTTTATGAAGGTAATCTTTTGCATCAAACAGAAAATCCAACACCGGATCGCCTCTCAACTCCTGCTTTTGCTTGTTGTACTTAATATCCAAAATTATGCCTCCTGTGTTTAATCATTGTAAAATTAATTTCATAAAATAAATTATGGAAAAACTAAAATGATGAATCATATTAATGATTTGGACTTAAAAAATACTTAAAACCATAAAAAAGTCAAATTCTGATCAAAAATTTAAACCTGAAGCTTTTAGAATAATCCTGTTTTTAAAATTCACTTAGCAACTTATTTGTTAAAACTATATAATATTTGTACGATTACATATACTGTATTATTTCTTATAGGTTAATCGTACTGCTGAATAAATTCAGAAATTTTACGTTAGGTATTCATGCATTGAACAGTTGAGGTGTTTAAATGATGGAAGAGTTAGAAGACCCCGTTGAAAAACTAATAGTTCAGCTTAGAAATCAGAATGAGCTTCTTAAAACACAGCTCATGAGTTCCTCAATGATTCATGAACTCACAAAGATTCTGCATACATGCACAGACTTTGAGGGGATAACTAAAACCATACTCCTTGCAATGCAGGAGATTCTTGAATTTGATCGAGTAATATTATTTGAAATAGATCAGAAAACATTCTCTCTTAATCCTCAAACGTGGGTTGGAATAAACGATTCAGAACTACCTGCGATCTCTATACCGCTCGGTTTTGAAGGTGGTGAAATTACCGATGCTCTCTTCTTAAATAAACATATACTTGTAGAACAGCCTGACAGGGATTGTGATGTGTTGTCATCCACCCTGAATTCTTCAACGTATCTTGTCATCCCGCTTGTCTGTAAAGTCAGTAAAAACTGCTGGGAAGCGAAAAATTGTACGAAAAAAACATGTCCAGCTTATGGAAGTTTTAATCCATATTGCTGGAGTATTCAGGGAAGCGGGCTTATGACAAACACTACCAATGAAAATGATCGGCGTGCGGCGTGTATCGCTTGTCCCAGCTTTAAAGTTGAAGGTGTATTCTGGATGGACAGAGCCAAAAGTTTCAAACCAATTACAAGTGACGATATTACTATTCTAACGGCAATTATCAACATCGCAGGAATTGTCACAGAAAACTTCAGGATGTTGAATGCTCTTGACAAAGCAAATAACAATCTTCAACTTGCAAATGATCAGCTCAAAGTTGTCAATTATGATCTTCAGGTTGCACAGTCAAAAATCAGGGCAGATCTCGAACATGCCAGATCAATTCAACAGGGCCTTCTGCCTCAGGATATTGCAGATACTTCTCATTTTGCTGTTGGTGCCAGATACCTTTCCGCTGATGCAGTTGGTGGTGATTATTATGATATTTTTACCATCAGTCCCGGCCTGTATGGAATAATTGTCGCAGATGTATCTGGGCATGGCGTTGCCTCTGCTCTTATTATGTCGATGGCAAAGATACTCCTTAAAACATTTTCAACCAATGAACCATCACCGCAAAAAACATTGGAAAAAATTAATGAAATATTTTTATCCGAAATCAAGACCGATCATTTTGTAACAATATTTTATGCAACACTTGACATCATTAATAAAAAACTTCATTATACATCGGCTGGACACTGTCCGATTCTCTTTATCAACAAACGTAATAAAACGTGTGAAACAATCAAGGCTGATGGTCTGTTTATGGGGGTATTTGCTGATATGATGCTTAGTGAAGCGTGTTTTGACTATACACATGGTGAAACCCGCCTTGTCCTATATACTGATGGAATTATTGAATCGAAGAAAAAAGATGATGAAATGTATGGATTACATCGGCTTGAAGCAATTTCAATAGAATCATTAAGCTATAATCCGCGAGAAACTGTAGACATAATACTCAACGATATGAATGTTTTCTGTGGTGATAAATCTGTACCGGAAGATGATATTACCCTTCTGGTTATTGACTTATAGACATGCTGCCACATTGACAAAAACGTTACCTTGCATATTTGCAAAGTAACGTTTCTTTTCCACAGCGATTAACAATCAATCGCGCTTATTAAATTGGACAGTATTAAAACCTGTACTTAAATGATACGTTTACAACATCAAACATTCGCATTGTGTTGTATTCATACGAAGCATCAAAATCAATTTTATGTATTTTTAATCCCAGACCTCCGGTAACTTTCCAGGGAGTAATGGTCGGCGTTTCAATTTCTTTTTGCATTCCCACACGAAGGAATACCACTTTAAAAAGTTCCTGTTCAATACCTCCAGCCATCTTCCATGGTTGATCATCTGTAAAAGGAATCTGACCATCAGCAAGGAGAAAAGTTGAATATCCGACTCTGAACGATCCACCCATATGCAAGGTTGCGGCGTTTGCCTCAAAATAATCATATCCGGTTGATACATTTTTCCATCTATTGACAACAGGAACATCCCTGAATGTCACACCATAGCGAATATTATCAGCCAATTCAATAATCAAACCAAGATCCAACCCGACACCAAATGAACTGCCGCTTACTGCACCATCACCAGTGCCTTTCACTCTGTTGGATGCAACTTTAAAGTTTACACCAGCAGATATCGGTCGAAGAAATGGAAGTAATTGATGAAATTTGTAGGCAAATGATGATACAAAGTAAATTTCCTGGAAAATATTATCCGGATCTGTACATAACAGAAATGTGTGACCAAATCCGATTTCGCGGGTAGCTTTATTTACATACGATGCAGCAAAAAGGTTTAATCCAAACCTGTACTGATAGGCAATGGCTGCATCAGGTCCGCTAACCCAGGCAATACCGGCAGGGTTATACAATCCACCATAGGCATCATCTGAAGCCGCAGTGTATGCATTTGCGAGTGCAGCAGGGCGGGCAAAAATAGGTATCTGATCTACGGATGATGGAATGCCTGACAAATCATCATCATGATATACTGCACTCAATTTATTCGCATCACCTTCAACAGCATAGTTGATAATTCCCCACAGGAGACCTAATCCAACAAATCCTGCAGATGAAAGAACAAGCTGTTTTTTATTGTCAATTTTAGGACCTAAATACTTTGTTATATGTAATGTGTCACCGGCCTGATTTCCATGTAATTTGGCAACTGCAACTTTTAGTATCTCAACCGATTCAACCCCCGGATCACCAAGTATATTAACAGATCCAATTGTCTGACGAAGTGTAATGTCAATCAGTGTCAGCTTGATACCTGCCCGTTTATCGCTAATATCAATCGATCCGAATATCATTCGATTCATACCAATCGATTTCCCGATATCAAGTACACAACGAGGGTCCCTGCAATGCATTGGAAGCTTTTGATTTACTTTTGAAAGGGCATCTTCAATCTGTTCCTGTTCATACGATTCATAGAAACCAATTTCATTAATAATTGTATTTAATTGCGATGATGCTTTTTTTGCAACATCAGCACCGGTACCATTATTCTCTAATTGTAAAATACCGATTTTAACTTTATTTTCACCAACCTTTTCTTCACTTGCGACCTGCAAGGTCAGTGCCAGAATTATTGTTGCGGCTATTCCAAATGATTTCACGAATTCCTCCGTTTTTTTCAACGTCATTATATTCAGCCTTTTTTTCAGATGTTCAAATAATTACTTCATCAATACTACGGGTTTCATAAATCTGTAAACTTTTTTATTAATTTCCTCTGTTGCAGTCAGCATAACAAAGTACCGGCCATTCCTGCACATTTTATCACCTTTTGGAACAAGAACAGTTTCTCCATTAGCTCCATACGTGATTGTAAGACGTGATGAATTTATTGAATTCACTGAAGCTCTCCCATCCCACCATACCTGATATGGATTTGTGCTCATATTGTCAATATTCATCGACCAGACAAGGTCTCCAACCACATTATAAATAGCAAGCTTTCCGTTGACCTGATTCTTTGTCTGGATTTGAAATGAAATACAAGTGCCATTATATGGTTTTGACGGGTCTATCTGGCCCAAATTTACATACGGAGAAAATGCATTAGGGCTGATGTTCAGATATCCGGAATTTGACTCTTCTGAAAGAATCGTATACTTGGAAAAATGTGTCAGCCTTGCTCCTACAACAGAATCTTTTACGAATGAATTTAATAGTATCTCCCATTTCAGGCTATCTTCATTCCAGTATCCCAGATACATTTTATCAGATGATTTTATATTTTTGCCTGATGGTAAACTAAGCAATAGTTCAATACTGTCAAGTGATGTATTCAGGGCAACATTTTCCAGTTGCTTAATTTCAAACGCATTTGTTGTAACAATTTTGAATTTTCCAGCCTTTGTCTCAACTTTATTACGTAAAGTATCCTGATTTACTTCGATAATTCCGACATCGGTACCGCTAACGACATTTTTAGGGAATATAATTGAGCATCCTCTTCCGTTGCTGGCTGTATCAGGTACGTTTTTGTTTGCAATAACAAATCGTACCATCAATCCGGCATCACTGCTGTTATCGGAAATATATTCACCCTGAACATTGTTAGCCTGTGCAAATATGCGAACTTTACCAATAAACTTGTTTGATGGTTTAAAAACACCAGTCGTTGAAATTGTACCGGCATTTTTCGGATAAATCGACCATACTGGTGAAATCTTCAGAGCATTTCCATTGTCATCAAGACCAGTAGCGATGAATTCGGCCTTGTCTACTCCCGATGTTGTTACCGGATTAGGGTTTTGTGCATCAATTCTTTTAATGCTGATTGATTTTAGGGCTGTACCGGATACGTTGAATGGAATCGTCTGTTCATTTGCAACTCCATGCATAAGTTTAATTTTTAATGTATCAATGGTAACAGTCAGAAGCACCGGAGTTGTTGTTTTAAGGGTACCGGTTTTAACTGAAGTTGTAATTCCACTGAATTTCATCAGCGTTGATCCTTGTTCATTTGTTAATTTCCAGCTTACACCGGAACCATCATTAATTACAGATTCCTGAAACAATGAGGAAACATAACCTTTTATGCTAAAGGGAATTTCATAAGACATCGGATAGATTAATGTATCCTGTGAAGATGGTAGTACTTCAAATTTCGAAAGCCGGCTGGTATCTGGTTTTACATATGAATAGTAACATTCCTGATCTGATCCATAAATATCACTTCCCCTGTATCCCATAAAGTAGTACACAATTGTACTTCCATCTTTTGGAGGAATTATACTGAATGTGTACGAAGTATCATCCTTTGTTGTATTTTTTGATTCAGCAAAAGATGTCGCAGATATATCCTTATATACTATTTTTACAGAATCAAGAGTGTCCGAATACCTCAGTAAAAACTGTGCATACTCATTTACCAATGTAAGTGAATCAACCTTTCTGAATGTCAATGGCAATACAATTGTTTCAATATGTACGGATTCGGATTCAACAACAGTAAACCGGTGATAGGAACAATCAATAACACTATCACTCGTTGCATCGAAATTAATTATATACGATCCTGTACCGGCATTTTTCAAGGTATCGTTCACAGACAGCGTTTTAATCAGTGGTGATTTTATTTTAACTGAACCGTCATATTTTGTATCCCACGCTATTGTTTTTTCACCTGTTTTCATATGGAAATTAATTACGCTTCTATCCGGTTTACCACCGGCTACATTTAACAAGCTACCTCCTGCAACACTGTCAAGCACATAACCATCTTTACCGGCCATAAGTGTATACATTCCATCCATAATGCCTCTTATTTCAAAAGAGCCATTTACAGTCGATTTACCTGTTGCAACAACTGTTCCATTTGAATTTCTTATAATAGCAACATTAAAATTGCCAAGTGATGAACCGTTTACCAGCTTGACATACCCATTTACAGTTGCAAAAGCATTTAGTGTATCATTATAATTCTGAGTTGCGTTAAGTTGAGTTACAAGTCTATACGGAGCGGTCTTTACTTCATATCCGTTTGCAGACGAATAAACGTGATACGTTTGTCCACCTTCTAAACTTGTTCTAAAATCTCCATATGTCGGATCCGATTTTACCTTTATTGTATCCCCTCCGCCTTCCTTTATAAAAACAACTGACGCATTTGTAATTGGAGCGTATACGTACTTATTATCCGAATTAACCCAGGTTTTTCCGTAAATCAAGCCATTTACAACTGTTGCTCCCGGTTTCATCGAAATTGATATCTCTTTGGAGTTAACCATATCAATTACAGTGCTGTATGATGTAAAACCTGTTTTATCTGCAGTAAGTGTATATGTACCACTCGGAATAGAGAATGAAAATGTTCCATTCTGAGGTGTTGATGGAATTTCGTCAATCTGAGCACCACTTTTGTACAGTCTGATCCTTACGCCAAGTATTGATTCGCCATTTGTATTCTTTACAACACCTGATAATGTAAACGGATTTTTCTGCATTGTTATCGTACCGAAAGAAAGATTCTGCGCAGCAACAACCGTTACCTTTTTAGGCACAACTGTTTTATAACCAATAATTTCAGACCATATTCTCCAGTCTGATCCAAAACATTTTAGAATAAAGTTTCCAGCGGCGTCAGTTTTAGTTACGATCGTGTCGTTAAGATCAGAAACACCATACACCGATACAAGATTGATACCCTTGCCTGTTTCGTCAACAACTTTACCATAGATAGTTGCTTCGGGACGCTCAAGATAAAATGTTTCTTCAAGTGTTTCACCATCTTTTATTGTAATTGTCTTTGTTTGACTCTCAAACTCATTTGCAATTGCAGTAATTCGGTAGGCTCCGGAAGGACGTTTTCTTTCAAGATTCCCGCTCATATCAGTATAAAACAATAACGGTGCTTCAAGGGAACCATTAAGCACATCAACTTTAATCTGAACAAGGCCGACTTTGCTCTCAACCAGTTCTATCGAATCGCCTTTGGGAACCCTGATTAACTCTCTGGTATGGATTTTCAGAGTACCTTCGGGCGCATAATATTTAAAACCGGCAGTATCACCAGTTGAACCAGCTCCTTTGTTGTCAACTGCAATGACATTCCAGACATACTTGTTACTTGTCAGTGTAGTAGCGGCATCAACTTCCACACTCATTGTATCTTTCCCTTTGGATGCACTTACTTCTGTTTGCCAAACAACAAGCTGTGCATTTATACCTTCGAAATCCGATCCGATATAGGCATATACTTTATAGGTATTTGCGGAATCATCCAGATTTGTCCATTTAAAACTGAATTTGCTATTGTCCGTAGATGTCAATTGTACATTATTTACCGGATACACAGGCACCGGTTTTTTCATTGATTTACCTTTAATTACGAAATTTGCCGGTGGTAGTTTTACTTTTGTTGATGAAAATGCAGCGTGATTTCCGTAATTATTCAGAACCAGCCATGTGTATTTTTTCCCGGGTGATAGTGGTGGTGGATCTGCAGTAATTGTGCGTGATGGATCCGGTGCGCCATAAACGATTTGAGTATTAGGGGTTATCGCCTGCCAGATAATACTTAGACCGCTCAGGTTTACTTTCCCGTCCTCACTTGAATCAATAGAAATTGCGTCATCAGAAAGAACTACATGATAATATGGAACCCCGGCATTGGCTTTCCACCGAAAGGTCGGTGTCAATTCTGTTATTGAATCATTGGGGCCAATCCAATCAACTGCATTTGGAGACTCAATCATTAGTACAAATTCATTACTGATAAGCGTATCTAACTTTTTGACTGCAGGGGATGCTGGTGTTATTGTCGAACAGGGAAAAGCTACGACACAATAAAATACACCAAAACCCATTTCACGCTGATCCGCCGGTTTAAATGCGGTTCCGCGTTTACTTATACCACCACTCACTTCAAGCATATTGTCCAGTGGTTTCTTTGTTGCAGAATCCAGTGCCGGGTTCTTTACAGTATACCGGTAATTTTTCAAATCACCTCCACCGGGTGCTCTGTCATAGTAGATTGTTCCGGAATCCGGGGCAGGCTGTCCCAAACGTGCCAGGCCGGCCCATTTTACCCATAAAACTTTTGATGATGATTGCGCACCAATAGGAGCATCAACAATCAAATACTCTGTCGTTTGCGCATAAAGAGTGCAGGCACTTAACAACATAGTAATAAATGCAATTTTTTTAAAGGTAAGCATGAATGATCCTTTCATACATTTGTATCAAATCAGAAATGATATACAACACCGGTTTTTAATGCGGGTAATGGCAAAACATCCAACTCAAGATGAAGCTGAAGTTTTGTACCGAGATCTGTTCCAAGGTTAAGAACAGGAAGCATCGCAGATTTACCCATTTTCATATATGGCAATTTTCTCCCAAGTAAATGTTTCTCTCCATTATATGAAACATCAAATGATGTTATACCAAAATTTAGAAATGAATTGAAAAGACTTGCCTCAATCATGATTATATGATCAACAGAAATACCAACATCAATTACAATTGTATCAAACGTTGTATCCCGATCACTATTCATCTCAGTAGCAAGTTTCTGTTTTGCGATATTATCAAGCTTCATAGCAATGTCGCCGAATAATTTAGTGTATGAAACTCTCAAATGTTTCGGCCATACATCAAATGAAAAGGTAAGACCTGTAGGCATTTTCCAGATCAGATCAACATCGTTACTTGAGTAAACCAGACTGTCTGTAGCATTAGATGAAAGTCCCTGCATTACTTCCGGAGATGTCAATGTTTTGTAATCATCGAAATCATATTTTACCTTGAATGTTTCAGGATCGATGAGGAAGGGAATTGAGTATTTAGCCAGAAATTCCCCTTTTGCCTTAGTGTCAATTCCAAAACGTGTTACAAGAGAAAATCGCCAGGCTTTTACAGCAAGCGTCGGAGACCATACCTCTGTTTCAAAATGACCATAAGCACTTCCATAAAGTTTATCGGATGGATAATCAACAAATCCCTCAACTGATGGTATATCAACATCTGATGTACCGGATTCATTATCCAGTTCAAAAGAGTACTTCCCCATCATGTCGACATCAACGTTGCCTCTCAAATCCAGACTGAATAAGTGCCGATGAAGGTTCAGGGCAAAAGTAAAATATTTATTTAATCTGTATGCATATCCAAAAGTCATTGTTTCCCAATAAAGACTTAACTCAACCGGAACTGTCAATGTTCCCCGTAAAAGAAAATTCACTCCATCTCCAAGATTCGATGGATTAAGGTAAATATCAGGATTTCCAAGAATGTTCTGATACTTTAAAAACATGTTTTGAACATTAGAAAATGATCCGACACCTCCCAGCATTGGTACGTCAACACGTACGGTAACATTAGCATTTTGTCGAGCGGTTGCATTAATTTTATAATCCGCACCGTTTGAAAATATTGTCGAATCATTAAGTAATGAATCCACACTTTTTACAAGATACCTCAAATTCTGAGTAGTCTTTAAAGGTACATTAAATCCAAAATAAGCACTTGGATATTCAAATGATACATCAGTTGGATTTCTTAACAAATCGTAATTGAAACCAACACCAATCTGCGCATTGAATGATGGTAAATTTACTTTTGCATTATATGCAGTATCGATATCAATCTGTGCTGCCAGATTACTGGCAATAGTAAAAACAATTAACAATGGAGAAAAAAGTTTTCCCATGAAGATCTCTCCTTTTAAACTACCAGATGCATGAATTGCTTCTTTTTTCATTTTTTTACCCGGTTTTATAGAAAGTTAGAAAGTATAACGATCTTGTAAAATTTACATATAGAAAGATTATATTGTCATTGCAAAAACGAGTCAAGTTTTTACAAGCTTTTTTCTGGTGATAGTACAATAAAAATTTTTGCAATACGAAGGATATACCATTACAATCCCAAAAAAAACGATTTCTTAAATAGCAACAGTATGATTGAAATGCAGTATTTTATTTCCTGAGTGTTTACGCTTTTGTCTGTATGTGCAGTATCAGAAATACAGAGTTAACGTAATCATCAAGACCAAAGTAATCGGTCACAATGCAATGCTATACTATGGTAATAATGTTTGTTAGTGAATCAGATAAATCGATAGCGGATCGTGAAAGAACTACATCAACAATAGAAAAAAGTAAGCAGAGGACAGAATTGTCTGCCCTATACCTATTATTACTACGAATATTTTCTACACAGACGCAGTACTCTGTGATGATGCATTCTGAATTAGTGTGTCAGTGATACTTTTCTTTAACTCGTTTGAATACTTAAAAAGCGGCACCATTCTTTTAAGCAACGGAACCACCTCACCCGTCTTCGGATTACGAGCTGGTCGGGGCTTTCTTGTTTTTGTGTAAAAAGTACCGAAACCTCTAATTTCAATACTCTTTCCGCTTTCTAAATATGAAGAAATACTCTCAAGCATTTCTTCAACAACGATTTTTGTATCGGCCTGAGTTAATCCAGTAAATCTTGATACATCAGCAATCAGATCATGTTTTGTTGTATTAGACACAACACCCTCCATTTTTTTAAACGGGAAACTCTTACAATATCCGATGTAATCACATCAAAGTCAAGAAAAAATTATCTTTTTTGCA
>CAYMGX010000009.1:6582-55005 GCA_964390065.1 uncultured Fibrobacter sp. | reverse complement strand
CTTTATCAGGCTTTTCGCTGATTCCCGATACCGTTGTTTGCCAGCGGTGCCAGAGCTTCCGTTCGAAAAACGGTTTTGCCGCAACCGCAAGAACTCCTGCAATTGTGCCAGAAAGCGGCCAAAACGAAAAGGTAACCAGGCTGATTGCAACCGATAAGGGACCGGCTATACCTATACAAAGTGATATGGTGCTGTTAAGCAGATGACTGGAACTGATGGAGGATAGTGTTGCTGCAATCGCAGCACGAATACCGGCATCCTCCTTTTTAACTGCACACTGCACCGGCAGGAGCTTTAACATGCTGTTTAATGTAAATTTTGGAATCATTTTCATCACGGTGATTGATTTGGTGTATAAGTCAAGGTCAAGTTCGTTTTTTTTCCACAGGTCAAGAAGCTCATCGCTCCAGATTTTAATGACACGGCAATCGACATAAATGAATGTAACGACGACCGCAGGAAGGAGAAAAATCGCACAGAGCGGTTGCCAGGAAAACGTTACTATTGCTAGAATCACTGCAGTTGCAACAATTGAAACAACCACAATGATAGTATTACGGTAGTGTCGTGTACGTCGCTCTATTGTTCTCAAGGTCCGGTCGATTGAGTGCTTGACGTGATTGACAGGTGATGAGGATTTGTTTTCAATCATTCAAAATTCCGGTTTATTGTTGATAACAGTCGTACTTCAGATGTTGCAAACTGAATGGTTTGTACAGTAAAAATACTATCTATCAGGATAATTCTGGTATCTCTTTTTATATTAATTTAATCCCGATTATTCAGGAATGGTACGTGCCACGTTGTCAATTTCTTTATTTGTCCACAAATCTGGGCGGGTCACCGCACGAAACTGTTATGTTGAACAATTCGGCTGGATGTATGATGTCAACTTAAACAATCACACCTATTTTAATTGATCTTATTTTTTTGGTCTTATTTAATGTAATAGTCCTATCTCGTATTTGTTTTTGCTTATCAACTCATTTTCGTCAATATCACTAATTTCAATGTTTGCTATTAATTTCTGGAAAATTTCATTGGATTCTATAAGTAAATACCCCTTTTTGGGCGGGTCATTGACCATGGGAAGAACAACTAATATTTTTAATGAAAGAAGTTGATTTATAATATTTGTCAACAAGAATCGTTTGTTGTTATAATCATTATCCCATTCATTTTGCGATTGATAAGATTTTGAATTACATTTTATAAAAAACTCTAAATCTTTTTGTATTGCATCCCTAGTATTATTTTCCAACTCCGATGAATTTGCCATTGTAATGCCGATTATTCCAGTCCTTGAAAATGATTTGCTACATACCAAGTTAACTATTTCAGTCCTGAGCTCAATACTATTGGTTGGATCATTTATTTTTATCAGTCCTGAAACATACCTAGTTCCGTTTGAGTTGACAATAGATTTATTACTAACAAAAGGTTCAATGTTTTTAAAATTTCCACATAAAATATCAAACTCATTTTGAGGTTTACCTTTTTTCTCAAAAATTACACTGAATGTTCTATCATCTTTAAATAAAACCCGTGTAAATTTCAACATAAGTAAATTCGTAAATAATTTAGAATTTTCAACAAAAACATTTAGAAAAGTATCAATAGGTTTTGAATCAATTTCATCAATAAAATATAAGTTATCATAAAATAGATCGTTAAAAAATGATGACTTTGCATTTACTCTTATTTTTAAAAATCGCATCGTAACTCCTATCGTCCATATAAGGGGTGCTCACCATATGATATGTGCTCACCTTTTGGCCCATGGTAATGAGGAATTTCATATTCATCAGTATCTTCAAATGTATGACCCCACTTATGGTGTTCGAATTCGATATCATCTCCATTACTAATCGTTACTATTATTTCGTAAGGTTCTCCATTTGGGCCTTTCAAATTATCATTTTTCCCATACACTGTTATGGGTTCATATAAAGAAGGATCATCTGAATTATGACGCCTAAGAGCTTCTTGTAATGCTTGCTCCTGACTATCAAAGGTTATATCATCAGAATTTTGGTCTCTTCTTTTCGGGCATAATCCAAAGGAATCAAACCAGCTAATTGGATTTATTGTATACTTGTATTCATTTAGTCCTCCTAAAATTCTAATCGGATCCTTACATAAAAACTGCCCCACCTCCCCATCATAATACCTGAACCGATTATAACACAACCCGCTCTCATCATCAAACCATTGACCCTGAAACCGTATCTGGCAATCTATTTCATGCACCCCGGTTCTGTCAACCAACCCCCATGATTTGTGCACAACCGACCAGACTATCTTCCCCGCTTCATCCACCATCTCCCGTGGGGTACCAAGGTGGTCGATAATTACTGAGTAGAATTTATCATTTTCTATTTTCCCAAGGGGCCTAAATGAGTTCTGCTCAAATAGCCAGGTAACCGGCTCTGTATCATTTACCGAATGGTGAATAACAACATTGCCATACCATACAAATTGCTCGGTTTTCTCCGGACCTTTTTTTGAAATGCGGCGTCCTAAGGCATCATACGAATAATTCCACACATCACCATCGGGCTTGGTAACGGTCTTCAGTTGATCCCGCTCATCCCAGGTGTAAACCCACTCCTGCGGTGAAGATGTGGATGCTTGTTCAATTTTTCTTATCCGGCGACCATTCCCATCATAATCATATTTTGTGTCACCAGAACTCTGGAGCTGATTACCTGCACTATACGTATTCCGGACCTCCTCGCTTCCGGAGATTTTCTGTACCATGTTCCCGGTGCTGTCATACGCAAACTGTTCACTCTCACCCTGTGATCGTAATGCTTTAATCAGCCTCTGTGCAGGATCGTAAACATATTCAGTCTTTCCCCAGAAGCTATCGTCAATCGAAGTCAGCGAACCGGCATTGTCATAACGGTAGCTTCTGCTCACAGCAATATTGCTTTTTGTCCCTGCTGACAAATCATCAGATAAACTGAGTGCATATGAGACATCCTTGGGAAGCACATGCAGCCGCTGCTCAACCATCTGTCCGACATTGTCATATTCACGGTCAAGTCTTGCGCGTTTTCCCGGTAGCAGGCGGGATGTTTCTTCACCATAGGAATTGCGGTTGAACTCTACCGTATGGTTGCTATTCGTTGTAAGCTCGACGATATCACCATTGGCGTTGTTTTTGTACGTTGCTTCAAAGCCTTTACTTGTGGTATTTCGGACAATATTGCTCACAGCATCATACTCAGTCTCAACCCAATCATCGCCCTGCATCTCTTTAATAATTCTGCCGAGAGGATCCCGCTCAAATGCGACCTTACACTCTTCATTTACAGCAGAAATCAGGTTACCTATTGGATCATAATCAAAGGAGGCAGCTCCACCACCTGGCAGTTCCTCCTTAACCAGCATACCTTTTGCATTACGTTTGAAAACGAAACGTTTGTCCATGTTGTTCGTAGTTGCCAGGAGGCGGCCAGCCATATCGTAGTCAAAGCGTGTTACCCGTTTATCAAAACCAGTTTCTCTTACAACCCTTCCCGCGCCATCCCGCTCAAAAGTGTAAACCTCACCTTTCTCATTGATAACTCTATCAAGGTGTTTCGGTTCCGTTCCCCATTCAAATTTTACACTGTCGCCATTAGGATCAATTTTCTCCAAAAGTCGCTGACATGAACCATAAGTATATCTGGTCTCTCGCCCTTCACCATCAATAAATCTTGTAAGTTGCCCACCAGCATTATACTCCCCCCGAATACCTGTGTTATCGGGAAAAAGGATCTTCAGTGGATTTCCCGCAACATCATATTCAAACCGGGTAGTATCTTCCATGGGACCCGTTTTTTCTGTCAAACGATTTTCATCATCGAATGTATACCTGGTAACATTTCCAAGCGGATCAGTAATATCACGGAGAATCCCATTACTGGTAAATGACTGTTTGAACTGTGCTCCAAGCGGATCGGTGGAAGAGATGAGATTTCCATAGTAATTGTACTCAAGCTTCCATACAGCCCCCAGAGGATTGATCGTTTCAACCAGCCGATGTTTTTCATCGTATTTTCTTTTCCAAATTCCGGCATTTGGAGCAGTCAATTTAACCGGCTGGTGAACATCATTGAACTCCAACTCCCAGGCATTACCAAGCTGATCCGTGATCTTCGAGCGGTTCCCCATCGAATCATACTCATACCCAATCACACCACCAAGCGCATCGATCTCCTTGACAATTCTGCCATAGTCATCGTACTCCGTGGTTTTTATCCCCCCTGTCGGCTCAGCGACACTCAACACCTGACCGCTGGGTGTATGCTGATATCGCGTTGTAAAACCATAACTGTTGGTTACCTCGGTCCACCCGATGTGATCGAGAAATTTCAAGGTCTTTTCGTCGTACCGGTCAAGACCGGAGGTTTTAACACAGCGATTTTTATCGTCATAGTTGAAATAAAAGATCCCGCCATCCTTGACTATTTCACGTGTCAAACGCTTTTGTTCATCATATTCGTACCGGTCAATAAACCCGCGGGCATCTTTTGCCGCAACAAGACATCCCTGTTCATCATACGAATAGTATACCAGTGTGCGGGAGTTATACTTTGACAGTTCAAGACTGACTTTTTCTATCTGGTTTGCAGTTGTATAGGAAATGATAAGACGTTTTTTCTCTAAACGCTGTGCTACTCCTGTAAGATGCGATCCGGAATCATAGATCAGATCAAGTGCCTGACCGGTTATGTCCTCGATACTTGCAAGTCGCGCTTCATAGCCGGAACCAGAGGTTTTAAATATAAACCGTTCGATCTCCCCCGTTTCAACATCCCAGTTGGTTACAATGTAATTATCATGATACGCTGAAAGTTCCTGAAAGGTAGTCAGGTTCCGAACAATTCCACCCTTGTCAACAGAGTTTTCAGGGTCATCGAAATAGACGGTATCACCATCGGCACTATTGAGACAGAAACGGGATTCCTCTCTTGTAAGTGTCATAAAATAACGGTTCGACCATCCGATACCCAGCGGCGAGTACTCCTGATCATGCAGAAAGTGATTATAATTCCTCTCCCACGTCAGCGGGACTTTTCCTGCAATTGCAATATCCGTTTTGTCTTCAGTTACCATCCCTGTTGCAACATCGACAGGATGACCGATTGACATTTTTCCACTTTTCATGAAATTTACAAAATCCTTATGAAATCATATTCGTCTACTATTATTTGCTGTCTCACATAAAAACAACTTGACATAGCACTTTATTTTTTACATCCACAAAACAATTTACCGGTAATTTTGTTGCTTAATTTGCCAACACCAGCTCCAATACCTGCAGAAATCCCTGACTTTACAGCATTCACCAACAATCCTTTTATCAAATCGTCTATACTCATACCAACCATAACATTACTAAACCCGAGCGGCATTGCATTAGGAACAACCGGAATCATGCTGCAGGACGTTGCTGCCAATGGACAAACAATTGCTAATGGGCTTCCATTGACAGTAACCTTAGGGTTCCCAAGAGCAGTCGACCCTTGCGATCCACAAAAGGGAATTGGCGGCATCAATAATTGCACCCACGTTTGCCAACTGGTAAAAATCGAAAAACTGGTACCGACCATCGCCCAACCCTGCGAAGTCGCCCCGGTACTTCCAGTCACTTCACCGATGAAATCATCTATACATGCAGGTTTATTTGGAATAATCGATGATATTGAAGCAATCACAATATTTGCAAGTGTCGATAATCCCATCAAAACGACTCCCATGACAACATTGGTAAGATATCGAAACCAATATGGAGCATTGGTGGGTTCAACCGGTACTGCCCCCTGGGGAATATGCAGATAATACCCCATAGAACCGATCGTGCAGGCAGGCATTCCATTAATAAACACATTTGACTTCGGAAATTGGGGTGAATGCCAAAGAAAAATAGGTCCGAAATACGGATGTATCGGCACCCCTGGTGCAAGAGGATGCACATCGACCCCTACAACAAAATCAGTCAATTTAACTGCATTAAAATTAGGCATATAATGATATCCTTTCTGCAGATCTATTTTTATTACGATTCATTTCAGTGAGATCTCCTTTTTCTTCATTTGAGGCAACCAATCCGGTCCTGGATAGGAAACCGCACCCCGCCAAACGAGATCAACCTGCTTTTCCTCCATTCGAATTAATACTGTATGGAGTACTGTTTCGGGCTGTTGTTCACCAAAACCAAAATCGACTCTCAGCTTCGGTTTTTCCCCGGGAAGTCTGAAACCGGTAACTGATTCCGGTGACAAATTGACACACTGTACCTGTTCATCGCCATTCAGGTATGGTACTGCCAGACCTTGCGAAGCCCCGTTAAAGAAGGAAAAATCCATTGAGGGAAGTTTCGTCTGCGCAAACAGCTCCTTTTGAGACTTTGGAACCAGAAGTTCAAAAGCATTTCGTAACTTCTCTTCGATGGCACGATCTGCAGGCATAACTCCAGCAAGCGCAGCACGCGGCTGCCAGAATTTAGCATACCAGCCAAACCCTTGCGACAAAGGTTGCAGCTCCCACTTTTTAAAATCTCCACAACAGATATTTCCAGGATGCAGAATATTCTCAGGATCTTCAATGTTTGGAAGCTGGAGTTCATCGATACTCCTGCGATTGTTTTTTACAACAAAACCGCAACCTAAATGATTTCGTGGATAACCATATTGCATGGCCGGATTTGAATAAATATCAATACCGCCATACGCCCGTTCATAGCGAATTTCCATTTTGACAAAAGGTAACGGATCACTAAACAGAGGATCTCTGTGCAGACGAAATGTGCAGGTACGGTCGCCAATTACGAATATACTTTTGGTTACCGAACCAACAGAGAGTGTTGCTATGAGTTGTTGCAGTGGTTTCTGCTGCGGAGCGTATGCTGCTCCATTGAAAACAATATCAGTCCTGTTCTTCCAGGGAACAAAATCGCTTTCATACTTTAGTGATGAGTTCATTGGCCCGTCATAGTTGACATCGCCGGAGTTCATAGGCGCATCAAGTAAGGCACGTGTACATACTCCTCCCGGTACAATATCATAGGTTCTCTTAAACAGTGAACTTAAAATATAGTCACCATCAGGAGTTTGTCCGGATAGTATTATAACCCGTTCAGGCGTTTTTTTTACGGCACATTCAGCTTCAGCAGACATTGTTCCATTGTCAACCATATATCAAACTACCTCAATTTTGAGTTTTTTCATAGTTGAAAGCCAACTGATTCCCGGATAGGGAACGCTGAAACTCCAGATGATATCAACCTCAAGATCTTCAGTACGTACGCAAACCGTTTGCATCACTGGATCCGGTGTATCGCTTCCAAATCCAATATCAATAGCAACAGACGGCATATCGTTCGGAAGTCTGAAGCATAGCTCACCAGCTTTTGTCATATTAACTATTCGTAGTTGCTCGTCTCCACACAAATAGGGCAAAGCAAGCCCCGGAGATGCACCATTATTGAATTTTATATCAAACATTGGTAATTTGAACCGACGTGCAAGCTTTACATGGTTGGCAGGCACTAAACCGAGTTTTTCCTCAGCAGTAAGGCAGTCAATGTCCATGAACCCGGGAACAGCTCCTGCATAGATACTGCGGGGATACCATGTACGGCTATACCACCCGAACCCCTGCGGCATCGGCTGATCAACCCACCTTTCCGGCTTGTCAAGCACGATCCTGTCCGGAGAGAGAAGGTCAGCCGGATCTTCTATGTTAGGTAACTGAAGATCATCAATGAGCTCAGAACGATTCTTTATGACAATCCCCCGTCCCTGATAGTTGCGCGGATAAAAAAACGGCGACTTCGGATTACTTTTCTCATCTTTTCCGCCATAAGCAAGCTCATAACGGATTGGCATTGTGGTAAAAGGCAGAGGTTCACTGATACGGGGATCCATTCCTTTACGATATCGGCATCGGCGATCGCCAATAATTCTGATAACTTTCATTACAGGTCCTACCTCAACACATACATCCATTTCGAGGCACTCTATTCCTTTGGGGGTATGCGCATTCCCGATAACAACAACATCCGTCAAAGGCTTAAATCCTGCTGTTTCATTTTCGTATTGTACCGTTGTCGTTAACGGATCACCTCCGTCATAGTACTTGTCAATCTTTCGGAGTTCATTTGCCGCTTCGATCCGGCACAAATGCTGCCTTTCCTCAATGCGGTAGGACCTTTTAACAAGAACCGAAAAAATCGGTTGACCAGTTGTATTGGTACCGGGAATAAAGGCAAAGGGTGCTGGTGGTGATTTTGTTGCTGCTACCGTAGCCATTTCTAATCTCCGCTAATCACTTTCATATATGCATACTCTATCGTTTTCAATTTTCAGATCTCAGTTTAAATAAAATCACCATTCTCTACGTTCAGGGATTAAGCAATACCGCGACATCACCTTTAACAACATTATTGATGGAGGCTGAAGACATGATGTTTGAACCGGTTATTGTATTTTCATTCGCTGCCTCAGACATGACTACATCCCCCGATATTTTTGCCGTATTGGAACCAACCATTCTGAGTGCATCATTGGCCTGCACCAGGACCGCAGTCCCAATCAATTTGATGGTCCCGTCCTGATACATCTCAAGCTTGCTATTACCAACTTCCAGTATGATATCAGTCGATGCAGTGAGATGAATAAACGAGTTTATTGACTTAACGGTAATATCACCGGCGACTGTCGTCGATTGTCTGGCATTATAGGTTTCGGTCACATCACTTTCAACAAGATATGTAGCAGTTCCCGTTTCAACCTTATGATCGTAATTTCCTTGAGCGATTTTAATTGTAGTATCCTGTTTTATAGTCTCAGTATGAGTACCATCAACAGTAACCGTTCTGTTTTGCTTGACAGTTAGTGTATCATCCTTATCAATTGTTGTAGTCCGGTTATTCTTTACAGTGTGAGTTTCATCATTTCCTACCGAATGTGTTTCATCATGCCCCACTGAATGTGTCTCATCATTCTCCACCTCAACCATGTGATCCTTTTCAGCGTGGATCAGAAAGTGCTCCGCTCCCTTTTTGTCCTCAAACCGGATCTCGTTGAAATTATCGGGGGTTCCATCCTTGGAGCTTCGCGATTTTATCGTGCTCTGTGTGGAATTTGAGGGAAGTTCATACGGAGGCATCTGTTCCTCGTTGTAAACAGAGCCGGTCACTATAGGTTTGTCAACATCACCTTCGATAAACTGGACGATCACTTCCTGACCGATTCTGGGGTGAAATGCAATGCCCCAGTTTTTCCCGGCCCAGTTGCGCGCAACCCGTATCCAGCAGCTTGAGTTTTCATCCTTTTTACCAACGCGGTCCCAGTGGAACTGCACTTTTATTCTTCCATACTTGTCAAGCCATATCTCCTCGCCCGCCGGCCCGGTAACCACTGCTGTCTGACAACCGAAAATGGTGGGCTTTACCGCATTGCACTGCGGACGGAATGGCACATCTGACGGAATGCACCCGAAGCTGCACTGATAGGTCTCACTCTCTTCAGATTGACTTCCTGAATGATGAACCGCGGTGAGTAAATAGGCCGCATTGTATTCAGCCCGTGGATGTTCCGTAAGATCGAATGTTGCACCGGTAGTAAGCCTTCGATCAGTGGCAGTTCCAGAAAACTGTTTGACTAAGGATTGTGCATGTTCCAGCCGCATCTTTGCATAATGCTCACCATCGGGCCGTTCCGTATAATTCCCGGGATAATCGTACAGTTCGTACTGGTCGCTTGCATTCTGCATCACCGTGAGATCGGAAGAGGGCTTTACAAAGTCAAAGTCTCTCAGGGATACTTTGGTCGATCTGACCGAATGCTCCGCAGCAAAATCCATCACTGCAGGACGCCGCTGTTCCTCTTCCGATGACCGGTAGTAAATTACATCACCGGTAGGTTGAAGTGGTTTATAAGCGCCTGGATTGTCACCAAGAACCAGCATGTGTGAATCTGATGTATGAGTAAAGTAATAGAAAATTCCCTCCTCTTCCATCAGACGTGAAACAAAATTAAAATCTGTT
The DNA here is from genome assembly GCA_964390065.1 of uncultured Fibrobacter sp. GTDB lineage: Bacteria > Fibrobacterota > Chitinivibrionia > Chitinivibrionales > Chitinispirillaceae > JAAZBG01. The sequence continues at coordinate 44,963 of CAYMGX010000009.1, read as the reverse complement.
TCCCGGTACTGGACACAATACTCCCGCTTACGGTAGGTTGCGGTGGTTTTCATCTCATAGTGACCTGAAAATCCGGCTGCGTCAAAGACCTCTTTAATAATTTCCAGTGCCGTTTTCTCCTGAAAAATGCGACAATCCGACCGTTGCGTCAGAAACCACAACCAGGGTACTATCTCGACCCGGTAATGGTTAAGATCTTCACGACTGCTTGGCTGGACAAACCTCCTGACATAACCGGAAATGTACCTTTTTCTGTAGTCTCCAAGAGTAATACCAAGAGTGACATGTTTTCCAACCAGTGCATCTAATGAAAGTGATGTCCTGTGCGATTTGACTTCCACAACAAATGAATAGAGGTGTGAAATCTCTTCGGTACCACCAAAAGACTCAACAATGAGTGTATCATCACCAAGCAGTGGTGTATTGAGGAAAAAGTTGAACTTCTTATCAAACATAATCAAACCTCCCCCGGGTTTGCTCTCCCTCCAAATTCAGGATTTCGGGATGCAGTGTCGTTGTTTCACTTTTAAATACCGGACATGTTATAGGCCCCTGCTTATTACGTGACAAAAGGAAAAAATTACGGCCGAGTCCCGCACTTTTTCTTCCCAATGCTGCGTGAGGCACTGTTTGCCTGTCAACCTTTAGTGCATATTCAGATTTCAGGGTGATACCGGAGCGCATCCGAACGAGCATGGTAAGTTCCCTGAATTTTTTCTGACCGGGCAGCAGGTCGGTAAACTGTTCGTAACTAACAGGACCGATAACAATACGGAATTTATGCTGACGGCTGAAAATCCGTCTTCCAATTGTAAAGGACCGGCCAAGACAGCAGGTTTCATTTCGATGTCCTATTTTGTTTCGGTCGGACTTATCAATTTCGAGCCATTCACCCTCGAACTGGCTGATCTTTACCGTTGTGTTAAGAAAATCAGAAAGCAGGCTGGTAAGGGACGATGCTGAGTTGGGAATGGTAAAAAGCCCTGCATAGCGAAGCAGTGCAGTGTCTGGAATACCGAATTGATTTCGGGTATGAAGTGTTTTGAGCCCTGTGAACGCTATTAAATTTCCTGTAACCTCATCTTCACCATGTTGACGATAAACAAGCGGCCAGCGATATTTAATTCCCGCCCGGTAAAAAAATGATGCATACCGGTGATTAAGAATATCGAGAAATTCCCGCAGACCACTCCCTGAATACCGGATATCGGATAGTGATGGCCGCACCTGATGAATAATTCGACTTGTATAATGCCATGGCAGTGTACCGTTTCTGCCATACAAACCAAAAAAGGTTATGGTCATGACAAAGGGAAATTTACTGTCAGTGCTTTCTTCAATTTTTGCAATAGCACCCGGTTGAAAGCGAAATGATGCCTCAGGCCTTATGCGAACGGCCTCATTGACCGATGGTCCATCCCTGCCGATCTGAGAAACTCCCGGTAATGAGAGCTCAAGGCGTCGTATCAGACGAAAGAAATCGGTGGAGCAGGCTTCTTTATTAAGGACGGTTTTAATCATATCGCTATCTGTTCCCCCATCCTTATCGGCCATTGTTTCAACCGGTTCTTTCGTTCGGTGTTATCGACAACAGTGAGCTGAGTAAATGAATTTATTGAAACATAGTGTGCAAGAAACCGGTCCAGCACAGCAGTAAGCAGGTAAAATGAGGATTCCTTGAACCGCCCGACATCAACAGTAAGTTCTATACCAACCCCCTGGCACAATGTACCTCTGATAAGGCGATTAACCGGGCGCACATCAAGACCGGTCAGACCTAAAATGATGTTCTCATTTTTCGCCTCACCTTTTACATCGTATAACTGAAGAAGTGACTGAAGTGCATTAATTCCGCCACTTCTGAGACTCAGATAGTTGAGCGAAAGATGAGAGATCAGCCGCCAGTATGCACCACGCCACTGTCTGCGTGTGTCGGAACCGGTCCAGTACTCATCCTCCCGGCCGAGAGGAGTCCGGATCTGATCGCGTTTTAATGCCAGAACCTTGACAGGACCAAATGCGGGCTGATTTATCACCGAAAAATCGCTCCTGCCTTCCTCCTGAAGCGGCATCTCCTTTACAAGATTGCGGTTGGTGCAGGTAATAGTGATACTCAGACACTGATCATCAGGAGAACTACTGCTGTAATCAAGTGTACAGAGCTCCAGATACACTTCGTCTGCTACACTCCTGGATGTGTCATCTGCACTCCGGATACCGGTAGAGAGCTCCTTGTCAGCAACAGAAGTGTGATCGGTTGTCTTCTCTCTTCTTGCAAACCAATAAAACGGTACTTCCGGTGTCAGTGCATGTCTGAACGCATGGAACGGTTCAACCACTCTTTGCACACCGGTGGTGAGATCGGTCGATTCCACCTTGTCAACGGTATACACTTCAAACCGGTCAGGCTTTCCGGCTTCACAAATAATACGATACTCATGACGTCCAGGATGCGTTTTTTGCGGTTCAGCTTTCTTGGTAAAAAGATTAACCACTGGAGTACATCCGATTGCGAACTGTTCACGACTGATACCGGATGAATTCTCCGGCATACTGTCAAGATAAAAACGCAGCTTTATTTCCTTTGGAGATCCAAACATCCCGATCGCATTATTTAAATCAACGTCGTAGAAAAAGAATTTTTCCGGAAGAACAAAAAACTCTCTTAACAAACGATAGCCCGGAAACGCATTTTTATGAAACGGCATCAATTCATCATCAGGACCAAAGCCCACAGGTGAAATGGCATCTGAAGGTAGAAATATTCCGCGTGCGTTGTCACTGTCAATGGCTGATTTATTGTCAGCCTGCGCAACTTCAATACGAACAACGCTCCTCCCAAGCAGTTCGTAAAGACGTGATGCGAGCGGTTCACCCTGAAGGAACAAACGCAGGCGTGGAAGCGAAAAATCACCAAATGTCAATCCACTTAACGCTTTGAAAGAAAGCTCCAGCACAGCCTGTGCCTGCCAGTTACAGCCGGGCTCGGGACCATTTTTACGTGTCCACTTTACACATTGCACATCGGATAGCGCCACAGGTACCAGATCCACCGGATAGCAGGTACGGAAACAGCATGGTTCTCCGCGCACCGGTGAAGAATGGAGCAGCGTTCCTTTGGGAATGCGATAGCTGGAAGTCAGCTTGCTCGCCTGAGCATCAATCTGAAACTGGACAATTCCCATAGGTGGCGTAGGAAGCAGGTATTGTGGAAAGAGCATATTCAGGACGGATTCGGCGATTTCAGGAAATTCATCATCGAGTTTACGCCTGATACGACCGGCCAGAAAAGCACATCCTTCCAGTAAACGTTCCACATGAGGATCATGTGCCCGATCCTTTTCAATACGAAGCGCAGCGGCTGCATCAGGGAAATTCCTGGCGAATTCGATTGTCTCCTGACGTAAATACTGGAGTTCCCGTTCATAATACGGGTACAGGTCTTTATGCATGATCAAGTGCCTCATGCACAGTTGCACCACTTTTCTGAATCATCGTATTAAATACAACTCTATCGACATAAGCACCAATCCGCATTACCGCATCGATACGAAGATGCAAAACAAACGGACTCCGTGTCTGATTATCATCGTTAGCTTTAGCAATCGATACATCGACGTTTTCAAGTCGCGGCTCAAACAGTTGAATGCTGATTTTTACATCTGTCAACAACTTAAGAAGCTCGTCCTTCACGCTCATATCTACACTTTCGATACTGTTAAGCCCATAAACAGCCATGGAGCTGCCAAGATTTTCAAACCATGGCGGTATATCCCCCGGGCCTTGACGCGTATTGAGAAGATCCTCTAAATCTCTTCGTACCATGTCACGCATTTCAGCAATTGATGTAGAAGATTTTCCCTGACAGAGCCTGTCAATTAACGTCATCTGATACTGATCATTCATAGATATAACTCAAAATCTCTCGCCCTCTAAATCCCCCGAAGGGGGACTTGAAGATGAAGGTAAATATTAGCCATTTACACTTCCAAAGTCCCCCTGCGGGGGATTTAGGGGGCGCTCATAGCTGTGGTATCACGATTACCTTTAAGCAACCATGATATCACAGTAAAAAAATGTATACCCGATCTTATAGCTTGGTATTCTTTTTCAGATCCCAGCCGCTGACAATTTCACCTGCAGGTTTTCCATCTTTTCCGGTTTTCGTCACGGTCCATTTGATTGTTGCATATGTCAAAGCCACAGTCTCCGTCGGGAAAGCAGATCCATCAGCACCTACCGGAGAAACAGATTTAATTACAACATCGGTCAATTCAATTTTCTGATAAGGGATTGCATCATTTCCGGATGCACCGGCCCTGACCAGCTCAATAGTCGCTGTGGGATGAGATTTTCCCTGGCAGCAGGCGAGCATAAGCATCGGACTTGTGCCATCGATTTGTTTGGCAAGCACAATATCATTGTGCTGAACACGACCGCCCATGTGAGCACCACCGGAACTATGCATTCCTGTAGTCTCATTGGCAATTGAATGATTGTAGCTAAGCAGTTGAATCCATTTCTCGTGCTTGGAATCTTCTGCCTGTCCTTCTACACCGTCAAGTTTAAAATAAGCATCGAATGCCATATCAGGCTCCTTTTTATTGGTATGATGAATTTAATGAACCATGCATCGTCACAAAACGACACATCATTTCTTAGGTACAGTTGCAACCAGATGCAGACTCATATTTATATCCTGCAATTGATAATGTGGACGCAGGTGTACATCGGCCTGATACGATCCGGGCTTTCCTTCAACCGGTTTGATCGAGACCTTGAATTCACGAAGCGGTTTCTCTGATTTCAGCTTTTCGCCGGCACCTGTCGGGTCTGCAAGGGTATACATGGAAAACCATTTATTGAGGAACATTTCAATATCCTCACCTTCCTGCAGTGTTCCCAGTTTATCACGTAAAATTACCTTCATGTAATGTGCAAAACGTGAAACTGCCATTAAGTAGGTGAGATGTACCGACAATTCTGCATTTGCAGTAGCCTCAGGGCTATCGTACTTTACAGGTTTTTGAGCCGAATGAGTCTTGAAAAACACTGCATAATTAGTGTCTTTATAGTGACACAAAGGTATAAATCCGAGATTGTCAAGCTGATTGTCACGTCTGTCGGTAATGGCAATTTCGGTTGGACATTTGTAGGAGATATCACCGGTGTCGGTTTTGAATGTATGTATCGGAAGTCCCTCAACAGTACCTCCACCCTCACGTCCGGTAATATTGACACACCAGCCATATTTCGAAAATGCATCGGTCATGCGTGCAGCCATTGCCCATGCAGCATTTCCCCATAGATATTTCGAGTGATCAGTACCGTCCACTGCTTCCTGAAAATTAAATGTTTCAACTTTTTCTCCATTGTCGCCATAAGGGAGACGAAGAAGAATTCTTGGCATGCAAAGTCCGACATACCTGGAATCATCAGAATCACGAAATGCAGACCAGCGCATCATTTCGGGGTTTGTAGACTTGTCGAATTTTGCAGCTAAATCACGGGGATCCCCCAATTGTTCAAAACTCTCGAATCCAAATGATTTTGGAGATGGAGCAGTAATAAAGGGAGCATGTGATGCAGCAGCGACTCCTGACATATGTTCAAGGATCGTCATGTCCTCGTTGTCACCGACATTAAACGTGTAGTCGCCAACAAGTGCTCCAAAAGGTGATCCACCGGCAGTTCCGAATTCCTCTTCATAGATTTTCTTGAACATACTGCTCTGATCGAATTCTACAGCATTGCTCAGGTCCTTCAGAAGATCTTTTTTAGAGATGTTTATCACCTTTATTTTGAGCATTTCGTTGGTTTCACTCTGATCAACAAGGTATTTAAGTCCGCGCCATGCAGATTCGATTTTCTGGTATTTTTCATTGTGCAGTATCTCATTCATCTGAGCGGAAAGAAGCTCGTCTATCCGTGCTATCTGAATGTCAATAGCTTTAAGCGCATCATCAGCAACAGTCTGCCCCTTCATAAGCGAATCTATATATTCGTTAAGTTCATCCTTGACCCGCTTCTGGGTTAAATCCATGCTGCTGAGAACCTGGTCAATTATGTCCTGTGTAGTGGATACATCTGATACAGCACTTTCCTGCGACAATAATTCTATATTTTCTTCACTCATTATCAGCCTCTCTTATTATTAAAATTATAATTGGGAATTCCCTGATTTTTTAATTTGCCCCAAGTGATGCTTTAATTTGTTGACGCACATCACCATTCTTAAGAATTTCATTAAGGCTGTTCTCGAGATCGGTATTCCCGTCCATCTTCTGCTTGAGTGATGCAAGACGTCGCCGTGCCTCCATCAGTTTACGCATGGGTTCTATTTTTTCTGCAATTTTTTCAGGGTGAAAATCGTTTATATGCTGGAATTCAAGATCGACGTTCATTGTTTTTCCAGCTTCGCCAGATAGTTTATCCGCCACACGAAAGGTTGCTCTGGGTTTACAACCATTAAGAATGGTATTAAAATTATCCTTGTCTATCTGAGAAAATTTTCTTTCATTTATCTTGACTGGACGCCCTTTTGCATCCTTTACTTCATTGTCACCGCTCAGGTCAGCGATAACTCCCATTACAAATGGGAGTTCCTTTTTTACGATTGCGTCAAGGGTCTCTACTTCATAGGAAATCTGTACCTTCGGCGGACGTACCCGTTCGAGTTTTTTTTGTTTGCTCTCAGGCATAGAAGTGGCTCCTTTCAATAAATAATAATATCTTTACAATTGTACTTTCTTAGCATGCTTAATTATCAGTTACTTTACAGCATGGGATATTCCCGGGAAATCAGTTTTACGAAGCTATGGTAAATTTTGGATCGTAGAGGCATATCCGCCTGCGAAAAAACTCAAGTTTTTCCACTGGCGCTTTTTTTTCTCCAAGGCTACGATATCCCGAATATCCAATCTTGTAAACACGTGCAAAAAGTTCAGGATCTTCCCATTCAAGAAGATTGTATTTTTCTACACTCTCAACCAGATGATCAATAGCAGCCAGAGCGATCTCCTTAAGACCGTTTCCAAGGCAGAACTCAGCGAGTAGTATTCTCCATAGAAACTGTTCACGTCTGCATGATGCCTGTTGTAAACGCGAATGTAACAAGCTCATTCCTGCACCGGCACAGCCTTTCACTGCCAACTCATCAGCCTGTTCCAATTCGTTTACATAGAAAGAATACGATCTGCCGCCAAATATATTGCTGCTTTGTCCACTGCCCCTATTGGCCATCTCTGTTCGAATCCATTCAATTGTCTCAGGTGATGCGCATGGAGTGCCATCATCCAGTTTCTCATCCAGTAGTTTGCGATTTTCAGATACATAATCAACTGTCGCAGTAGTGATGAAATGGGCTACTTTGTTGTAATCTGCTCCAAGACCCTGTGCAGCCGTAACCTGAAACCTTTGAAGATCCAGCCAGCGATGCCCGCCTTCTGTAAACGCTATTTCTGATTCCCTTAAAACGTCACTCCATTGCTGCAAAGAAAATGCTTCTAAGATTTTGTTACGTTTACCTTCATCAATGCTGCCGGAATGATCATATTCTGTGTTAGTAAACCATTTACAGGTTCGGTGCACCAGATATCCCAGTGGATCCCGGGGTGTTTTTTCCACAAAGTAATTTGCACAAGTGTCAATTATAACAGCAGCATCAGCAATATCCTTTGGTTCCAAACTTACAATACCGGAATCAACTGAAATTTCGGATGTTTTACTTTTTTCATTTTCTCGCTCAAAAGCTTCAAAAACAGCATTAATTGACCCTTCTTTCTCCAGCCTGACTGCCATTTTCTCCTGATTACTCTTTTGCCTGAATATATCGCATTGTACATCGATGCGGTCCCTGAAACCCCACAGATGATTCCGGAGTTCAAAGAGGTTGGGAGCCTGGTCATCGAAACGTTCCTGTATGGTTTTTTCGAGTTTGTCAAACTGTTCTGCTATTACTTTAAATACTGCGGCATCATGCTTTGCAGCTGCCTGATCGTTGTATTGCGGTGAATATTCATGTAATTGTCCATAACGAATATTTAGTCTGGCAATCAGCAATTCCTCCAGTTTTTCCAGTTCGTTTGCCCGTGCTTCTAAATCCCCATCGTCGCATTGAGGATAGAGCCCGTCCCAGAAATTGGTAAGCAGCCCGTTTATTAAAAGTAAACCATCTGCGATAGCAGTAAAACCGTATTTTTCTGTTCCTGCTTCGATAAGACGTACAGCGATCCCGAGATCTTTGGTTTGTTCCATAAGGAGCTGTTTTGCTTTTGTAAACAGCCCTGAATAGTCCGGCTGAAAATTGTCAACACGCATCCGGTTCAGTACATAACTCAGCAGATTATTGACATCTCCGGAAAGTCGTGCATTTATTCCGGCCGGGTTATTTCCCGGAATCGGCATTATCATTGCATCTATGTCAAATACTTCTGGATTGTAAACATAATCGTCCTTTTCCTGCCCATTTGTTGCAATACCAGTTTCTGATATTGACGGAACAATAGTCCTGAGAAGTACTGAGGCCTTTTCGATTCCCGAAATAACAATATGATTCTCCTCATTTTGTTCAACCATAGCAGCTGCACGGTTTAATGCATCGAGTGCAGTTTCTACCAGTTGATGAGGAGTCATTGTATCCATTATGAGTTTCTATTCCTTAAATAATGATCATTCTTTTCGGTATACTAATTCATTTGTAACGTTATCGGTTTTTGTGATAGAGACCGAATGGAAACCGATGTGCCAAACCATACAAGTAGTGCTGCTGCAATTGCAACCGATGTTATTAACCAGTTCGGTATGAAAAACGCTACACGCGGTGTTTTTTTTGAAACTGTATGAGACTTTTTACGATTCTGTCTGGTTTGCATTCGCGTTTTAATCAGTACGGTCGCCAATTGGTGAATAACCTTTTCTCTTTCCTCTGTTTTTCCAAGATATTGCCCCTGAAATCCCAACGCAAGACAATAGAAAAAGGTTTCCAGAGTTGCATAATTGGAATGAGCATCAGACATAAGCTCCCTCAGATCCTCAAAAAATTTTTCACCGGCAATCTGTTCATCATAGTATTCAGATTGAAGCGGCTGTGCGTTCCAAAAGTCAGAACATTTTCCCGGAATACTCCGTACCGTTTCATCGATAAGTGCAATTAATGCGAATTTAACAGATTCTATTATTCTTGTATCAATTCCCATTTCATCACAGTTCTTTACAAATATTTCAATATAGAGTTTTAGAAATTTACGAAGCGATTCCGGTGTCCCTAAATCCTGCTGCTCCCGCATACTGATAATAATCAGAAATATATCGTTGCACAGTGTACTGATCGAAACTGTAGGATCCATCAGTTTGCTTAGATTGATATTGAGTGTGTAGGTAGAAATGGTTTTTTCCAGATTATTCAGCATCGCGAATCCTTATCTCATTTTTATGGCCAGTAATTCCATGGAAAGATTTTGTAACGTACCGGGAAAATAGAAGGCAATATTGTTTGCGTTCTGTATTTTCTGCCAATGAGTACCTTCCCGAATAAGATTGAAATAGAGATAATCTTTTTTTGTAGCCAGTTCAGCAGGCGGATTTACCGGTTCAAGGCGCAGTCCGGGCAATGCACCGATAGTCAAACGAGACAACTCATCACGTGAAGTCATTTTAATGGATCGTCGCACTGTGTTAATGATTGTTTCATGAGATGCATCTGCACTGAGACCGAGATAAAACTCGCACTGTAAAAGCTGTGATGTATCATTGATTACACTAAGGTATGTCGCGTCAGCAGTTCTCTCTATTGGAATTTGTATGCATCCTGATGAATAATCAGACATTAAAATTGCACGAATTGACGAATGCATAATTTCCAAAGAATGGCAGGGGTCATCATGATCATAGGAAGGTAATGGAGAAATTTCATTGTCCTGACCAAACGCCTGAAGTGCTCCGGCAAGTTGCCCAACCTGACAGTACACGGTGTAAGGATGAACCTGTGATGCCCGTTGATAAAAATGATCAAGCAAAGGTATATGTGTTGTTAAAATCGTGAGAAGAAACTGATTCGCTATTTGTTCAGGTGTCGAGATGGAAAAGATGTTTGAAAGTTGCTTTCTTCCTTTAAGTAGCTCTGAACTTTTAACATGAAGTTCTGCAAGAAGAGCTCCGAACTTTTTCATATAACCATTGGACGCACCTATAAGAACAGCGGCAGGTGAGACACTTTCATCAATGATTATTCCATCATTGACCGTACGTTTAAGACGCGCTATACGGAGCGAAGATACTGCATCAAGAGATTCTCCCTCAAAACGAACTGAAAAATTGCATTTTCCAATTTCAATCTCTTCAGTTGTGCTGCCGGAAACCTCGTCAATAATCGTTTCTACTTCTGTTTTGTATCGTATATCACTTGAACTGCTGTCAGAACAAATCGGCCTTCCTGATTGTGCCAAAGGAAGTGTCAGGTAAACATCAAGGTGAGTTTTCTGATGACTGAAATGCTCTTCCACCGATCGGATTGCCGGTACCCGGTTATTGAGAGGTATACAAAAAGGTGTTCCGTCGGACATGATACCAAGAGCTTCAGTGAGAGCAAATTTCCCTTTACTTAACAGATTTACATCAAGTGAGCAGGATGCAAATCCATACATTAAGGGCATTGCCACTGCATTTGTCTGCTGTACTAAATTCAGCAGGTATCTTTCGAATTGCTGAAAATGTTGTGGAAGCACGAAAAGACCGTCCTTCCAGATAACCTTATCGGTAAGCATAATAAGTATTCTTTTCTCTCAGGTATTTCATAATTAACACTGACCATACTTGTGTCAACACTTTTTTTCTGCGTATTTGCTTTAGTATAGACACAACCATATTCAAAGATATTTCTGTATATTTAACTTGTAAGAATTCCAAATAGTTCTTATCTTTTTAATATATATTATCATATCGGGTTACGGCAAAACTAAATGTTACAGATTGAATTTTTTCGTATGGTCAATTGTTTAAAAACAGATCAACTGGAATTACAGAAAAACATTTTGTAAAGATGCCCGTTTTTCTTGATTATTTACGAAAGTTATCTTTTCAAAAGGGGGTTTTGCAATGTTTTCATCACGAAATAAGACTAACTTTTTTATATCTCTGTTTGTCATTTTATTTTTTCTTAATAGTCTTGCAGTCGCCGGGGGGAATGGCAGCCTTACGGTAACATCAGATCCTCCGAATGCATCAATTTCTATAGATGGTCAGTTAATCGGGCAGACACCACTGCTAAAGTATTCATTACCTGCAGGGCAACATACAATTTATCTGCAGGACCAGACTCAGCAGATTGATTATACGAAGATTGTTGAAATTACCGGGAATAACGAAACTTCTTTAAATGTTCCACTACAAAAAGATTATGGTAAATTGACAGTAACCAGTAAACCTGATAACTCCGAGGTATTTCTCTTAACTCCTATAGGAAAGACACCGCTCATTGACGAATCAATTCCTCAGGGTACATTTACCCTTGAAGTCAGAGGTCCCAGCGGACGTTATCTTCCATTAAAGAAAAACAACATTTACATAGATAAGAATAATCCTTCCGTTATAAATGAACACCTCCGTAAAAAGATACTTACCAAAAAAGCATGGCTTCAAATAGGCCTCGCTGTCGCATCTGCAGGTTCCTATACCTGGAGTTTCAATCGTGGATTTGACAATAAACACAAAAATCAGTCGGTACCCGGATTTGTACTGGGTACAACACTACTGACAAGTTTGGGAATTACAACACTGTTTTGACCATTCACTTAAAATTACATTAGCAATAGTGTTCATCTGCGACACCCGGACTTTTAGATCCACAGTATCACCGATACTTGCATCATCCTGATGTTCAACCTATATTTATACTGACGGCAAAATTGTTCAATGCAGACAACTTTCGACAGACAGAAAAACTTACCGGCGTATGAAATTACCTAAAAAGACTCTTCTGATTATAGTAATAAGTGTTTGTTGCTTAGCGCTTGCTGCGGGAATATATTTCGGATGGCCAACGATTAAAAAAATTATCCACAACAGTACATCAATAACAGCAGTTTTACCTCCTAATACCCATTTCAATAAATCTAAAATCCAGGAGATTCTGGAAAACGACAGCCTTACCCGTAAACAAAAGGCACTACAGTTAAACAACATGGGGTATCAGCTTTACAAAAAAAACCGTTACGGAGAAGCTATCGAATATTTTGAATTTGCACTCGAATTTGATAATACCTTTATCGCTGCGCATCATAATCTCGCCTGTGCTTTACTAAAAGAAGACGTTGATTGCAATATGGTTAAGGCATTCAACGAAATAATTTTTGAACTACATCTGGATCCGGCAAGGAAAAATGTAATTGTCAACGACTCGGATCTTACTCCGCTTAGATTGACAAAAGCATTTTCTGTTCTGGATAACGGTTTTCCACAAAATGACAGCCTTTTGAAAATAATGCTCGTCGGCCGCTGGTATAAAATGAAACGCCGCGCCTATGAACCGGATATCCACTTCGGGAGCAACACCCGCGGTACATTTTCACTGATCAATAAAAGCGGACAACCCGAAAAAATTGAATTCAATTATTATGTAATCGACAGAGTGATTACTATTACTTGGCAAAACGATAAAAATGTTACTGTCAAGAAACAACTCCAGATAATGTATGATTTGAACAGGATGATAATAATCAGGGATATAGAGGGATTTGATTGCTGGTCTGAGTTTAAAGAGTGTGATTCATGAGAATTAAGTGCACCGCTACTGTTCATATACAGGCATGGCGAAAGGATACTGATGGGTATTAGAGAACATTATGATAATTTTCTCGGGGCTGTTTACTCCTGGACAAAAGGCGACTTTTCTGATTGCGCAAAGAGATGCGAACAATATTTCATTGAAAATGGTATCAACAGTAAGAGTGATCAACTCGCAATTGATCTTGGCTGCGGTAACGGAACTCAGTCTGTCGCACTTGCAATGCGTGGCTATAAGGTCATTTCCGTAGATTTTAACAAACAGCTGCTTATAGAATTATACCAAAACAAAGGCGAATTACCGATACTGATCGTTGAAAACGATATTTTTTCCTATTTGTCAAAAAGTCAGGATCTCATGCCGGAAGTAATTGTATGCATGGGTGATACACTCTCCCTTTTTACCTCGTTTGATGAGCTGAAAAAACTGTTTACAACATGCTATAACATGCTTACACCGGGTGGAAAATTTATTATTTCGTTTCGGGATTATAGTAATGCATTACATGGAAATAGCAGATTTGTCACCGTTCGCTCTGATGAGTACCGTATTTTTTCATGCTTTCTTGAGTATTTCGAAACAACGGTTGGTGTAACGGACATTCTTTATGAGTTTAATAACGGACGATGGACCCAGCTTGTCAGTTCCTATAAAAAGTTACGACTTACCGCGCATGATATTCAGCAGTGGCTTAACAATACCGGCTTTAAACAGGTATCATCCCTGACTGTAAACCGTATGATTCATATAATCCTTGAGAAATAAAAAAGGACACCTCATAGTGATGTCCTTTCATATAAGTCTAAGCATTTCCGGCTGCACAGTGCAATAACGCAACATACTGAGCAGAATTTCTCTTATTTGGCGAAATTTCCCCTGATCAAAATTTCTTTACGGTCCGGATGATTTGTTGCAATTGTAAATGTCCCGAAAATGCTTGACGTATACTTCGGGGCAAAGATTTCGAGTTTAAACGCCTTGTATCCCTCTGCAACAGCAGAATCAGATGGGTTGAATTTGTAGGTAATCGGCAATTTCTGTACTTTCTTATCGTCAGCAGTAACATTATCAACATTAAATGAAATTGAATTGATTTTTAAATCCTGCTTTAATGAAGTCAGTGTAATAACTTTACTTTTTACGCCTGCTGAATCAAACCGTAAATAATTTTCTGACAAATCAATTGCCGCCTGAATTGTTGCTTCAATGACAAGGCGTACAGGGGCTTTATCAACATTCGAAACTACCGAGATGGCTTTTGAAAATGGTCCGCTGTGATACCCCTTGATATTTACTTCAGATTCAATTTTTGTTGATTTACCCGGTTCAATAAGACTGTCAAACTTCACAACGGTGCAGCCGCATCCGGGCTTTACCGTCAGCAGTTTCAGAGTGGAATCTCCGGTATTCTTAATGTTAAATGAAGCCACAATTTTTTCAGTTACACCTTCAACCGCAACACCACAATTAAATGTCTTTGTATCAAACTCAATTTGTGGCCCTGCAAAAGCTGCTGCCGCAAAAATGAAGCATGCTGTTACTGCAGAATACATTCTACTCATAAGATGACTCCGTTGAATGAAAAATCAAAACCTGATTAAGTACTGATAAAATAACATAAGTAACTGCATTTATCTAAAAAAAGATCAATTACCTTAAACTTCATCCATACTATCAGCGTATAAATTCGCCAGGTTAAAATAATACATGGTTCTTTTTGTGTAGAAATACGGACTTTTTGTTTAAATATTTACCATTGTATCAAAACAAAAGAAAATAAATAACATTCCGAATAGTATTTTCTAACCTTATCGTAATATCGGTTCACATTAATCCCGGGATAATTTATGGAGAAACAGTATAATCCATCACAGGTAGAAGATCGTTTGTACAGGAAATGGATGGAGCAAGGACTCTTTCACGCTGATGCCGCATCAAAGAAGCCATCGTATTCAATTGTTATTCCACCACCAAACGTCACTGGTGTTCTACATATGGGCCATGCGCTTAACAATACTATTCAGGACATACTGATCAGGTTCAAGCGTATGACCGGATTCGAAGCGCTCTGGATACCGGGTACAGACCATGCCGGAATTGCAACTCAAAATGTGGTTGAACGAAAACTTGCCAAAGAGGGTTCCAGCCGTCACAAACTTGGACGCGAAAAATTTGTGGAAAAGGTGTGGGAATGGAAAAAAGAGTATCACGCGACAATTTCGAACCAGTTAAAGAAACTCGGAAGCTCCTGCGATTGGGATCGTGAGCGGTTTACCATGGATGAGGGTCTTTCAAAAGCTGTTCGGAAAGTATTCGTTCAGCTCTATAACGAGGGGCTTATTTACAGAGGTAAATATATTATAAACTGGTGTCCACGGTGTCAGACTGCGCTCTCCGATGAAGAGGCTGAGCATAAAGACTTAAAAGGGAAATTATATCACTTTAAATATCCTTACGAGGACGGAAGCGGATATCTGATCGTTGCAACCACCCGTCCGGAAACAATGCTTGGAGACACTGCAGTTGCTGTCAATCCAAAAGATGAACGGTATAAAGATAAAATTGGTAAAAACATTGTATTACCGCTTGTTAACCGTCTTATACCAATAATCTCTGATGATTATGTTGACCGGGAATTTGGTACAGGTGCAGTAAAGGTTACCCCGGCCCACGATCCAAATGACTTTCAGATGGCGCAACGCCATAACCTTGAACCGATCGTGGTCATGGATGAAACCGCCTTTATGACCGGTCCGGTTCCCGACAAATATAAAGGTATGGACCGTTTTACTGCACGAAAAACAGTGGTTGAGGATCTTACTGCACTTGGACTTGTTGAAAAAATTGATGAGCACGAGCATGCTGTCGGTCACTGCTACCGCTGCAGTACCGTTGTTGAGCCTTACTACTCTGACCAGTGGTTTGTCCGTATGAAACCTCTTGCTCAGGAGGCGCATCAGGCAGCTCTTGATAACAAAATTACCTTTTATCCGTCACGATGGCGTAAAACCTATATCGAATGGATGGAAAATATCAGGGACTGGTGCATCTCCCGCCAGATCTGGTGGGGACACAGAATTCCGGTATGGTATTGCGATTGTGGAGAGATGATCGTTACGGAAGAAGATGCACCTTCATCGTGTCCAAAATGCAACTCCACCCATTTGCGCCAGGATGAGGATGTCCTTGATACCTGGTTTTCATCATGGCTCTGGCCTTTTTCGACAATGGGGTGGCCTGATGTTACACCGGATATCAGTAAATTTTATCCAACCAATGCACTTGTAACAGCACCGGAAATTCTGTTCTTCTGGGTAGCCCGCATGATCATGTCCGGGCTTCACTTCACAGGAAAACTTCCTTTTACCGAAATCATTCTCCATGGAACGGTTCGCGATAAGTCCGGCCGGAAAATGAGTAAATCACTTGGAAATTCGATTGATCCACTGGAAATAATTCCTGTCTACGGTGCTGATGCCATGCGGTTCAGCATTATTATGATAACTGCTCAGGGGGCAGATGTTTTTCTCAGTAAAGACACCTTCGATATTGGAAGAAATTTTGCCAACAAACTCTGGAATGCATCACGGTTTCTTTTAGGTAATATCACTGACAAAATCAGTATTGATTCGCTTCCCGACAAGTCAAGACTAAAAGCGGAAGATCTGTGGATTCTCAGCCGGCTTCAGAAAACAATCGCTGATGTTTCAGGCGGCATATCCGGATTCAGGTTCAATGAGGTCTGTCATACCATTTATGACTTTACATGGCGTGATTTTTGTGACTGGTATATTGAAGCTAAAAAAGCTGATCTGTATCAGGATGACAATGCGCAACGCAAGGCTGATGCACTTGCGCTTTCGGGATATATACTTGCATCCATACTCAAGCTGTTACATCCTGTAATGCCATTTATCACCGAAGAAATATGGGGTTTTCTGCGTGAGAAAGTATCGTTCCCGAAAGTAATTGACAGCGAATCAATCATGACAGCATCATTCCCTGTTACTGATCATTCTTTTGTAAATTTACAAATTGAACAAAACTTTACGATGCTGCAGGATATTATTACCGCACTGCGGACAATTCGTTCGGAAAACAATATTCCACCTGACAAAACAGGAACTGCTGTCATTATTCCATCAACGAATGACGCACAGGCATTTATCGCGACACAAATTTCACTTGTAAATCAATTCGGCAAACTCTCGTCTACCGAATGTTCTCTGACGGCAGCAAAACCTTCCTTCGCAGGTTCAGCAGTGGTCATGGGTACACAGGTGTATCTGAGCCTTGAAGGGCTAATTGACAAAAAGGTTGAAATTGACCGGTTAACAAAAGAGATCGATCATATCCGGAAACTGGCAGAAAGTACAAAACAACGCCTTGAAAATGAGAGTTTCGTTGCCAAAGCACCTCAGGATGTCGTTATAAAAGAGAAAGAAAAGCTTCAGGGTTTATTCAGCAATCTTGAAAAACTCGAAAAAAATCTTGCCGCTTTGAAGAGTTAATGGTTTGATTATTGTATAGCCATACGTTCGATACCAGTATCGAACGTATGGCTGGTACTCTATCCTGAATGAAATTTCAGGGTAATAATGATACCTCGATTCAACACCTGTTTTAATTGACCGATCATAAAATGTTGCGCGTTGCATTCTGTTGATAAACAAAAGTATCCATATTAATGATAAATTTGATGTTTGTGGAGATTTTCTGTGTAAATGATATTATAATATAAGGTGAAGCAGTAAATCCGGATGAGATTCAGGATACACGATGAGGCGTTACATTTATAATCATACAGTGTTGATCCTGTTGCAAACTTTTATAGCCACAATTTGCTTGTGAGAAAGTTCAGGTGACCTTGATGCAGTTTACGAAGCTTAGTATCCTGCTTGCACTGCTTACGTTTATGTTTGGTTGTGCCTCGACAAAACCTGTTCTGCTTGAAGAATCTACAAGTGACGGTCAGGTCAGATATTCCGTAATTGTAAAGGGCAAGGAAAAGATTAAAATCTATGAGGGGCTTTACACGGCATGGTATCCTAATGGAACCAAAAAAACCGAAGTAAACTATGTGGCAGGATTGAAACAAGGTACCGAGCTCTTCTGGGATGCCTTCGGAATTAAACTCAGAGAAACCAAATACGATATGGGGCAAAAACAGGGAAAAGAAATTCATTGGGATACACGAGGCCGACTGAAAAGGGAGGTTATGTACCTCAACGATTTACAGGAAGGGCCCGAAATAACCTACGACACAGCAGGGAATAAAATCAAAGAGGAGTACTACTCAGCAGGAGTTAAAACCGGAACCGAAACCGGTTATGATGAGAGTGGAAGAAAAATCTATGAATCCCAGTATCTCGATGGCAAGAAAAACGGGGTCGAAACCTTCTATGATTATAGTTCCGGCGATGTTCCCACAGTAACCGTAATTCAATGGATTCAGGGTGAAGTAGCACCGTAAAAGGGCCAGTATCAGTTTTACAAATTATTTTCTGAATTCATCATTCGGTGTATATACGCAACTGAATCATCAAGAGTTTGACGTAACTCTATAAACTCATTAAACATCGTAAGATTAAGCAAATCGATAATTGTATCGTTGGCACCAAACGCACAGATCTTTTTATTTGCTTTGATTGAATTTTCCGCAATTCTGGCAAGCGCACCAAGAACCAGTGATGACAAATAATTGCATTGCGACAGGTTCATAATCATATACAATTTTTTACCCGCCGATGTATCAGAGATTTTTCTAATGATTTCGAGGCTCTCACATTGTCCAAGGATTCTTCCGCTTACAGTTACAAGCAGAACATTAGGCTCAAGTAATTCAGCAGTAAATAATTTTTCGATTTTGTTCTTTTTTTCAGAAAGCTCTCCTAAAAGTGTATCCAGTTCTGTCTGATCAATCATACATCCGCTTCCTGTTTTACTATAGATTGATATAAAGTTTCTTTAAAAGTATAGCATATTGTCATTTTATTAGCCAGAATATTGTTATCTATTCACTATTGAGAATGGTAAATCGTTTAAAACTCACTGTAACTCTTAATTATTTGGCATAATGAACTATTTTTAATTAGATTGGTAATAAATTGAAAATTATTGTTTAAATGCTCTAAATATGTGAAACGGAGGCGATATGCGCATCAACATAGGAAAGTTACTGGCACTTTCTGTAGTACTGTTTATTGGTTTCTGTTCGGATCCGGCCGATAATCCACTCCAACCTGATGATAATGGTAATAATAATACCAGCAATAAAACGCTCGTTGTTACTGAAATTTTATACAATTCAGATGAAGATTCACTTGAATTCATTGAGATTAAAAACGTCTCATCATCGCAGATATCGCTTAAGGGAACATATTTCACCAAGGGTATCGAATTTAAATTTGCTGACGATGCCGTGATTGACAAAGGGCAGTACCTGGTATTAACCAACTCAAAAAATCTGTTTGAAACAAAATACCCTGGTGTTGCTATCGCAGGAATATATAAAGGAAGACTTAACAACAGTGGTGATGGTTTCGAGCTTAGCGGGCCGGATTCACAAGAAATTTTCTCTGTAGCATTTGAAACATCGGGTTTTTGGCCGGTTCTTGCAGATGGACTCGGTCATTCGCTTGTAACAATAAACGAGTCTGATGTTGGCGATCAGAATGATTATAATGACTGGATTGCATCAGCCAGTAAAGGCGGGTCACCAGGGGCTAAAGATCAGGCAAAACCATTTTCACCGGTATATGTTAACGAAGTCATGGTTTCAACATTAACTGACAGAAAAGATCAGATTGAGCTTTTCAATCCATCACTTACCGAATCGGTGGATGTAAGTAATTTTTTCATAACAGATGACAGAAAAAAAGCAAAAAAATTCAAAATCCCTGCCGGTTCAGTAATAGCACCAAATAGTTATTTAGTATTGACACATGAGCATTTCGGGGATTCTGTTGCCGTTTCCACCGGAGGCGGTTTCATCTATCTTTTCAGTGCTAACGCAAACGGAGATTTTACCGGTTATACACATGGAATCAATTACGAGGATAACGATGATGGTGCAACATGTGGTTTAATTAAAAACAGTGATGGGCACTTTTTTACCTGTAACCTCATAACGGCGACCATTGGTTCTGCTAACAGTGATGCACGGATGGGGAGTGTTGTAATCAGTGAAATTATGTATCATCCTGAAGATGGTGATGCAGAGTTTATCGAAATCGTTAATGTATCAGATGACAGTATTCCTTTGTTTTCAGCCGACTCTTCCTGGAAAGTAAAAGGTGTTGCTTTTGAATTTCCTTCAAAAACAACGTTGCCACCTAATGCGATATGTTTACTTATTGACACATCACACTCAGTCAGTGAATTCAAAACAAAATATGACATTAGTGCAACGGTATTAGTATTCCAGTATGAAGGCAAGTTGTCAAACGATAGCGAAATGATCGCTTTGGAAAAACCCGGGAAAACGTATCAGGATTTAAATGGTATCGACCAGACTCCTTATATTACCGTTGATGCCGTATTGTATAACGACGGTAATCCGTGGCCGAAAAAAGCCGATGGTGATGGTTATTCCCTGACACGGAAAGACCTTGCTAAATGGGGAAATGAACCGTCAAACTGGCGGGCATCAGATTTAGTGGGTGGTACACCGGGAATAAAATAACACTGTCAAACTTTTAAAGTTTTAAAACGTGTTTTGTCTTTTTGATTGCAAATACATTATGTCAATAAAATCCTAATGGTATCCATTAGGATTTTTTTTTATACAAGCGAGGGCGTTTTATGAGATTGCGTAATGTTGCCCTACTTTGTAAACCTGAAAGGATTTGGATTATCTGATGATCCAAACAGTCCGTTCAAATGGAAATTTGGTAATGTCACCACACCACCACATCAGGCATGATAGTATTTGCATCATTCGTTTGTTAACAACGATACTACTTTTTTGTCAAGTTCAAAAAGACCAATTTCACTATCATGATATAAAAAAAGTGCTGTTCGTGATGGTTGAACCCATTGTGTAGCAGTATGACAAACCCGTAATGGTGTCAATATGCACAGGTTATTCATAATCTCACCAAGTTTTTCAGCAATAGCATCATATGAATCCGGGAGTTTACATCGTTTTTTTGAAATCATTCTCATTAGACAGTGCTTCTCCGGTGCGATCCGGTTCCTTACCGAATGCGCTATTTGACTCATAACGTATCGTCCGTTTATTTCGATTATTGGAGCCAGTCGCTGATATCCATTTCCGGTATCATAAACAAAACTATCAAAACCGGCCGGACCATAATAACCTGCTTTTATTAATTCGTCAATAATAATGGATGATGCATGGTGTAACTCACCTCTCCACGTATCAAGAACAGGATCTTCAGGACCACAATAGATACCAAAAAATGCTCCGAAACTATTGGAGAGCAACCGTTGATAGCGTACATATTCAACAGTACCATCCTGACAAATCACGCAGTTGGTTGACAAATCACAAATCCGGTTACACCATCGCTCAATAACAAATCCACCGTGATTACAATACTCTTTGACAAGTTCGTAACTACCGGAAAAATCGGCTTCCGATTCAAGTCGTTTGAAACCGGACCCTGAACCTCCAAATGCTGGTTTGATAACCTGTGGAAATGTCAAATCCGGTAACGCTCTGAATCTGTTATAATCATCAATGGTACCACAGAAATATGATCCCTCAACGCCTAATCCATATTGTAAACCAAGCTCATGACAGAATTTCCGGTTATTAATCCTGCTGATAATAGCCATGTCAGGTTTGTTACTGATAGCATTACAACGAGAGAACACGTCTTCTGTTGCCGCTGTCCATCCCCAGGCTGTTCCAGTTACTGAATGCAACGGTTCTTTTTCATTTATGTTAATTATTGATACCGGCGGAGGTATGCCTTTACTGCGCATATAATCAATAAAACTCTGCGGCATTGTAAAATCAACAATTAACTGATCTGATTCCCTGCACAGAGAATAAAATAAGACACCCATTTCAAGAGCTGACCTGTGCACGTTACCAGTCGGGTAACCACCGAGTTTTAAATCAAACAGAGGATCGCAATACCAGGATGAATTAATTGTTTTATTTGTCATGTTTTTGTTATGTCGCTATCAGCACAACCTGACATCTTCTTTACTAGACTTATTTACTAATGACTTCTCAGAAATCCTGATTGGATACTTTGGTATTCAGTACAAGACCTATAAGAATTGCTACTGTCAGTGTGAATGAACCACCATAACTTAAAAACGGAAGTGGTATACCCGTTACAGGCATCATACCCATCGTCATCGCAGAATTTACAAAAATATGAAAGCCGATTATCGACATAGCACCAATCACTACCAGATTGAAAAAGCGGTTTCGCAGTGATTGTGTAATTAAAAATCCTCTTATAATTAAAAATAAAAACAGTAAAACTACAAACGTACAACCTGCAAACCCGAATTGCTCCCCTAAAACCGAGAAAATAAAATCCGTATGCTGTTCGGGTAAAAATGATAATTTTGTTTGAGTTCCCTGCAAAAACCCTTTACCATAAATATGCCCTGAACCGATAGCTACTTTTGATTGTATAACCTGATACCCCGCTCCAAACGGGTCAGCCTGAGGATTAATAAAGGATATGACTCTCATCTTCTGATAGTCTTTTAGTACTGAATTCCATACAACCGTAACAATTGTCGCAGTGAATAAGTTTGCGATAATAACCCCGATTGTAATAAATAATGCAGGTCTTGAAAAATATAATAACGCACATAATCCAAGAAAAAAGAGACCCCATGGAATTGAACCCAGTATTCCCCATGAGTGATGACTTTCGTAGGACAAAATCAGCGGAATCGCCGATAGTGTCAGTGAAATAACCGGAGACACAAGTAGAAATACTTCAAAGAATGTAAGACCACCCCAAAAAAACATCGGCAATACCATCGCACAAAACACCATTGCAGTTCCAAGATCCGGTTGTTTCATAACTAAAGTAAAAGGAACAAGAATTAGAATTCCAGGCATGATAAATGATTGAATATTGCTTAAACTAACTGTTTTTTCTGATAGATAGCGGGCAAGTACAAGTAGCAGCCCGATTTTTGCAAATTCTGAAGGCTGCAATTTAAAACCCGCAACCATTATCCATCGTTCTGCACCTTTTGCAGATACACCCATAAAAAGTGCCGCGAGCAGCATAACGAGAGAAACTCCATAAAAAATATAGGCAAATGCATGGAAATATCGCCCGGGAATTGAGGCGATTGCCATAATGACAAGCACTGCCATTATGATCCATAATACCTGCTGTTTATAAAGTCCAACAAGTGGTCCTGAATCGTGTATGACTGTCGCACTATAAACAAGTGCAAGCCCGATCAACCATAACAGAATCGCTGTAAAAAAAAGCGGAATATCAAAGGAACTTTTTTTATTAAGATCTTTCACGATCGATCACCTGCCTTTAGTAAGCTGCAAAAAAAGAATCTACTGCAGCTTTTACGGGTTTTACCATTTGAGTAAGTCGTTTCAGCTGTGTACTGTCGGCCGGATTGGTTTCTCTGAAAATCCGTTTGCCCTCTTCAGTTTCTGCAAAAAAATACCTTAATATATGACCCGCAATAGGAGCTGCAACGGATCCTCCATGCCCTGCATTTTCGACTGCAACTGCAATTGCAACTACCGGATTATCAACAGGAGCACATGCCACAAAAACAGCATGCGTTTTTTCACCATGAGGATTCTGTGCACTACCGGTTTTACCTCCAACCATGATTCCGGGAACAGCCGCCCGCCCCCCGGTTCCACGTTCTATGAGTACACTTGCCAGCGCTTCCCGCATGACAGGAACGTTTTCTTCATTAATATCTATCTGTTTTTTTATTTGAGGTTGATGCAGGTTAACGATATTTCCGGTTGAATCTCTTTCTGCTTTCATTATAAACGGTGCATATAAATTCTTCATGTTGCCAAGGCCACCGATCATTAATGCCAACTGTATCGGTGTTAAAATCTGCGCCTGCCCGATTGCAAGGTCAAGCACCAACCCCTGAGTCCATTTCCACCCTCTTTTTGCAAACCGTTTATTATACGCATCCTCACCGCTAAGCCATCCACCTTTCTCCCCCGCTATATCAACCCCCGTCGGACCATCCAGACCCATTCGCGATGAATACTCATTAATTATGCTATCCCCCACTTTAAGACCAAGCTGGTAAAAATACACATTACATGACTGCTGTACTGCACTTATTAACCCGACAGATCCATGCCCGGCCGGATTCCAGCAGCGTGCGATTCTTGATCCGATACGAAATGAACCGTGGCAACTGACAGCAAACCGGGTATCCTTTGTTAAACGCCCGGATTCAAGACCCGCAAGTGCACTGACCAGCTTGAACGTTGACCCGGGCGGATACGTTCCGCCTATTGCCCTGTTGTTAAGGGGAAGGTTGGGATCTGTTGCTATAGCCTGCCACTCTTTACTTCGCTCTGATGAACTCAACGAGAAAATATTTGGATCAACTGACGGTGAACTTAACATCACAAGAACCTCACCGTTACGGGGGTCAAGCATTACAACAGCACCCTTCAGACTGTCAGGAAATGCATTGTCTGCAACCATTTGAAGACGTGCATCAATAGTGAGATAGATATCATTACCGACAACAGGTTTAATTTGAGCAATATCAGGAATCGGACCCAGACTTTTCCCGTATGCGTTTACCTCTATGTACTCCTGACCGCACTTTCCCCGAATCACCTTCTCGTATTGCCGCTCAATTCCCGATTTTCCAATAAGATCACCATAGAAATACCCCTGCATTTTTAATGAATCGAATTGTTCTTCAGGAATTTCACTCATATAACCCACAACATGAAATGCAGATTTCCCAAGTGTATACTCACGCCGGGATTCCGTTTCAACGATGATCCCCGGAAGCTCCATCGCATGCTCTTCGATAATACTGACCAGTTCCATCGAAACATCTTCGCGGATACGTGTCTGCTCAAATCTGCGAAGAAATGCTTTTCGAATATGCCCTTCCAGTTCCAGACTGTCAAATACCTGATTGCCAAGACTATCACGTATAAGACAGAGATTCTCAACTACCTGCTTACGTTGTTTTGCTTTAATCTTGTATGGAAGAACACAGATTGAGTAGGATGGCCTGTTTCGTGCAAGGACAAATCCGTTTTTGTCAAGAATTTCACCCCGTGGAGGGGTTACAATCTTGAGACGCATCGCGTTTTCTTTCGATAAACGGATATGAAGATCCGCTTGAATAATCTGGATATAAAATAGACGAAAGATGAGAAAAAGATAGAAAATGCTGATAGCACCAATTATAACAAGACTTTTGGTGTTTCGCTGTTGTTGATCATCCTGTAAAAGTGTTCCAAATGGCATGAAAAATTACCGTCTTGTTTTTAATACTGTAAATTGCTCCCAGAGCATTGGAATCACTGCGAAAACTAACGTATAGAGCGCGCGGGGAAATGTTGGCCCTATGATTTCCTTTGCAACGGCACCAAGACTTCCACCGCTCTTTACAACCTGAACCGCATATACAGCCAGGTCATTGACAAAAAAAGTAAGAACAAGAATGATTCCAAGAATTATAGGATCAAGACGCATCACCTTTTCATTGAACAAGCTGGCGAAAAATCCGGCAAGCGTTTTGGCAAGGGCACTTTGCCCTAACACTGAGGGCGAATAGATATCCTGCGATAATCCTATTATAAATCCTATGAATATTGCCGGCATCACACCGGTTTTAATCGCCATCATAAACAGAGCAAGCATCAGAAGATCAGGTTTAACGCCATAAATGGCCAGTGATGGAACCAGAGTGGTTTGTAGTATAAAAGCCAGCAAAAATACGCCAAGCCAGATAAAAATTGCTTTAATCATTGTTTAAATCCAAGTGAATCAAATTCATGCATAAATGCAGACCACTGTGGTGACAGCCGCATCACAAACAACTCCTCAATATGATTGAAATCAACAGATAACTTAATCCATGCTTTTTTAAACAGCGGGTCACTGCTATCACTGATTCTTACCACTATGCCAACATGTAACCCTGGCGGGTAGATGCCTCCAAGTCCACTTGTAATTACGGTGTCACCAACAGTAACATTTTCATGACTGCGGCAACGAAGGTAATAATCAATACCGTTACTGTTTTCAAGTATCCCGATTGCACGGGACTTCCGTATCATCACACTTGTCCTGTTTGCAGGATCCCTTATCAGTTGTACAAGGCTTAATCCACCCATTGACTGAACAACTTTCCCTACAACACCCTTTTCGCCAATAACGGGCATCCATTGATGAACGCCCTGATTCTTTCCGGCATTAATAACGATACTTCTGTTAAAATCTGATGGATCATGAGCAACAACTCTGACAGGAACAAAATCATAGGAGAAATTCTTAGCAAGATTGAGCATTCCACGTAACCGGTCATTTTCAGAAGCCTGTTCCTGAAATGCGGCAACCCTTGAACTCAGTACTACCACATCCTGCCTGAGCCTGCGATTTTCCTCGTAAATATTACTGATATTGGTAGCTTTGTCGATAACAAACTGTAGCGGATAAAATACACTTGTTGTGAGAAACCGGACAGTTGCAAGCTGCTTATTTTCAGGGCTGGAAATCATTAAAAGGCTTAGAACAACTGTTAAAACCAACGAAAAAAAATTGCGGTAATGTACTATAAACTCAATGATCCAATGCATTTCACCCTCAATTTGCCAACAAATTTACCAGCACCGGCCATTCAGAAATCACCCTTGATTTGCAGCAGCACCATTGAGCCACGATGCATTTCAATAATGACCTCATAATTGCTTATTATACAATAACCGTTAAGCATCTGTCAAAACGGATCACAGCCTTATTTGAAGATTATCTTGACCGTCTTCCTGTCGGCATAAGTACCGGCGAAAATTTATCAAGATCTTCAATAATTTTTAGTGCACCACGGGCAACGCAGGTCAAAGGTTCATCAATAACATTAACCGGCAGGTTTGTCTCCTGACGTAACCGTTCATCCAGTCCCCTGAGCTGTGAACTGCCACCTGTCATGATTATACCTTTATCAAGAATATCCGCTGATAGTTCAGGCGGCGTCTGTTCCAGCGCCTGCTTTACAGCTTCAATAATAGTCGAAATTGGTTCATTGAGAGCATCACGGATTTCAGTTGATGTAATTCTGAGCGTTTTGGGAATTCCTGCTACGAGATCACGTCCCTTGACTTCCATTTCAAGTTCATCCTCAAGTGGAAATGCTGAGCCGATCTGAATTTTTATCTGTTCCGAAGTGCTTTCACCAACGAGAAGGTTGTAGGTCTTTTTAAGATATGAAATGATTGCATCATCCATTTCATCACCACCAATACGTACCGACATATCGCAAACCATTCCATTTAATGCGAGAACCGCAATTTCCGCAGTCCCTCCGCCGATGTCAATCACCATATTTCCACTCGGTTCATTTACAGGAATACCCATTCCTATCGCTGATGCCATCGGTTCTGCTACAAGATGCACCTCGCGCACGCCAGCACCTTCAGCAGAATCAACAACCGCACGCTTCTCAACCTCAGTTATTCCTGATGGTACCCCGATTACCGCTCGTGGACGAAAATAAAAACGATATTTCTGAACTTTACGAATAAAATATTTCAGCATCTGCTCAACAAGATCAAAATCTGCAATCACACCATCTTTCATTGGCCGGATCGCTTCAATTTCACCGGGAGTTCTTCCAAGCATTCTTTTTGCTTCAAGCCCTATTGCTTCAACTTTTCTTGTCGATTTGTTAATTGCGACAACCGAAGGCTCATCGATAAGGAGACCTCGTCCTCTAACGTAAATAAGCGTGTTTGCTGTACCAAGGTCAATTCCAAGATCGTTGGATAAAAAGGGAAATCCCATAAAGTGTAGCCCCATAAATTTACTGTTAAAAAAATGAACAATCTCAACAAGTAGTCTAATTGTATAATGTAATTCTGAAAAATACAATAATATAAAACATCATGGTAGTTCCAAATGAGAAAATTTTACATTTTGTTTTTAAAATGACTCTCATCCGGTATTTTGAGAAGAAAAATGACTGTAAATTGTCAAAAAGGTGGACATTTAAAACCTGTCACCAAACCATTTTTCGTTCAACAACATTTTTCATAATTGATTGAATCGGAAAATGACTGGTTAATCACATTCCGGATCCATTACTTTCGGCGCTTATTGCCCGCTCTTACGATCAGTATCTTTAGCAGTACCTGTCGAGTCGTCCTTTGGAGGGGATGCCGGCAATGGAACAGAATCGGAAACATCAGGTGTCAATGCACCATCCTCTTCAATCACGCTTTGCTTAATGGTTGACTGTACGGTTGGAACATCCTGCGCAGAGCTCTTCTCTGATGTTTTTTCCACCGTGGTATCCGTTGTCAAAGGAACAGGCTGTGACTTAATTGAGGTTGTGTCGGGGAGTTCCTTTGAAGGCTCAGCCACTGGCTGAGTAACCGAATCAATAATGCCCGCCGTTGAAGTTGTATCAATCTGCTGAATATTCACAGTATCTTTTAATGTATCTTTTGCGGCTGTACTATCTGTATCTGCTACCTTTTTAATAATTCTCTTCTCAATTGGAGCTTTATATAATGGAACAGTATCCGTTCTTACAGCTGCCCCTGTAGTATCTACTGTAGTACTTGACGATGAATCCGGTACATTACTCTTTTTGGCCGCCTGTGACTTTTTAGGCAATGCCAGACTATAGGTTAGTCCGCTTGACCATTTCAAACCAACATCATCACCAGTCCTTGTTGGAATAAATGACACATCAAAAGTAAGATTAGTTACCTTAAGCCCAACACCAATTGAAAACAGATCACTTTCAAAATTGAACCGTTTTCCGGCCCGAACCGCCAATACCGGAAATAACCAGAATTCCACACCTACTGGAACCATCACCGTCTCGTAATTTTTACTATACACAACATCAGCCGCAACCGAGTATGCATATTTTTTATTCAGTGTATCATTCCAGGAAGCACCACCCCTGACTGTAAAGGGAAGATAGTCAAGATTCAGATTGTGTTTGTCAAAGTATGAACTGTTTCTCCCGATGTTGAGCGCAGCAGCTCCTGCATAGAGTTTTTTATCAATAAGGGTCACCATGATTCCGGCATTTCCGCATATTCCATACGACATGTATTCACCAATCTTGCTTTGTATTCCTGTAAATGCTAATGCTGCAGAGTAATTATCCTTAATGAATCCGCCTCCAAGTACTCCAACAATCGACTGGTTTGATTGAGTAAATCCATTATACACACCTGTTTCATCCGCGACCTTAAATTCTCCGGTTGAATGGGAGGTAAACCCGAAGTCAAGAAACCAGGATTTCGAAATAATTGCACTTTCTATATGTGCTCGGTCCATATCACTGTATTGACGTCCATAGTCAAAAGAAACATAGCTGCGGCTTGTAATTGATGGAAGTGCCGGATTATAAAAGTAAATTCCCCTGTTTTCCGGAAGCGCAGTGCCTGCAGATCCCATTGAGATCGACCGCGAATTGATCGGATCCTCCAGAAACTCATAAAAAGCCCATCCCGCGTTCTTTGCATGTGCAGTTCCGGCTGCCATAACCGCGAGAAGCCCCAGGGAAATCATATTTTTTAATCGGGAAATCATTTGTAAACTAATCCTTACTTTCATATTCTATAATAAACAGTTAAAATCTAAACGAAAAGTCAAGCTGCTGATCGATACCAGCCCAGAGTTTATCAGTTGAAACTCCATAATTTGCATGAAGTCCTCTGACAACCGATGAAAGATCCATTGAAATGCCGGCACCTATCTTGCAGAAAAATTCATCTCTGTATTCATCATCCATAAATTGCCCGTTAAGCCGAATATCTCCGATACCTGCACGCAATGCAAACGCATCCCAGTTCTGTAACTGCACGCCTGTTGACAAATAAGCTTCCTTGTGATCAAGAGCATTCCATTCGTTATCGAAAACGTATCCTTTTAAATCAACCGTCCATTTAAACGGCTTCCCAAAAAGCGAGTCTTCATAGGATGATGCAATCGTCAGTGATGGAAGCGGCCTGTCATTTATCTGATAATTGTTATAATCACTTACTATGTCCCAGGTCATCAATGAAAAGAAATCTCTTGCAACTACCGAAAGCTTCAATCGCTCATTTAGTTTGTATGACACTGCGGCATCAATGGAACCTATTCCGTTTGATGATGAATAGATCCAATCTCCATTTTCATCAAGAGCTGTCGGCAAACGCTGATAGAGGATTCCTATGTTAATACCGGCATAAATCTTTTTAGTAAAATTGTAACTGAGCGCGATCTTTGATGTAATTGTTGTGTATGATGCCCGATCGAGCTTTTGAGGATTATCGTAGTCGTCATTATACAAATTGTCAAGAAACGGATCTCCCCTGTACAGGATAAAAAATCCCATACCAAGTCTTGGCGGAACTTTAAAGGTGAACTGCCCATAAAGATCTGTTCTTCCAAGTGAACGGGTTCCGGTGCCTATTTCAATTTTTCTCTCTTTTAATGGTGCAATCATTGACGGATTCCACCAGCATGCAAGATAGTCCGGTGATGCACTTGATGCACCCCCCATGGCAAGTGCTGCAGCTCCAACAGGAGGACGCAGGTACGCTCCGGATAATCCGCCCACCTCGCCAGCTGACAACATTTCTGTGCCGCTGATCAGCAGTAGAGAAACCAGTGCAACGATATATTTATTTCGCAACAACAATTTTTCCAAAAGCATGCTCTCCGATATCTGTGGTTATCTTAAAATAGTATACTCCGGGTGCACACACCCTTCCTCCTGCGGTAGTACCATCCCATACGTCTTTATATTTGTCATTACTTCTCCCGTATTCTGCATTTTCGGTACCTGATTTCCTCGGTTGTTTTTCTATGATTGTCTTTACAAGATCGTTATTGTAGTCGTAGATGCGAATCGTAACATTTGCGTTTTTTGACAGACAATAAACAAACCGGACAACATCATTACCATTATCCTCAACTTTCTTTAATATTCCGGGACTGGCGAAGGCTTCTTTAAGTCCATTTTTAACAGGGGTGATCCTTTTCACACATTGAAGTAAACCACTGCTTTTACCGGGCACTTCATTTCGTGAAATGTAAAGACCATTCGTCGTTCCTACATAGAGTACCCCTGACGAATCTGTTGCTGCAGAAAAATAGATATCAAGAATCTGAGGACTCTCCACCCCTGTTTTCAGACGTTCCGGTAAATAATAGGCGTCAACCGGAAGCGGTTTGTACTGAACTGCCGTATCACCAAGAGTGTCCCTGTAAACTTTACAATTGGTACTGTCATACTCGAAATAGGTATAGTAATACCCGCTTGTCGCGAATGTCAATCCAGCGATTGCATGATCCAGCACCGGCTTCCATCCTGCCTCTTTGACAGAATATTTCATCATGATTGTAGTATCTGAGCCCGGACGCGTAACGTTTGCAACGCTGTAAAGCGCATGCGGTAATGTATACGGATCAGTCACCGCAAAAATAAACGACCGTATAGTCACCGATGCATCAGCAGTTTTCTTTGGATACTCTGTCCAAACACCATCCTGCGGTGTATATACCCATATCGCTGATGAACTTGTTGCTATCAGCTGTTTATTCGAAACTTCAAGTCCGCTAATCCAGCTTGTTGAATCGGCTATACCTTTTATTGTGTCTAAAGAAACCTCACCGGAAACTCCCGGAAGCAGCGCGGTCTTTTTATCTGTAGAAATATCCCATTTGACTATTCCACCTGCCCTGCATGCAAAATAAAATGCATTATCAAGATAAACCACATTCGTTGAGTAGACCCGTTTTGAGGAATCAGCAAGTAATGCCTTGTTCCAGGGAATCGTTAACTCTGATGTCTTATTTGTTTTGTGATTTATCAGTGTGACCATATTCATTCTATCTTTATCAAGCGTATCAAATTCAAACACCACCACTGAATATCCGCCACCATACGTAAAATCCACCGGCCTTGTATTCCTGGGAAAAACAAACGATTTCCAGTTTAGATCATTCGCCACGTAAGCAGAGTCTGATTTTGAGACATAACTCACAGCATAGGCAAAATCACTTGTTATTTTGTCGTATTTTCCGCTAAGTAAAGATATCGTATCACCCGATGATACAATACCTGTAATCTCATTTGAAAAAAAACCGCTGTTTTGTCCCCGGGCTCCACAACAAAGAGCGATGAGTCCAAACGTCATAATCACAAATTTATTCATAATTATCAAGCACCTGTACGTTTTTTGGAATCTGAAACGCAAACATCTTTGATGATACTTTTTGATTAAACACTATAGAACTAAAAATATATGTATTCACATTACCATTGTCATCCGTAGTCTCTATTTTTGTAATAATATTTTTATTATCAGCCCAGAGTTTCAAATTTACAAACCGTGATTTTGTTCCCGTTTCCGCCGCCCATTCATACACCGTGCTGTTGTTTACCACCCCCGGAACAAATGTATACTTATGAAGAAACTGGCTGAGGATCCCCGATGGCAATGAGGAAAGATCCATTTTATTAACATTTTGAATAGTAACCTGTGCGGCTTTCCTGTTGTACGACCACAATGTGTCCCCATTACTAATGTAACTATCATCACCAAGGGTCACATTGAATTTATTACCCGGTGTAACAATAAGTGAACCTGTTTTTTTATCTGTTTTTTCTCTCACACTCCAGTAGGTTGACAGATCAAATTTAAACGAGAAGGTTTTTTTGTCATAGTTTGCCTTAATGGCATCAATAGTCTGCGAATGAACAAACGTGCCTGATAACAGGAACAGTAACAGAATACTCAGTCGACTATATTTCATTGACATACCTGTTTGTAATTGATGGTAATTTTTTGATAGTCATCTTGACTGGTTTAATTATAGAGCAATATTATGATTTCGGGTATTTTATTAATTAATTGCCGATAAAAATCATTATTGCTTATTATGTACTACAGAAATTGACATTAAAACTGGTAATTATCGTATCCTGCACAACAGCTCATCAAGCTCATCCGGTTTCACTAAAACCTCACGTGCCTTGCTGCCATCGGGAGGACCCACAAATCCGGCACGCTCCAGTTCATCCATAAGACGCCCTGCACGGGCATATCCGATTTTCATTCTCCGCTGCAGCAATGATGTAGACCCCTGGCCGATTGATACAATAATTCTCGCAGCTTCTTCAAAAAGCTCATCCCTGTCCCCATCAGCAAACATCTGGTCATCCTCATTCTCATCACCGCCTGTTGCCTCATGAAAACTCTCAATTTTATCAATTTTATAGTTTTGGCGTCGTATATCACTAACAATTTTCTCGACATCCTCCTCTGAAATGAACGCTCCATGAAAACGCTCTATTTCCGGTGCACCATTTCTAAGAAACAGCATATCTCCCATTCCAAGCAGTTTCTCAGCGCCTACATGACCAAGTATCGTTCGTGAATCGGTCGATTGAATTGTTCTGAAACCAATACGGGATGTAAGATTTGCTTTAATCGGTCCGGTAATAATATCAACGGAGGGACGTTGTGTCGCAACAATAAGATGGATTCCAACTGCACGGGCAAGCTGAGCAATACGTTGAATCAAACCTTCCACATCTTTCGATGCCGTCATCATCAAATCCGCAAGCTCATCAACAATAATGACGATAAACGGCAGTGGTTTATTATCGGCATCATCAAGAATATCTGAAATTTTTCCGCTTTCTACTCTTGTATTGAAAGAATCGATGTTTCGTGCCCCTACCTTTGCAAGCATTCTGTAACGACGCTCCATCTCTATCACACCCCACTGAAGTGCTTTCACTGCTTCCTTGGATTCAGTAACCACCGGGGAGAGAAGATGGGGGATATTTTCATAAAACGCAAGCTCCACTTTTTTAGGATCAATCATGATTAGTCGAAGCTCATCAGGCGTTTTAGTCATTAATAATGAACAAATTACAGAATTTATGCAAACACTTTTTCCAGATCCGGTCTGACCTGCAATGAGTACATGCGGCATTTTTGTAATATCAGTGATATATGGTGCTCCGCTGATATTGGTTCCAATAACAACAGGCAGTTTTGCCTTTGTCTTACTGAACGCATCGGAGATAAGAATATTTTTAAAATGAACTATCTGACGCTCTGCATTAGGTAACTCAATACCAATTGCCGACTTACCAGGAATCGGCGCTTCAATGCGTATTCGCTGACCATTTACTGCCATCGAAATGTCATCATGAAGGTTCAACACTCTGCTGACTTTAACACCTGGTGCAAGTTCAATTTCATATCGTGTAACCACCGGTCCCGGGCTGACAAAAACGACCTTACCCTCAACAGCAAAATTCATCAGCGTTTTCTCAAGAATCATAGAGTTACGCTCTATCGATTCCTTATCAACATAACTGGATTGAGGAGGCGGATCGGGTATAATTGATGGCCTGGGGATTTCGTATGGCTTTTGAGGAACAACCGGTATGACAACTTCCTCGATGCCATCACCTGAAAGATCCATTGGAACCGTTTCCAGCAAATCATCATTGATATTATTGGTAACATGCTTGAATTCAACACTTTCGACGCTTGATGTATGCGTGTCATCAACATCAACCTCTGTCGTTTCAATCGACATAATTTTGATCGGTTCACGTTTTTTAGCTCTAAAAGCAGCGAGTTCCTGTTCAAGCTGTTTTTTGGCTTCATCCGTGGTATCCCCGACTTCTGCACCTGCAGTAATACCCAATTGAGCATTCAGCTCGTTATCATTACTCTCAATAGAAAGAAGATGCGTTTCGGGTGGAAAAGGAACATCCTCGACAGGCACCTCCTTTTTTGCTTTTTTACCCTTTTGCGGAACAGGTTCTTTCGAATCCTTTTCGGCGGTAACTGATGTTAAAAGCTTAGCTGCTGCTTTTTCAGCAAGCAGCTTCTGTTTTTCTGCTGCCGCCAATTCGCGCCGTTTTTCTTTTTCTATACGTTCCTTTTTGAGCCTTTCGAGATACTGTGCAAATGACCTGAACAGCCTGGAGATTATCCACAGTGATGCACCCTTTAATCCGGTAAATATTTTCTTGGGAGATATTCTGAACCAGGCTAACACTGTGATAAATAAGGCTAATATCGTAATAAAATACGGACCAAATTGATTGGGTCCAAAAACAGGATAAATCAGTTTAATGAAAACAAAACCGATATAATCACTTTTTACAAAGTAATCAGGATTTTCTGCAAGAAACGGCAGATGATAAATCGAGAGAATCAGACAGCTTTCCACAGTAAAGAGAATCACATAGGTGATTGACCGTATTTTGAGTGGTTCATCGCGTAACCTCGTCCATCCAAGGTAACCAATTGATAATGGGATCATAAAGACCGGAATATGTCCAAAAAAGAACACAAGCCCTTCACTTAAACCTGTTCCGAGATAATATCCGAGAATATTCTGATCTTTATCAGCATAGTGTGAAATAATCGATATTAAAATGAGGACTGCAGCTGCAAGAAATATCAAGCCCCAGATCTCATGTCCAAAGTTTGATTTTTTTACTGCTGATTGTTCAGTTTCCTGCTTTTTTTTTGCCATGATCATGTATCCAGAGATCTTTTTCAAAGGTGTAAAGTTCAAACCGGATCAATTTTGCGAGTGATGAAACATCGGGAGTATCTATAATTTTGGCATATTCCTCGATGACCCTGCTCGCTTCCTGAGCCCGCTTGAATCCCGCATTAACTATATCGTCAATACTATTGCGTGTCAACTCCTCCGGTCTGTTATCCTTTGATAAACAATCCGTTGAGGTATCGCGATTCAATAAAAGATTCTCCCTGCCCAGTAATTGCTCGATATTTTTTAACTTGTGACGCAACGATTTGAATGCAACTGTTAAGGTTTCGTTATTTTCAACAAAACGATAATACTCCTCAATTAACCTGAGACCCTCTCTCAGACGGTTACAGTTTGCATCAAGTATTCTGTAGGCACCGCTCTTATCAATAAGCATAAATTGATCAATATTCCTGATAACAACTAATCCATTGCTCTATAATCTGAAAAATATAAGTCATGTGCGGATAGTTTTGGAATAGTTGTGCGAAAGACAGAGCGCTAAAGCAGTTAAAAAGAAGAATCAATACCCCATTATCGATGGGTGATAAAGTCAAGGGATTTACAATGTCTTGTGCGCCAGCACATAATTCCTTGCCCTTCAGAACGAAGTGACAACGGTTTGAAATACTTAACGCTCGATAGATTACGAGTCTGGACCGCGATCAACTGCGCCATTCAGGATACGATTTAAAGTATAAATTACATATTCTATAGTTCTCTACTTGTTGTCAGTACCAATTATTGGTACAATTAAGGGTACCGCTCTCAGGATGGGCACGTTCAGGATTAACCAGTCAAGTTGTTAATAATTAAAGCATTAATGCAAATGCAACAATAAAAAGGAGCCCCTCATGCCTGATTTCTCAAGTGCAGATGATGCGCTACGACAGATTTACCGATGGATTCAGGAGTTGGGGGATATTCATTATGAATTTGAAAACCGGCCCTATGATGAGTGGGTTTCAAAGCATCCGGAAGGACCATGGGTCATGCTTGCCGACCCGCAAATAAAAACTATTGATGATGCTAAAAAATCCCACCGGCCAAACCTGTATATTTCAGTAACACATAAAGATGCAGACAATTTCACCATAGGAGTAACCTATAATACAAATTCCGGAGTTCAGACATTTGAAGGACTTGCATCACCTGTTATCGGCAGTGTCCGAAATCAATTGCTTCAAATCATTAAAAGTATTTCTGATAATTGGACTTTCACCGTTTATCGAAAAAGAAAACTAAACAATTTTGCTGCTCCTCCCGAATATACAGATGAGAAGAGCTGGAAATGTCATGGGATCACCGATAAAGAATTGACTGAAATTCTCGTTAAAATTAAGTACATCAGGAACACAAGGGACCTGCCGGGTTCCATTTATAATGGATCTGCATTGATTTGGGAAGTACCATCACTTGATATAATGCATGGCTCCTTCTCACTTGGAAAAGAGGAAGTCTGTTCGCGATTTTGCGAAGCATATGCAATTTTTAATAGTTGCCTTAACATCCCTTCACCGAACGGTATTGATATAGGTGAGTCACGGTTAACATTTCTTCGGGTAAAAATGTATGAAATTGAAAGAATGCTTAGTAGAAATATGGACAAAACAAGAAGAAAAAGATTGGAAACGTTTCTTGCAGAATGCAAAGGTGAAGTTGCAGATATTACCGGGGTTGTGGAGAAGTAGACGAGGATGTCTGCAGAGTCATTTAAATGCAAAAAGGCTCCCTGCACTTGGGCAGGAAGCCTCTCTTTTTATAAATGGCGGAGAGGCAGGGATTTGAACCCTGGGTACGGTTACCCGTACGCACGCTTTCCAGGCGTGTCCCTTAAACCGCTCGGGCACCTCTCCGCAAATTTCATTTTTCAATTGAGACTATAAACTACTATATTCCATAGAAAAGTAAAAGAAAATACCTTCTATATTCTTAGATTTCAGTTTATAATTGCTACAACAACCAGGTAACGGGCGCAGCATCAGAAATCATTGTTAATCAAGAAATACAGAACTACACTATGTCAACAAATTTTTCATACAGGGATCTTGAATTCCATCCTGATTGGCAATTTGAAAACCCTGAACATAACTGTTATTACCATAGCGGAATAATCAAAGGTAAGGTGTTTTTCTCTAAACTTGGTGGACTATTTGAGGGTGATGATGCAAAGAACGGGTTAGAAACATTTGAACGCGTATTTCGCGATGCTGGTATTGAAGGAAAAAGGTATTACAGGGTTACTGATTACACCGACATAACAGGTGGTTCATTTCAATCACGCTGGGAATACTCCCAGACATTAAAACGTCTCAACAAAAAGTACAACTGCTTTCCTGAAGTAACTTTTATCTGTGGCGCGAAAACATGGGCAAAAGCAGTACTTCTTTTTTCACAAACCATTATCAAACAGAATTATGTTTTTGTAAAAACAATTGATGAAGCTTTTGAGATTATTAACAAATCGGAATCATCAGGAAACGAAAAACTATTTGACGACCTGCCACCTCAAAAATCTGAAAAAGTCCTGGTCAACCTTGCCGACATACATACACTTGTCAGACAGGCCGGCTCTGCCATCTGGGAAAATAGTGATGTAAATGTTCACCTTTTTCCCACTGATCACCCTTTAAGAATTTTACAGGATGCACTTGGTGAATTAAATTCTGAAATCCGCAATATGATCCTGATGACAAAAGAGCAGAATGAAAAGCTTTTAGAATCAGAGCTTTGTATAAGAAGACAAGGGGATCGCCTCGCAGATGTTATTAAAGGAACAAATATCGGTACATTTGAGTGGGATATTCTATCAGGCAGGATAATTTTCAATGATCGATGGGCAGAAATGCTTGGGTACTCGA
>CAYMGX010000009.1:0-6482 GCA_964390065.1 uncultured Fibrobacter sp. | reverse complement strand
CTATCAGGCAGGATAATTTTCAATGATCGATGGGCAGAAATGCTTGGGTACTCGACAAGCGATTTGAAACCTCATATCAAAACATGGAACGGGCTTGTCCACCCTGATGATACTAAAAACATGGAAATTCTTCTTGAAAAACATTTCACTGGAGAACTGGATTTTGTTGATTTTGAAACCAGAATGAAACACGCTGATGGTCACTGGTTGTGGCTTCATGTACGAGGAAAGGTTATTGAGTGGACAGACGATAATAAGCCCTGGAAAATGTATGGTACTCACAGCGATATATCACTTCGTAAAAATTCCGAACAGCTGCTTAAAGAAAGCGAAAATAAATATCGTTCATTTTTTGAAGATAACTCAGCCGTGATTCTTCTCATTGAACCAACAAGTGGAGATTTTGTAAGTGTCAACAAAGCTGCAATCCAGTACTATGGTTGGACAGAACAGGAATTTTCAAGAAAATCAATTTTCGACATTTGTGTTCTTTCTCAGGTAAGACTCCGCAAGGAATTATCCGAAAGTGTTAATCAGGATAGAAATCATCACGTATACCAGCATCGTCGGGCTGATGGCTCTATTCGGGATGTTGAAATTTACAGTACACCACTGATTTTTAACAACAGGACGCTTCTTTTTTCCATTACCTTTGATATTACTGAGCGTATACGAGCCCAAAACGCCGAGCACAAGACTGCTGTATTGTTAAGTGGACTGCTCAACTCTATACCCGATCTCGTTTTTTTCAAAGACACGTTCGGTTTTTATATGGGTGCGAATCTTGAGTTTTCGAAATTCACCGGATTACCTATTAATGAAATAGTTGGAAAGACAGATTTCGATTTTTTCCCCGATAATCTTGCGGAACATTTCCGGCAACAGGATACAATAATTCTTAAAACTGGTGAAAATCAGACGAATGAACTTCTACTGACCTACGCAAATGGTAAAAATATTCTTGCTGATATTGTTAAAGCTCCCTTGCGAAGCGGTGACAAAATTGTGGGGCTTGTCGGAGTTGCACGTGATATTACTTTACGCAAGAAAATGGAGACTGACCTTAACCAGATTTCACTTCTTCATAAGGTCATACTTGACAATGCAGGAGTAGGTATCGCATTTGTAAAATCTGATACCCTTGTATGGTCAAATACAAAAATGTGCGAAATGTTTGGATATGAATCAACCGGCCTTGAACATCAACGAGTACAGATGCTATTTGAATCTGTCGACGAATATATGCAAATGGTAAGTAGCGCGGATCCTGTACTGCTGGCTGGTAATGTGTTTACAAGCGAATCGATAGTCCGTCATAAAAATGGAACACGATTTTGGGTGAGCATTGTTAATAAAGCAATTGATCCCGCAACGCCATCACAAGGTATTATTCTAATAATGCAGGATATTACGGAGTATCGAAAAGCAACTGAACAATTAAAAATTGCAAAAGAAACTGCTGAAAATGCAAATAGCGCTAAAAGTCTCTTTCTGGCAAATATGAGTCATGAAATCCGCACCCCTATGAATGGGGTAATTGGAATGGTGAATCTTTTGGGAGAAACAATTCTTTCGCCCGAACAAAGAATTTATACCGAGGTTATCAGGACAAGTTCTGAAGCCCTGTTATCGCTTATCAATGACATTCTTGATTTTTCAAAAATTGAGGCTGGCAAGCTTGAACTTCTTGAGGAAACGTTCGACCTTTACTCTGTGATAGAAGACACCATTGAAGTTCTCTCGGTTCGCGCAAATGAGAAAAATCTTGAGCTTGTTTGTTTTATCGATCCCATTATACCATCAGCGGTTAAAGGTGATGCAGGACGATTAAAGCAGATTGTGTATAATCTCGTTGGTAATGCGATTAAATTCAGTGAGCAGGGTGATATTTATATTCATACGGAGATGCTTGAACATACTGAGGACTCGATTTATATCAAAACAAGCATTTCTGATAAGGGAATCGGAATTCCTCAGGAAAGAGTTCAGACTCTTTTTTCTCCTTTTGTTCAGGTTGACAACACTACATCACGAAAATATGGCGGAACGGGACTTGGCCTTGCAATTTCAAAACAACTTACGGAACTGATGCATGGATCTATTGGTGTTGAATCTGTACACTCCGTCGGATCTACGTTCTGGTTTACCGTACGATTGAAAAAATCTTCCGGTACAATTAACAAGTGGCAGACTGAAACCCATACATTTTCAAACTACAGGATACTGATCTGCTCTGCGGTCCAACCTGTAAGAACAATGATCAGAAACCTTCTGCAATTTCATGGATGTTTCATTGTTGAAACAACAACCTCTACAGATATACTGATTGCTTTGAAAGAAAGCACTAATACTTCCATGTTTGATCTTGCAATTATTGACAAAAATTTACAGGATTGTGATGGAGAAGAATTCGGAAAAGTTATCAGGAACGATTCACACTACAATTCTGTTAAATTGATTTTATTGACAAAACTTACACAGCTTAATGAAATGAATGAGCTTTCTGCAAAAGGATTTTCGGGATATCTGATTAAACCCGTAAAGCATCATCAGCTTTATAACAATCTTTTGAAGATAAAGTATAAACTATCTGCACATCATACTAACGTTCCCGCACATTATCATACTGCAAATAATACGGATACTCTTATTAAAAACATAAGAATTCTTGTCGTTGAAGATAATCCTATTAATCAACTGGTAATCACATCTATTCTTAAAAAGATGGGATATCATGCTGATACTCTACAAAACGGGATTGAGTGCCTGAAAGCGGTAAAAGAAACATCCTACGATCTTATCTTTATGGATTGTCAAATGCCTGAACTTGATGGCTATGAAGCAACAAAAATTATTCGTAAAGAATCACATTCAACAACAAATTCCGATGTTGTTATAATTGCAATGACTGCAAATGCAATGCAGGGCGACCGCGATAAATGCATCGCTGCCGGAATGAACGATTATCTCTCCAAACCGATCCGCACCGATGAACTTAAAAAAACACTTGAATTCTGGACGGAAAAGATTGTTGAGAAAAAAGACATGTTCAAATAATTCCTGATTCCTCAATTAAACTTCAAACCTTTCACGATTTTATCCAACAGCCAATTTTGCTGCATCATTCCACAAAAATCCAGGCAATGGCTCTTCCAAACGCCAAACTATGTTCATTGGTTTACGGCCTGAGGATTCGACATAGTTTACGAGACCAATGGAGACGAAGCCCATCGTTCTTTTATATTCATCCTCTGTTTTCTCTCTTACGAATAATAAAATCTTTTTACCCGTTTTCTGATGATTAACAAACGACAAACCTTTGCCCCTATCTTCGCGAGTTGCATTCTGTGTTTGCCAATGAAATAAGGTATCACTTATGGCATAGTCATGGTATAGTGTGGTCGGAGAAAATTTCTTTTCTGTTTTTTGAAGCGTTACAAATAATAACTCTGTATCATATTTTTTTACATATGTACAACCTTCTTTAAATGATGATCTTTTACCGAAGGTATGAACGTCAAATGCAGCAAGTATTTCATCCTTAGTATATCGAGCATGCAATGTAATCGCAGACTCGAACCCAAGATGTAATGGTTTCTCATAGGTATCTAAAGTTGATATAAGGTGATCAAGTACCGCTATTAATTCTTCACGTAAAGCTTCGTTTTTGTACAATGTTTGCATTGACTCCTCAAGAGACTTAAAACCACATACTACTCCAGTGTCGTTCCAGAAATCATAGTGTGCCATAAGAGCATATTGATTTTCTAAATCACTTTTTGAATCCCACAAACATCTTTTTCCAAAAATGTTCTTTAAGAACGATAAATATGATAATGACGTGCACTGCAAAATTTTCTTTGATATACCGCGATACATTGCTTGCTCAATGCTTTCATCAAGAACGAGATTTGCTACACCTGCCTTACAACATAACCGAGACCATCCACCACCTTTGTCAATATTTCTTTTGTAAATATCATCAAGTGTAATGTATGGATTTAATTTTAAGAAATTAAGAAGCGTTAGTGGTAAACTTGTTTGATGAGAGTAATTCCGGACACAGTGTAACAGTCTTTGCTGATTTATAATAGCTTTACTAATATTGTTAAGAATTACCTCTTTAGCCTCTTTCTCTAATACAATTGAGCATCCTAAAGGAAGATTTGGAAAATCAGTAGTTATTTCATCAAGAATAGAAACATGTGACTTACCAATAAGGGCTCTAAACTTTTGAGAAAAATCATAATTCGGATTAGCATTTCCCACGAAATCAAGTACAGTCAAGCATTCCTTGCCACCGCATATTCGTAATCCCCTACCGAGCTGCTGTAAAAATATGGTCAAACTTTCTGTTGGTCTTAAGAACAATACCGTATCAATTTCTGGAATGTCAACACCTTCATTAAATATATCTACGACAAATAAGAAGTTAATTATTCCGTGCTGTAATTTTTGTCGTAACATTTTTCGTTCATCAGAATTATCACTTGTAAGTACTGCAGCATTAATACCATTAAGAATAAATTTCTCTGCCATGTATTGAGCATGATCTTGAGATGCACAAAATGCAAGTGCTTTTACAGACTTTATCGAAAACAAGATATTTTGCATCGTGCGCAGAATGTGGTTCACACGCTGATCATTTGCAGTATATAGTCTTGTTAACTCTGATGGAAGATATCGACCTTTATCCCACTTAACTTCTGATAAGTCAACAGTATCACTAATACCATAATACTGAAATGGACAAAGATAGCCTCTGTTTATCGCCTCTGGCAAGCGTAATTCTGCTGCGATGACATCACAAAAATCTCCTCGTATATCGCTTCCATCAAGACGTTCCGGTGTTGCTGTTAATCCAAGTAATAGTTTTGGTGAAAAATGTTTCAGTACCCCTTGATAACTTTCTGCCGCAATATGATGTACCTCATCGATTACGATATAGTCATAATAATCACTCGTTAGATTCATTATGTCGATTTTGTTATTGAGTGTTTGAATTGACACAAAGAGCTGATTATACTTTGACGGTTCATGTTGTCCAACCCATAATTCACCAAAATCATGTACCCGTAGAATTGCACGAAATGATGCACGCGATTGTTTCAATATTTCTTCTCTATGTGCTATAAATAAAAACGTACATGATGGGTTCTCTTTGTAATACTTTGCAAAGTCAAAGGCTGCAATGACTGTTTTACCAGTACCTGTAGCAGCAACGATAAGATTTCTATAACGATGATGTACCGTTCTTTCTATGTGAAGTCGCTCAAGAATTGCCTTTTGATATGGATGCGGCTCTATATCAAAAAATGGAATT
Organism: uncultured Fibrobacter sp.; assembly: GCA_964390065.1. Taxonomy (GTDB): domain Bacteria; phylum Fibrobacterota; class Chitinivibrionia; order Chitinivibrionales; family Chitinispirillaceae; genus JAAZBG01. Next base: position 1,159 of record CAYMGX010000009.1, on the reverse strand, counting down.
TCATCATTACTTGTTATTTCATGCCGTTCTTTTGTCAATGATCGCTTTAATCGTTCTCGATGGGACTCATTTGTTGAGCAGTAAGGTTCAAAATCTGAAGACTCCCAATAGGTAGTAAAAGAACTTTTAAATTTTGCAAGAATATGGGGAATTTCATGTGTCGTTACCTTTAGATTCCATTCAAGTCCATTTGTCATGGCCGCATGTGAAATATTTGATGAACCAATATAACCTGTATCATATCCATTATTTCTGATAAATAGATATGCTTTTGCATGAAGTCGCTCTCTATCTGTCAAATAACTCATTTTAATTTCTGTGTTTGGTAAGTCAGATAAGAAATCAATTGCCCTTTGGTCAGTTGCCCCCATATATGATGTCGAAATCACTCGTAATTTAATGCCCCTCTGCGTTGCTTCTTTTAGTACATCAGCAAAAATGCGAATTCCTGTCCATTTAATAAATGAAACCAGCCACCAGATTTCATTTGAAGACAAAATCTCCTTTTTTATTTCTGATTCGAGTGATAATCCTACATTTGATCCTGTGAATAATTCACTTTGTGTTAATCCTGTTAGAGGGGTCACTTTTTTAACATATTGATTAAAATGAGCTGCAATGGGATTTGTTTTCGAAAATAAAGCAGTAAGAAGTTCCCCCTTTACATCAATTTCATTTTCCTTATAATTAATAACAGGACACTTATTTGTAAGCCATTTAACTAATTCATTTGCCAAGTCAATCTGTCTGTATTTTTTCGCATCATTTTCACCATCAGGAATGCTTTCCAATGCAATTTTTAATACATTGGTTATAAATTGTGCTATATAATCAGCCGCTTCTGCTTTGTCAATTTTCTGACGATCAATAAAATATTCGTTTCCAATTACTTTGAGTTTTTCGTTAATAATCGTGGTTATCAGCTGTTCGTAAATTCCTTGTTGTATCACAACACATATGCCTTATTTTATAAGAATTAAAAAAAATTCAATTTGCCTTTTATTCAATAGATTATCATGTCCATTTACAAATCTAAATTTTTCCAATTGTCTTTTCAATCCTTAGCCTACAAATAACGACAAATACTCATGAAAAACATAGACACGATATCTGATAGTGAAGAAAGAACTTACAACCCCTGAATGCAAAGGCTATTTTA
>CAYMGX010000008.1:0-55269 GCA_964390065.1 uncultured Fibrobacter sp. | reverse complement strand
TTGATGAACAGGAACGTGAGCGTTTCCGTTACAATGTTCCATACGGTTCGTTTTTAAAGGTTACGGATGGCCAGAAGTTGACAAAGGGTACTATTCTTGTAGAATGGGATCCATATAACAACGTTATTATGACACCAAAGAGTGGTACGATTCGTTTCAACGATATCGTTGAGGGTGAAACAGTTCATGAGTTATACGATGAACGTTCTGGTATCACAAACTTTGTTATTGTTGAACACCGTGAGCGCAAGTTACATCCACATATTCAGATTTTGGATGGCGAAAAGAGAATTGCGAACATCGCGGTGCCAACAGGTGGATATCTTGCGGTAAAAGAGGGAGATACGATCAACGAGGGTGATATTCTTCTTAAGATTCCGCGTGAAAGTAGCAAAAGCCGTGATATTACTGGTGGTCTTCCGCGTGTTGCTGAGCTTTTTGAAGCACGTAGACCAAAGGATGCAGCGGTTGTTGCAGAAATTGATGGATTTATTGAATTTGGTGAGAATGAACGTGGTAATAGAAAAGTAATCGTACGTGATGAGCACAGTGATGCAAAAGAGTATTTGATTCCTCTTGGTAAGCACCTGCGCGTACATGAGGGTGACCGTGTAAAAGCCGGTGATCGTCTTAGCGAAGGCTCTATCGATCCACACGATATTCTAAGAATTATGGGTGAAAATGCTGTGCAGAACTACATGCTTGATGAAATTCAGGCAGTGTATCGCCTTCAGGGTGTTACGATCAACGATAAGCATGTTGAAGTTATTGTTGCCCAGATGCTTAGAAAGGTTCGTGTTGAGCGCAGTGGTGATACTGATTTTCTTGAGGGTGATGATATTGATAAGAAGAAGCTTCGTGAGGTAAACGAAAGAGTTATTAGTGAAGGTGGTGAACCTGCAACGTTTAAACCGTTACTATTGGGTATCACCAAGGCTTCATTGACAACAGAGTCGTTTCTCAGTGCGGCATCATTCCAGGAAACGACCAAGGTTCTTTCAAAAGCAGCTGTTGAGGGTAAAATTGATAATCTCAATGGTCTCAAGGAAAACCTTCTCATGGGAAATCTTATACCTGCGGGTACCGGTTCGAAGATTTACAAGAATCTTCGTGTAAAGGATACTGAGTCTGATACATTACCGGTTGAGGAGCATGATGCGAGTGAAGATTTTGTCGATATTAGTGAACAATTTTAAATAAAATAGTTTGAATAAGTATTGATTACTGTAAAACAAATTATTATATTTAGGGACTGTCTTTTTTTTGGAGGATGATAAGTGCCTACAATCAGTCAACTTATACGTAAAGGGCGAGTAAGCCAGGCAAACCGGAGTAAGTCACCGGCTTTGCATTCATGTCCACAGCGTCGTGGTGTATGTACGCGTGTGTTTACAACCACGCCGAAGAAACCTAACTCAGCATTGAGAAAGGTTGCCCGCGTGCGTTTAACAAATCATATGGAAGTAAATGCTTACATACCTGGAGAAGGTCATAACTTACAGGAACACTCAATTGTTTTAATTAGAGGTGGTCGTGTTAAGGACGTTCCCGGAGTTCGTTATCATATTATTCGTGGTGCGCTCGATACACAGGGCGTTCAGAATCGTAAGCGTAGTCGTTCTAAATACGGTGTTAAGCGGCCGAAGAAATAAGGGAATAATATGTCAAGAAGAAGAAAAGCGATAAAGAAGGAACTTGTTCCGGATCCTAAATTCAACAGCACACTTGTTACACAGTTTGTAAACAATGTTGTGCGTTGTGGTAAAATGCGACTTGCTGAAAAGATTTTCTATGATGCAGTAGCTCTTGCTGGTGAACGTGCCGGTATGGATGGTTTAAGTGTCTTCAAGAAGGCTATCGAGAATGTTAAGCCGATGCTTGAAGTTAAGTCACGTCGTATTGGTGGTGCTAACTATCAGGTTCCTATTGAAGTTCCTGCAGAGAGACGTACATCACTGGCGATTCGCTGGTTGATTACTTACTCCAGGGACAGGTCAGAGAAGTGTATGTCTGAGAAGCTCGCAAATGAATTTGTTCAGGCGTCAAAAAATGAAGGTGGCGCGGTTAGAAAGAAGATTGATACTCATAAAATGGCAGAAGCAAACAGAGCGTTTGCACACTTCCGTTTCTAATGAGTGTTCTTTGAATCTCCTGCCAGGAGTCAGCCAATAGCGTTGATTAACCCGGGGCACGGTTTACCACAGCCGATAATGGTGGGGATACTTGTCCAGGCTGCGCGAATGAAAGTTTCTGTTTGTTACCAGTAGGTGGATAGGTAAAGGTTACTGAATATGAGTGTTAATGCTCTGGTGAAAATTCGCAATATTGGCATCATGGCTCACATTGATGCAGGGAAAACAACCACTACGGAGAGAATGCTGTTTTATACTGGTATTCTTCATCGTATGGGTGAGGTTCATAATGGTAATACTACTATGGACTGGATGATTCAGGAACGCGAACGGGGTATTACAATTACCTCTGCAGCGACAACGTGTACATGGCATGAGCATCATATTAACATTATCGATACTCCGGGCCATGTTGACTTCACTATAGAAGTCGAAAGATCTTTGAGAGTTTTGGATGGCGCAGTTGCCGTGTTCGATTCGGTTGGAGGCGTGGAACCTCAGTCAGAAACTGTTTGGCGTCAAGCTAATAAGTATGGCGTTCCCCGGATCGTGTTTGTGAATAAGATGGACCGTGTTGGTGCTGATTTTTACAATTGTGTGGATGAGATTATTCACAAGTTGGCAGCAAAACCGGTAGCAGTACAGATGCCAATTGGTAAAGAAGATCAGTTTGAAGGTGTTATTGATCTGATTGCAATGAAAGCGTATCGGTATGATGAAGAAACGCTTGGAGTAAAAGTAATCGAATCAGAAATTGATAGTGCATTACTTGAGGAAGCTAAAGAGAGAAGAAGTGCAATGATTGAGCAGATTCTTGATTATAGCGACGAGCTTATGCAGTTAGCAATTGAAGATAAAGGGATTGGTGTTGATGATATTAATAGAGCTGTAAGAAACGGAGTACTTGCTAATCAAATAGTTCCTGTACTTTGTGGATCAGCCTTTAAGAATAAAGGTATACAGCAGTTGATGAATGCAGTGGTTGACTTTCTGCCTTCACCTCAGGATAGAGGTGTTGTTCATGGTACAGATCCTGTATCAGGAGAGGAAAAAGAACGTCGCCCTGAAGAAAAACAGCCGTTTTCAGCGTTGGTTTTTAAGATTGCATCAGATCCTCATATTGGAAGACTTGCCTATGCGCGAGTTTATTCTGGTAAAGCAGGTTTTAAAGATGTATATTACAACCCTCGCACAAAGGCTAAAGAAAAAGTTACCAGAATTTTCAGAATGCATTCTAGTAAAAGGCATGCTGAACAATTTTTACAGGTTGGAGATATTTTAGCTATTGTCGGCTTAAAGGATACAACGACCGGAGATACGATTTGCGATCCTGCATTTCCGATAGTTTTTGAAAAAATGGTTTTTCCTGAACCGGTACTTGAACGGGCGATAGAACCGAAGAGTACTGCAGATGAGGAAAAACTTGTTACAGCGTTAAAAAGTTTATCGGATGAAGATCCGACATGTAGAGTGAGCATCAATAGTGAAACAGGTCAGCGGTTGCTCTATGGGATGGGGGAGCTTCATCTGGAAATATTGATTGATCGATTGATAAGAGAATTTAATGTTGGGGTACACGTTGGTAAACCCCAGGTTTCATATAAAGAGACAGTTACTAAATGCATTAGTGATGATTATGAACTGTCACAGCTTATTGGTGGAAAGAGCCAGTATGCACGGGTTTCATTGAAACTTGAACCCGTTGAAGCATCTATAGGAATTGATTTTAAGCATACCATTAAAAATCCTGAGTTTCCAGCAGAATTTATTGATGCTGTGAAATATGGTATAGTTGAATCCTCAAGTGGGGGACAACTATCTGGATATCCACTGGCAGGAATTCTTGTTACTTTAAAAGACGCCTCATTTCGGGAAGAGGATTCTTCTGAAATGGGATTTAAAATTGCTGCAACTATGGCATTTAAGCAGGCGTGTCTAAAGGCAAATCCTTCGATTTTAGAACCACTGATGAAAATAGAGGTAGTAGTACCTCCGGAATACATGGGGTCGGTCATTAATGAGCTGAACAGCCGAAGGGGCAAGGTGCTTGGAATAGCAGCACGAAAAGAGGTTCAGGTAATTGATGCTGAGGCACCATTGTCAGAGATGTTTGGATACGCAACTGCATTACGATCCCTGACTCAGGGGCGGGCTGTATACACGATGCAGCTTGACCGCTATGAAGTTACTACCAAAACGGTACAGGATGATATCCTGCGTCGAATCGGAAGAATGTGAATAGAACGTTAAGTAGTAGATAAAAAGGAGCATTTTTTCATGCCAAGTGAAAGAATTAGAATCAGGTTGAAGTCTTTTGACCACAACATTCTTGATAAGTCGGCTTCGGATATCGTCCGTACAGCTAAGGGTACTGGTGCAAGGATCTCTGGTCCGATACCATTGCCGACCGAAAAAACAATTTACACGGTTCTTCGTTCACCACACGTAAACAAGAAGTCCCGTGAGCAGTTTGAGACAAGAGTACACAAGCGTCTCATTGACATCCTCGAATCGACTCCTCAGACGGTTGATTCCCTGATGAAGCTGGATTTGCCGGCTGGCGTTGATGTGGAGATTAAGGTTTGATAATTATTTTTTGGAACTACCAGCATACTGAAAGAACGGGTACGATATGCAGGGCTTGATAGGTAAAAAAGTTGGAATGACAAGGATGTTCAGTGACAGCGGTAAATCCGTGGCAGTTACTGTCATTCAGGCAGCTAATAACATCATTCATCAGGTAAAAACTGAGGATAAAGATGGATATGCTGCAGTTCAGCTCGGTTTTGATGACGTTGCTGAAAAAAAGGTTACAAAGGCAGTTGCCGGACATTGCAAAAAAAATTCATCTGTTCCTACATATATTGTAAAGGAATTTGAACTTGACAATAAAGATGAGCAGTTGAAGTCTGGAGATCGCGTTGGTCTTGAGATTCTTGACGATGTGAAGTTTGTCAATGTTGTTGGAATCTCAAAAGGACGTGGTCATGCAGGTACTGTAAAAAAGTACAGTTTCAAAACTGGTCGTAAGACTCACGGTAATACAAACTATCGTGAACGTGGATCATCAGGTGCGAATTCATACCCTGCACGTGTTATGCCAGGTTTGAGAATGTCAGGGCACATGGGTGACGAACAGGTAACTGTTCGTAATCTTGAAGTTGTCGGTCTTGACAAAGAAGCCGGTTTGCTTTTCGTAAAGGGAGCAGTTCCGGGCCGTAATAAAGGTTATTTGTATATTAAGAAAACAAAGTAAGTAGTACGTTTCTACCAGGATGAACACTACAATGAAGGCTAAATTATATCAGCAGAACGGGTCAGTTAAAGGAGATTACGATCTCCCTGATTCTGTGTTTGGTGCAGAGGTGAATGATCATCTGATGCATCAGGTGATCACAATGTTACAGGCGAACATGCGCCAGGGTACTTCGAAGACCAAAGGTCGTTCTGAAGTGAGTGGTGGTGGAAGAAAGCCATGGAGACAGAAGGGTACAGGACGTGCACGTGCAGGTTCCAATACATCGCCTATCTGGGTACGTGGTGGTAAGGCACATGGACCCGATCCTCGTGATTACTATTCAACAATTCCTCAGAAAATGAAGAAGGGTGCGCTGGCATCTGCGTTGTCATCACGTGCAAAAGATGAAAAAGTGATGGTTGTTGAAAGTATTTCTTGCGAAACACCGAAAACAAAAGTTATATTGGCGATGCTCGAAGCATTAAAGGTGTCCGGCAAAAGAAACCTTCTGATTCTCGACAACGTAAATTCTGACAATTCAATCTATTTGTCAGGCAGAAATATCAGAGATCTTGATGTTATTCGTGTATGCGAAATCAATGCCCTTGATATTCTGAGTAACGAAAATATTATCTTCGGTGACGAAAAACTTATTGACAAAGTTAAAGAGGCGGTGGCACTGTGAGTAAATTTCATTCTATTATCAGATACCCCTCTATTACCGAGAAAAATTCAAGCATGCGTGAAACACAGAACAAGTATGTGTTCGAAGTTACCCGTACTGCGACAAAGCCTGAGATTAAAGAAGCCGTAGAAAAGCTTTTTGCAGTTACAGTTCTTTCTGTCAATACTATCCTTGTAAAGGGTAAAAAGAAAAGAATGGGACGTAACGTAGGATATCGCTCAGACTGGAAAAAAGCAATTATCAGAATACAGGATGGCCAGACTATTTCTAAGTTCGGTGAAGTCTAATAACCGGTAGAAATAATCAAGAGGAATTGGAGCAACGTTATGCCAATGAAATCGTATAGACCGACTACGCCGACAAATCGTTATAAAACAACGAATATGTTCGAGCAGATAACTACTGATAAGCCTTATAAGCCTCTTACTGAGATCAAGGCGAAGATCAACGGTCGTAATAATCGTGGAGTAATAACTGTTCGTCATCGCGGTGGTGCACACAAAAAGTTTTACCGTATTGTTGACTTTAAGAGAAATAAATTTGACATTCCGGGAACTATTGAAACGATCGAATACGATCCGAACAGAACCTGTTTTATTGCACTTGTCAGATACATTGATGGTGAAAGAAGATATCATCTCGCAAGTGTCAATATGAAAGTCGGACAAAAGCTCCTTAGCGGTGAGAATGTTGAAATCGCTGAAGGAAACTGTATGCCGCTTAAAAGCATTCCACTTGGCTCACAGGTTCACAATATTGAACTCAGAGACAAGAAGGGTGGACAGATCGCCCGTAGTGCCGGAGCATATGCTGAGATTATTGCAAAAGAGAATGGAATTGTTCAGCTCAAGTTTCCGTCATCGGAAATTCGTATTGTACGCGATAGTCTTTATGCGACAATTGGTCAGGTAAGTAATCATGAACATATGAATATGGTTATTGGTTCTGCAGGTCGTAAAAGACATATGGGAATCAGGCCGACTGTTCGCGGTGTTGCGATGAACCCGATTGACCATCCGATGGGTGGAGGAGAGGGAAAATCTGCTGGTGGTGGACATCCGGTATCACCCTGGGGTCAGAAAGCCAAGGGTCTCAAGACCAGAAATCGCAAAAAGCCTTCTGGTAAATTTATCGTACGCCGTCGTTCGAAGTAAACAAGAAGAGGTATATATACTATGGCACGTTCAATAAAAAAGGGTCCGTTCGTTGACGAGCATGTATCCAAGAAGGTGGAAGACTGCACAAAAAGCGGTCAGAAAAAGGTGATCAAGACATGGTCAAGAAGATCAACTATCCTTCCTGAGTTTGTAGGACATACATTTGCAGTTCATAACGGAAAGGCATTTATTCCTGTTTATGTTTCTGAAAATATGGTCGGACACAAGCTTGGAGAATTCGCACCATCATGCGGGTGCAAAAACAGCTGCGGTAAAGAAGTAAGGACCTGGGAGGAACAAAGTGGAATCTACAGCAACAATTAAAAATCTTCGGTCCACCTCCAGAAAAGCGTGTCTGGTAGCTGATGTTGTCCGGGGAAAAAATGTGGGAGAAGCGTTATGTCTTCTCGAATTCAGTGTAAATAAAAAGATCGCGATCGATTTTGCTAAACTGCTTAAATCAGCAGTAGCGAATCTTCAGAGCAAGCATACAGAGGCAACTATCGAAGTTGATGAGCTGCGTGTAAAAGAGATTCGTGTAAATGAAGGTCCGGTAATGAAAAGGTTTAGACCACGTGCTAAAGGCAGTGCGTCTGGAATTTTAAAACGCATGTGTCATATTACAGTCACGGTAGCTAATTAACAGGAGAGAGTTGTGGGTCAGAAAACGAATCCAGTAGGTTTGAGATTGGGTATTACCCGTTCCTGGTTTTCGAACTGGTACGCTGAAGGGCGCTTTCCAGATTACCTGTATGAAGACATTGTCATCAGGAAATATTTAAAGAAAAGACTTGAGCACGGTGGTATCTCAGCACTTATTATTGAAAGAACTGCAAAAAGAGTAACTGTTGGGATCAATACTTCACGTCCCGGTATCGTTATCGGTAAGAAGGGTGAAGAAGTAGAAAGACTCAAGGGTGAGTTGCAGCATCTTACGCAAAAAGAGATTCAGATCAATATTAAGGAAGTCAAAAAACCTGAAATGGATTCGCAGCTTGTAGCAGACAATATTGCTCGACAGGTCGAGAAACGTGTGTCATACAAGAAAGCAATCAAAAAAGCAATCTCTACTGCGATCAGAATGGGTGCCGAAGGTATCAAAATTCAGATCAGCGGTCGACTCAATGGTGCTGAAATTGCAAGAACAGAAACATACAAAGAGGGGCGTACTCCGCTCCATACTTTAAGGGCTGATATAGACTATTCAACATCAACTGCACATACAACCTACGGATGTATCGGTGTAAAGGTGTGGATCTGTAAAGGCGAAGTGATTAATCGTGCTGAAAAGCAGGCTGCTAAAGCTGCCGAAGCTGTGAATGCATAGGGAGGAAATTACAGATGCTGTCACCAAAGAAAGTAAAATGGAGAAAATGTCAGCGTGGTCGCATGCGCGGTCTGGCTACACGCTGTAATGAAATCTCTTTCGGTGAATATGGTTTGCAGTCACTGCAACCGGGTTGGATCGATAATCGTCAGATTGAGGCTGCCCGTATAGCAATGACACGTTTTATTAAAAGAGGTGGAAAAATCTGGATAAGAATTTTCCCGGATAAACCTTTCACAAAGCATCCTGCCGAATCCCGTATGGGCGGAGGAAAAGGATCTCCTGAAGGCTGGCTTGCAGTCGTAAGACCAGGAACAATTATGTTCGAAATGTCAGGTGTTAAGGAAGAGATTGCAAAAGAGGCACTTCGTCTCGCAGCACAGAAACTTCCAATACAGACACGTTTCTTGGAAATTGAGAGATAAGGTTTAAAGTCATGAAAGCAAAAGAAATACGTGAGCTCTCCACAGAAGAGATGACAAAAAAGATTGATCAATACGAAGAAGAGCTTTTCAATCTTCGTTTCCAGGCTAAGATGGGTCAGCTTGCAAATCCTCTGCAGTTAAGATTTATCCGCAGAGACATCGCGAGAATCAATACTATCCTGAAAGAAAAAGCAGCTGCTAAGTAAATAAGCAGATAGTTTCCTGTTTGAAAAATTGAGGAATGGCATGACTGAAAGAAATGAACGCAAAGAGCGTATCGGATTAGTCGTAAGCGACAAAATGGATAAGAGTGTTGTTGTTAAAGTTGAGCGTAGCTTTATGCACGCTACTTATAGCAGAACGGTAACTAAAAGTGTTCGTTATGTTGCTCATGATGAAAAGAATGAATGTAACATTGGCGATAAGGTAAAAATTTTCGAAACGCGTCCTTTATCAAAGACAAAAAGATGGCGTGTTGGCGAAATAATTGAAAAAGCAAAATAATAATAAGTACTTAATATTGCTTAATAGTAAGTTGAGGAAGAAATGATCCAGGTTGAATCAAAACTTAATGTAGCTGATAATTCAGGAGCAAAAAAGGTTCAGTGTATCCGCGTTCTTGGTGGAACACGCAGAAGATATGCTTCAATCGGTGACATTATTGTCGTAGCAGTTAAGGATGCTCTCCCTAATGGAGCTGTTAAAAAGGGTGCAGTAGCGAAAGCTGTTATCGTTCGTACGGCTAAGGAATTTGGTCGTAAAGATGGTACATACATTCGTTTCAGTGATAATGCTGCTGTTATCATCAATGATCAGGGTGAACCGAAGGGTACACGTATTTTTGGACCAGTAGCCCGTGAGCTTCGCGAGAAGAAATTCATGCGAATTGTTTCCCTGGCACCTGAAGTACTCTAAAGAATTAAGGAGAGAGTAATGGCTTTACGTTTACGTAAGAACGACACTGTGCAGGTTATCTCCGGTGATGATAAGGGCAAAACCGGTAAAATTCTCAGAGTAATTCCTGAGAAAAACAAGGCTGTGGTCGAGGGCATTAATGTTGTTAAAAGGCATACAAAGCCATCCCAGAAAAATCAGCAGGGTGGTATTATGCAAAAAGAAGCATCGGTTAACCTTTCTAATCTGATGCTCGTTTGTCCGAAAACCGGCAAACCGACACGTCTGGGTGTTAAGATCCTTACAGATGGTAAGAGAGTAAGATTTTCAAAAAAGGCTAAGGAGTCGATAGAGTGAGTACAGGAGAAAACAAGAATCCACGCATGTTGGAGAAGTACCGCAAGGAAGCTGTGCCTGGTCTGATGAAAAGATTCGGTTATACTAACGCAATGCGGGTTCCGAAGCTTGATAAAATCGTTATCAACATGGGTGTTGGAAGTGCAACACAGGATTCAAAAGCTGTGGATGAAGCAGTTGCATGTCTCAGAGATATATCCGGACAAAAACCGGTTGTTACTCGCGCAAAAAAAGCGATTTCCAACTTTAAACTCCGTGAAAATATGGCAATCGGTTGTAAGGTAACCCTACGCAATAAACGTATGTGGGAGTTTTTTGATAGACTTGTTGCTATCACTATTCCTCGTATAAGAGATTTTAGAGGTCTTCCACGCAAGGCTTTTGATGGACAGGGTAATTACACTATGGGTGTTAAAGAGCAGATTGTGTTCCTTGAAATTGACAGAGATAAAGTCTCTAAAATTACAGGTATGGACATCAGCATCTGTACAACAGCAGAAAATAATGAAGAAGGCTTAGCGCTTCTTGAAGAAATGGGAATGCCGTTTCGCAAATAAACACAGGAGAAATTGAAGTGGCACGTAAAGCATTAATTGAGAAATGTCAAAAAAAACCAAAGTTCAGTACTCAGAAATATACTCGGTGTAGAAGATGCGGACGTCCGAGAGCATTTTTGAGAGATTTTGGTCTTTGCAGAATATGTTTTAGAGAAATGGCACTTAAGGGTGAAATTCCTGGTGTTGTGAAAGCTTCCTGGTAGTCTCGATAAGAAAGGGTCATAGGATGTTGACTGATCAGATTGCAGATATGTTCAACAGAATTCGTAATGCGGTTCAGGCTAAAAAACGTGTGGTTGAAATTCCTGCGTCAAACCTGAAAAAAGAGATCGCTCGTCTTCTTTTTGAAAATCATTTTATCGCAAAATACGCTTACGTTAGTGATAGTAAGCAGGGCGTTATCAAAATTCTCCTTAAGTATGATGAAAGTCAGGTAAATGCCATTCAGGGGATTAAGAGAGTTTCCACTCCGGGACGTAAGCAGTATTCCAAATCTGCCGTTGTTCCAAAAGTTCTCAATGGTATGGGTATGGCGATTGTTTCTACATCGAAGGGTGTTATGAATGATCGTGACTGCCGCAAAATGAATGTCGGTGGTGAGGTTATCGGCCTGATCTGGTAAGTTTCGGCTTTTATAATGCCGTTAACACAGAACTATCGCAGTAAATTATAAAGGAGTATATCTTGTCTCGCATTGGTAAAATACCGGTACAAGTTCCTTCGGGGGTCCAGGTTACTATAAATGGACAGAAGGTTGAAGTAAAGGGAGCAAAGGGAACGCTTAAAGCTGATGTTCCTGTAGATCTCTCTGTTAAACTTGATGGCAATGAGATTGTTGTTGGCCCTGCTATCGAAAGCGAAAATGTTAAAGCTCTCTGGGGTTTATACAGAGTTCTGATTGATAATATGGTTGTTGGTGTTTCTAAAGGATACCGTAAAGAGCTTGAGATCCAGGGTGTTGGATACAAAGCTGAAATGAAGGGTAAAGATCTCAACGTTATTGTTGGTTTTTCAAGCCCGAAATTTGTTAAGGTTCCTGCTGGTATTACTTTTACTGTTGAGAACCAGACTAAAGTTATCATCGATGGTATTGATAAGCAGGCTGTTGGTCAGATTGCTGCTGATATTAGAAGAATCCGTCCTCCTGAACCTTATAAAGGTAAAGGTATCCGATATGCTGGTGAGCAGATCAGACGTAAAGAAGGAAAAGCAGCTGGTAAATAAGACTTATTGGAGATAGCAATGGATAAAGCAAAAAGAAGACTACTCGAGCGTACACGCAGAGCAAGTCGCGTAAGAGAAAAAATTAGCGGTACCCCTGAGCGTCCGAGATTGTGCGTTAGAAGAAGCCTTAATCATATTTATGCACAACTTGTTGATGACTTAAACGGGGTAACACTTGTTCAGGTTGGAAGTGCAGGAAAAGATTTCGCTGCAAAAGCAGAAGGTAACAAATCAGCAGTCGCTACACTTGTTGGTGAAGCGCTTGCTGAAAAGGCAAAAGAAAAAGGTGTAACCAATATAGTCTTTGATAGAAAAGGGTATCTTTTCCATGGCCGTGTAAAGGCTTTGGCAGAGGCAGCCCGTGCAAAAGGGCTTGTCTTCTAAGAGACGATGGAAAGGGGTCTAAAGGTTGAGTAACGAAGAAATAGTAACAACAAATGGTGATGGCCAGTTAACTGACAGACTGGTTGCTGTTAGTCGTTGTGCAAAAGTAGTAAAAGGTGGACGTAGATTCGGTTTCAACGCTCTTGTTGCTGTCGGTGACAGTAATGGTAGAGTCGGTCTTGGTATGGGTAAGGCAAACGATGTGACTGAAGCAATACGTAAAGCTGTTGAGAATGCAAAGAAGAATGTATTCTCCGTAAGTGTTGTTGATGGAACAATCCCACATGAAATTATCGGTCACTTTGGTGCCGGTAGAATTATTCTTAAGCCTGCTGCACCTGGTACAGGAGTTATTGCAGGTGGTGCTGCCCGTGCAGTCCTCGAACTTGCAGGAGTTAAAAATATCCTGACAAAGTGTCTGGGAACCACCAATGCGCACAATGTTGTCAAGGCGACTATGGATGGTCTGCTAAATCTTAAAACTAGAGAGCAGATTCGCACATTGCGTCAAATCCCTGTTAAAGCAAGTGCATAAGAAGGGTATTCTGAAAAATGGCTAAAAAACTAAAAATTACTCTGGTTAGAAGTGTTATCGGAACACTGGTGGCACACAAGAGAACTGTTGCTGCTCTTGGTTTGAAAAAGATTCGTAGTAGTGTTGTGCAGGATGATACAGCCGTGATTCGCGGTATGGTAGATTCCATTAGGCACATCGTCAAAGTTGAAACGGTTGATGGAGAATAAAATGCTTAAATTAAATGAATTGCGACCGAATGCCGGTTCAAAGAAAACAAAAAAAAGAATTGGTCGTGGTACCGGTAGCGGTAACGGAAGTACCGCTGGCAAAGGTAACAATGGTCACAAAGCAAGAAGCGGGTCATCAACGAAGTTCTATTTTGAAGGTGGACAGACTCCTCTGACAAGAAGAATTCCAAAAAGAGGTTTTATCAGCCCTTTCAAAACAGTTTTTCAGATTGTTAACGTTTCTGATTTGGAAAAGATTGATAACGGCAAAGATGTCGATATTGAATTTCTTTACGAAAATGGAATCATAAACGATGCCGGTTTACCAGTAAAAGTTCTCGGCAATGGTGAATTGACAAAAACCCTTACTGTCAAAGTACACGCATTCTCAAAATCGGCAAAAGAAAAAATTGAAAAAGCAAAAGGGAAAACCGAGGTAATCGACTGTGCTTGAATCATTCAAGAATATCTTCAAGATACCGGAACTCCGTAAAAGAGTTCTATTTACACTTGGTATCATAGCGATTTACAGAATTGGTGGTCACGTTCCAACACCGGGTATTGACACTTCGGTTTTAAGTGAGTTTTTTAAAAATTCAGGAAATTCACTTTTTGGATTGTATGATATGTTTGTTGGAGGTGCATTTACAAGAGTGTCTGTTTTTGCTCTTGGTATTATGCCTTACATCAGTGCGTCGATTATCATACAGTTGCTTGGAACTGTATTTCCCTATTTCCATAAACTCCAGCGTGAGGGTGGAGAGGGAAAAAAGAAAATTACGCAGTACACACGATACGGGACGGTACTTCTATCACTGGTTCAGGCTATAGGTATAAGTATCTTTTTACAGAGTATTGTTTCGCAGGAGACCGGATTGCATGCAGTGCATCAGAGCATGCTCGGTATAAAGTTTACTTTATTAACAATGGTGAGCTTGACTACTGGAACAATCCTGATCATGTGGCTTGGAGAACAAATAACAAGTCGTGGTATTGGAAATGGTATTTCGTTGATAATTTTTATTGGTATTATTGCCCGGCTTCCACAGGCAGTGATAGGTGAAACACAGTTGATTCTTTCCGGTAACAGAAATCCGATGATGGAGATATTGATTCTTGCGATAGTCATCGCGGTGACTGCTTTTGTTGTTATGATGACACAGGCTATGCGTAAGATCCCTATCCAGACTCCAAAAAAGGTCGTAGGACAGAAGATGTATGCAGGGCAAAATACGGTTCTACCACTACGCTTAAGCATGGCTGGTGTGATACCAATTATCTTTGCATCATCAATTATGACTTTTCCAAGTATGATTCAGAGTTTCTTTCCTCAGTCTGAATTGATGGAATCACTGGGTCTTCTATTCTCACCAACGGGATATTTATACAATATTTTAACTGGGTTGCTCATTATTTTCTTTACTTATTTCTATACAGCGATTATTTTTAACCCGCTCGATATTGCAGATAATCTTAAAAGGTCAGGTGGTTTCATACCAGGGATTCGTCCCGGAAAGAAGACTGCCGAATTTCTTGATAATGTACTTTCAAGAATAACGCTGCCTGGATCGATTTTTCTTGCATTCGTTGCAGTTGTTCCATTCCTCGTAATGAGCAAGATGAATGTCAACTTCTACTTCGGTGGTACAAGTGTTCTAATCTGTGTTGGAGTAGCGCTTGATACACTTCAGCAGCTTGAATCTCATCTTCAGATGAGGAATTACGAAGGTTTCTTGAAGAAGGGAAAACTCAAGGGTAGAAGATACTAATCTTCTATCGTTGTTTAGAAAAATATGGCGAAAAACGATTCTATTCAGGTCGAGGGAACTGTTACAGAAAATTTACCAAATGCTTCATTCAAGGTGATGCTTGAGAATAAACATGAGATCCTTGCTCATATTTCAGGTAAAATGAGAATGAACTATATCAGGATACTTCCGGGTGATAAAGTACTTGTTGAGCTTTCACCGTATGATCTGACAAGAGGAAGAATTACCTACAGATATAAATAAAAGGGGTGTTACTTTGAAAGTCCGTGCTTCTGTAAAAAGAATGTGTAAAGAGTGTAAAGTTATAAAAAGAAAAGGTATTGTTCGTGTTATTTGCGACAAAAGTCCAAAGCACAAACAGCGTCAGGGATAATAACAGTAATTTATAACAAGTTTTCGATAAATTATAAGGGGGTCCTAACGTGGCTCGTGTTGCAGGTGTAGATATTCCAAATAATAAGAGAAGCGAAATTGCGCTCACTTATATCTACGGTATTGGTAGAACTTCTGCTCAGAAGATTCTTGCGAAAGCTGGAATCGATGTCAATAAGAAGGTCAAAGATCTTTCTGAAGATGAACTTGATAAAGTCAGAAAAATTATTGATACGGAGTATCAGACAGAAGGTAACTTACGTACAACTGTCAGGATGAATATTAAACGTCTTATGGATGTCGGATGTTTTCGTGGACTACGTCATCGTAGAGGTCTGCCATGCAGAGGTCAGCGTACACGTACTAATTCAAGAACACGTAAGGGTCCACGCAGAACAATCGCCGGTAAGAAAAAGGCTCCAGGTAAATAATCGCTTATAGGAGAGGTTTTAAGAAATGAATAAAGAGGCTACTACTAGTACCAAAAAAGTAAAGAAAAAAGCTTCTGCTGAAGGTGTGGCACACGTACGGGCAACGTTTAATAACACGCTCATTAACGTGACTGACAATCGTGGTAATGTTGTTGCATGGAATACACCTGGAAAGTCTGGTTTTAAAGGATCAAGAAAAAGCACTCCTTATGCTGCAGGCATTGCAGCCGAAGTAGTTGGTAAGGCTGCCTTTGATGCTGGTGTTCGCAAAGTTGAAGTTCATCTTAAGGGTGCAGGAAACGGTCGTGAAAGTGCTATCAGAGCACTTGCTGCAGCCGGTATCAGGGTAACTGCAATTAAAGATTTTACTGCAGTTCCTCACAACGGATGCCGTCCACCAAAGAGAAGAAGAGTGTAATTGGTTTTCTCAATTTTATTGATTTGAGAATTATTGTTTAAGTCTGAAATATAGAGGAGAATCGACATGGCAGTTTATCATGGCCCGCGTTGCAGACAATGCCGTAGGGAAGGTGTAAAACTGATGCTTAAAGGAGAACGTTGCAAGTCGGAAAACTGTGCTTTAGAACGCAGACCTTTTCCTCCTGGCATGAGAGTTTCCAAGAGAAGAAGATCATCCACCGAGTATAACACACAGCTTAGAGAAAAGCAGAAGATTCGTCGTATTTACGGTGTTCTTGAAAAACAGTTTGCATTGTACTTTGGTGCAGCAGCGAAATCATCAGAGGTTACCGGTGAGAAACTGCTTCAAATTCTTGAGTTACGTTTCGATAATATTATTTATCGTCTCGGATTTGCACCCTCAAGATCAAGTGCTCGCCAGTTGGTACTTCATAACCATTTCAGAATAAATGGGAAAAAAGTGAATGTCCCATCCTATCTTGTAAAAGCTGGTGATGTTATTGCTGTAAAAGAAAAAAGCAAAAATCTTGAACTAATTCACAGTGCTCTTAAGAATGTCAGAGATATTCCTGAGTGGCTCAGTGTTGATAAAGTAAAGCTTGAAGGATCAATTATTCGAGTTCCGGAACGTGCTGCTATTCCAACGAATGTTCAGGAACAACTTGTAGTCGAACTGTACTCCAGATAAAAGGGAGAATTATACCAAAATGAAATGGAAAAGCTTGATGATGCCTAAGGGCATCCAGATCGAGAATCCAGAAAATATCCCGAATTACGGCAAAGTTACAGTTGAGCCACTCGAAAGAGGTTGGGGTCATACTATTGGGAACTCTATTAGAAGAATTCTCATGTCGTCGCTGCAGGGTGCTGCTGTAACATCAATTCGAATCGACAATGCAGTTCATGAATATTCGACAATTGATGGTGTTACCGAGGATGTTAGTGATATCATCCTGAATATTAAACAGCTCAGACTTAAGCTTTTGGCAGATCATGATGCCACGCTTAGGCTTGAGGTGAGTGGTGATGGTGAGGTAAAGGCATCAGATATTGAGAAAAATCCTGATGTTCAGATCCTTAATCCGGATCTGCACATTGCGACTATCAATTCTGATGCAAAACTAAAGATTGAGATGAAAGTATCGGATGGTCGTGGATATGTTTCTGCTGAAAACAACAGAAGAGAAGATGATCCAATCGGGACAATTCCTATTGATGCTCTATTTTCACCAGTTGTAAAAGTAAATTATATCGTTGAAAACACACGTGTTGGTCAACGTACGGATCTTGATAAGATTATTTTTGATATATGGACTGATGGATCACTCAGCGTTGAGGATGCTATCGGGTATGCATCAAAATTACTCTATGATCATCTTCAAGTGTTCATCAATTTCGAAGGTGAGTTTGAACCGGTTCAGGAAACAATTAGAGACGAAAAGACAGAAAAACTTCGTCAGCTGCTTAAAATGCGTGTTGATGAACTTGAATTATCTGTCCGTTCGAATAACTGTTTGCGTGCTGCGAATATTCATACCCTCGCAGATCTGGTCAGAAATCAGGAATCTGATATGCTCAAATACAAGAATTTCGGAAGAAAGTCTCTTATTGAACTCAATCAGGTTTTAGCAAATCTTGGTCTTACATTCGGTATGGATGTGGACAAAATTGTTGGACCGGTGCTCGATTAAGTCTCCGGTCGTTGAATAGTAACAAAAGTATTCAGTTTTAAGAGAAGGTAAGAACAATGCGCCATCTGGTATCCGGACGTAAGCTGAACAGAACAGCAAGTCATCGTCGTGCAATGTTGTCAAATCTTGCAGTATCTATTCTTGATCATGAAAGAGTAACTACGACTCTTATGAAGGCAAAAGAGGTTCGCTGTGTAGTTGAACGTCTTATTTCCTATGGTAAAAAAGCAGATCTTCATCATATCAGGCTTGCAGCTCGCCGAATCAATAATAAAACAATCCTTAAAAAATTGTTTGATGATATCGCGCCGAGTTTTAAAGACCGTGAAGGTGGATATACCCGTATCATTCGTATTGATAACAGAAAAGGTGATAATGCACCAATGTCAATTATCGAACTGGTCGGGAGAAAAGGTGCTGTTGCCGCAGTAAGAAAGAATAAGAAAAAGACGAAGGCTTCAGACGCTGCTCCTCAGGCTTAAGTTAAGAAAATTTTAAGCTGGGTGAAAACTCAGCTTTTTTTTTGTCGTTTTTTGAAAGGACTTATCAATGGCTATAAGTTATAAAGATCTTGGCTTTGTTAATACCCGCGATATGTTCAAAAAAGCATTCGCAGGTAAGTATGCAATTCCTGCATACAACTTCAATAATATGGAACAGCTTCAGGCAATCATGAATGCTTGTGGCAAATCAAAATCCCCGGTTATTCTTCAGGTTTCTGCCGGTGCAAGAAAATATGCAAACGCAACACTGCTCAGATACATGGGACAGGGTGCAATTGCTATGGCAAAAGATATGGGATATAATTTCCCGGTTGCTTTACATCTTGATCATGGTGATACCTACGAACAGTGTGTATCATGCATCGACAGCGGTTTCTCATCGGTCATGATTGATGGTTCACATCACGATTATGAGAAAAATATCGAGATTACATCAAAAGTTGTTGAATACGCTCATAAGCACGATGTTACTGTTGAGGGTGAACTTGGCGTTCTCAGTGGCATCGAAGATGATGTTGTTGCAGCTAAGTCAATTTACACTCAGCCGGAACAGGTTGAAGACTTCGTAAAGAAAACAGGCGTTGATTCACTTGCAATCTCTATTGGAACATCACATGGTGCTTACAAGTTTAAACCAGAGCAGTGCACAAAAGGTGCTGATGGTATTCTTGTTCCTCCACCACTTCGTTTCGACATTCTTGAAGAGATTGAAAAGAGAATTCCAGGCTTCCCGATCGTTCTTCACGGTGCAAGCTCTGTACTTCCACAGTATGTTGCAATGATCAACAAGTTCGGTGGAAAACTTGATGCAGCTGTTGGTATCCCTGCAAGCGAACTTCGCAGAGCAGCATCATCAGCAGTATGCAAGATCAACATCGACTCTGATGGTCGTCTTGTAATGACTGCTATGGTTAGAAAAGTTTTCGCAGAGACTCCACAGGAATTCGATCCAAGAAAATTCCTCGGACCAGCACGTGATGAGCTCGAAAAGATGATCATCGACAAGAACCAAAATGTTCTTGGCAGCGCAGGCAATGCATAATCAGAATTATTAAATGAGTTAATAAATAGAAAAGGCTGGATTTATCCAGCCTTTTTTATTTATTAACCGGTAGCGGGTGGTCCCCTACGCAGGGTATGCATTACCCGTCAATAAGCAATGTATGATCTGTACAGTATTTCTTTCGATCACAATCAGGACATTGGGCACCTATCCAGATCTTGTCAAACTGCTCCATAATCTTTTCCACAAGAGATGAATCTGTGGTGATAAAACCAGATTCGAAGTTACGTCGTTTTTTACTTTTTGCACCCATGCCAGCACCGGTAAGATTTGCACTACCGCTGTACGCAAACCTGTTGTCAATAATGACCGATTTAAAATGAACCCTTGGACAGCATACTCTCTCCATACCGTCAAGAAGTACCGGGTATTTGTCAAAATCTTTCTGAAATGCCTCGCCGGGTTCTTTTGCATGAAGTAGTCGTATCGAAACGCCTTTGTTTACAAGGGTTGCAAGAATCTCAAGAAAAGGTACCATCTTTCGGCCTTTTTTTACATAGAGGTCTTTAAGATCTGCGGTTGCAATCCATAGAAAGGTTTTCGATTTTGGAATTCTGTCAAGAATAACAGTCTCGTAAATATCACTATCTGTAATAAATTCTAAATGTGTCATAAATGGAAAATAATTCCGGCAACGTGTCTTAAATACTGCAGTATATTGAAATCTGCAGTATATTGTTATAATAATTATTGATGGATACGATAATAATCTGAGTTTAAAATTCTTGTATTACAAAAGCGTTTTATCTGTAATTTTCTAATAAATAAGCATCATGGAGACTAAAAAATGACACATAAACGATTGGTGTGCCGTAACTGTATTTGGGCTGGAATTGTCGTGGTTGCAGTACTTTGCACACTGTCAGACATTCAGGCACAGAGCGTGTGTGAATCATTCGGATGGGCTAATTATGATGGGCAAACGGAAAAGGGTGCAGTCACTGGTGGCGGAACTGTTGCTGCTATTCAGGTTACAACATTCGCTGCGCTAAAATCAGCAGTGGAGTCATCAGATCCAAAAGTTATTCATGTAATGAATGATGTTGGAAGTGGTTACAAGGGGACAAGTGGTGATGTCTTGAACTTCAAATCAAATAAAACCATTATCGGCGCAAAAGCCGGGATCACCGTGAAATGCTCTTTTCAAATAAATAGTGACAGCAATATCGTTGTTAAAAACCTTATTATCAGAGGTCCGGGAAATTCAAACTCGGAACAGAACTGGGATGCGGTTAATATTCAGGGATCAAAAAGAATATGGTTTGACCACTGTACGGTAATGGAAGGTGAGGATGGTAATTTTGATGTTGTCAAGGGATCTGATAATGTAACAGTATCATGGTGTAAATTTACTTATGTAACTGGCGGAGAACATAATCTGTCTAATCTTATTGGGTCAAGTGATGATGAATCAGTGAGTCACGGAAAACTCAATGTTACCTATGCATATTGCTGGTGGGAAAATGTCAATTCCCGCTGTCCCCGCACACGGTATGGAAAAATACATGTGCTTAACAGCTACTATAATAAAGTAGGGGATGGTGCATTTGCCGGAAAAATGTCCAATGTTCGTGTTGAAGGTTGCTATTTTGAAAGCAATGTGACTAATCCGACAGGGTTAATCAGTACTGGTGGTCAGTCTGGTGTTTTTACCATCGATTGTAATAAAGGGGGTACAAAAACTGATGGATATACAACAGCGTTTGTGCCCCCGTACCAGTATAAAAAGTATAATAATTCTGAAGTGAAAAGTCTGGTAACAAAAGAAGCCGGACCCACTCTCACAAGCCCGTTGGACTGTGGTGGTTCTGTTTCTGTCAATGAATTACCAGCTCCGGAACAACAATGCAGGTTGAACCTGGTACTGGAGGCTGAAAAAATCAGAGTAACTTATGATGCTAAGCAGGGTGATAATATTGGTATGAGTGTTGTAAATTTGACAGGAAAAAGGATTGCTGAGGTACGTACTATTTGTGAACATACCGGTAGTACCACGAAAAAAATAAACCTTGTCGGTATCAAATCAGGTGTATATATACTCAGGTTACACTTGAATGGTCATAAGATTGCGCAGCATGTTTTTAAAAAGTAATATTGATATCGTCCTGTAGTACGTGGCTAATAAACAGTGTGATTTCGTAAATAGCTATTAAATTTTTTTGACTATAAAAAGGATTATAAGAATGTTTTTACGGGCTCTTTGTGTATTTGCAATGATTGTAGGATCATCAACAACAGCATTTGCAGTTGGAAAAACGGCGGTTATAACACTTGAGTTTCCTCATGGGGCAGAAAACTGTGGAATGGGGGAGGTTGGAGTTTCACTTGCAGAAAATATAAACAGTGTTTTCTGGAATCCGGCATCACTGCCCGCTATCGGACAAAATCTTTCTGTTCAATATTTATATTCATATTTCCATGAAGATCTTCTGCCATTAATGCAAATAAAAGATTTATACCATAACGATACAATTCATGCTTTTTTTATGCAGGATATTTGGAAAAATATTGATTTTGGGGCATCTTATAATATCAATCATATAAGCATGGGCAATAGTGATAATTTTGACTCTTTAGGTAATTTTATAAATAGTATATATGGCAGTGAGACCGTTCGCAGCTTCGCACTTGGATTACGATTCTATGATGTCGCTTCTATCGGTTTTACAATAAAGAACTTTAAGTCGCGGCTTGCCCCCGGTTTCAATGTAAATTCACAGGATGGTATTGCGCAAGGGCAGGTGTTTGATCTTGGATTCCGACTTGAAAAAAAGTTTACAATTGCAGATGCGTTTGATATTCAGCCGGCAATTGGCTTTATGATGCAGTCATTTCCTCAGGATTCTGTAAGGTATATACATTCAGATACACTGCAAATGGCGGACCCGTTGCCTCTTAATCGATGGTATGGGGCATCATTAAAACTAAATCTTCTTGATCTGTTTGGTTTTATCTATGCACAGGAAAAACAATATTCTGTAATTGATCAGGAGTTTATTGATCATCAAGGATACAAGATTCAACTGACACCTTTTTTTGCTCTTGTAAAAGGGTCTATGGATGATATCAGCGGTAATCGCTTTGAAGAAAATAAGGGGTGGGTTCTTACCTTCAATTATCAGCAAACGATGAATGCGCTTGTCAGATGCACTGATTTATTTAATCCGGCATTAAGTAAAAAACTTAAGGCGCCATCAATGTGGGCAGAAAAATATCATATAAATCCCAATATACACTTTCAATATGCAACGAGTATAATACATGCAAAAGGAGATAATAATGTTCGGGAAGATCAGGAACGTAAGGATTTCTCATTTGGTATATCAATCATTGGTGATCTGAGCTCTTTGTCGCTTAAGAATATGCATAAAGATAAAAATGTGAAAGAAGCCGGGAATGGAACTAAATCAGGACCGATTACAGAATCGACAAGTGTTTTCTCAAACACTCAGGTTGTATCAGTGAGTGGGAATTCTTTACAGGGTACAAGCGTGGTTCCATCGACAACCAGTGAGTCGGTAAAGTAATTTTGTTTGCAAATAGTATAAACCCGGTCAGTTGACCGGGTTAAAATGATTGATAGTATCATTGCAGATACTAATTTCCATTATCGTGTAAATTCGTTACTTCTGCATAAACAATCTTGTAAATTGTTCCTCATGAATCTTGCTGTACGTCTGGACATATGCAATAAAGGGCACAAAAAGAAGCATCCCGGTGAGAAGACCCAGGGCCATAGCTCTGTACGCCTTATGTTTCAATAGTACAAAAAATACCCAGATAATATTGAGTGTCATTATGATATGCCCAATGTGGGCGACAACATAATTACCGCTCCATGGAAGAACAAACATCGACATTGTACCCAGATAATAGAGTGGCAGTGTAGTACTAATTAAGAGTGCTCCCTTTTTGTATATCAGAAAGACCATAAAAAATATCAGGTACAAAAAGCTTGTCGGCGAGCAGGAGTTGAATGCTATCCATTCAATCGCACTGACCCTGAGTTTTCCAAGGAAGAAAAATGTACTTGTGAGTGTTATCAGAAGTAAAAGCGAAGCGAGGCAGATACCTGTAATTTTTTCAAATTTAGATAAATTCATAGTTAATCATTTCTATTTTAAGTAAATAATATCCTGTAGTGTAATGTATAAACATTCACTAACAACAATTAATACAACAGCATAACAGTAGATATTATTTAGTTAAAGGCACAACTGACCCCGAATTCATCACCGTCCATGATACTAAACTGGTATTTGGCTATCCACATATAACCTGTTTATCGTGGCTGATAATTTATTGTGATAGAAACATACTGGAAAAATACACCATTTTTTATGTGTCGTCAATTACCACTTTTTATAAAAAGCCTGAAACAAAATTAATAGTGCGATGTTGTATCATGATTCAATTCCCTCAATATGATATCTCGCATCACAACAACTTCGTCAGGAGCATTACGGGCGATTACTTCTTCGTCAATCGCTTGAACATCTTTTCAATCTCGACTGCCCAGAAAACAACAGTACTTAATCCGACAGCTATCAGTAAGTCCGTTACAGAAAGCAACTCAAGATCAAAGATACTGCGCAGTGGTGTGTAGAGAACAATAAGCTGCATCAGGAACGTAAGAATAAGTGCGCCGCTCAGTGCTTTATTTGAAAAAATGCCAATTGAAAATACCGACTCTTTATGTGAGCGTATTGCAAGCGCGTGGCCAAGTTGTGAGAGTGTGAGAATTGTGAAAACCATGGTCTGCCACTGAACAAGTCCCAACCCCCAATAATAAAGGCCGGTACCAAGCGGAACAAATCCCATAAGTAAACCTACCCATAATATATGCAATCCGGTTCCACCAGCGAAAAGGCTTTGTCCCGGCTTTGATGGAGGTCTTGACATAATGTCACGTTCTGCTTTTTCGACGCCAAGCGCGAGGGCCGGGAGCCCGTCGGTAATAAGGTTGATCCACAAAATCTGAAGCGGGAGGAGTGCCAGTGGCATTCCAAGAAACGGCCCAAGCAGCATGACCCATATTTCACCTGAATTACTTGTCATAAGATATTTGACAAATTTCTTGATATTATCGTAAATCACGCGTCCTTCTGAGACTGCTGCGACAATGGTTGTAAAGTTGTCATCCAGAAGGACCATATCAGATGCTTCCTTGGAGACATCGGTGCCGGTAATACCCATCGCTACTCCAATATCTGCTTTTTTGAGCGCAGGTGCATCATTGACACCATCACCAGTCATTGCCACAACCTGATTCTGTTTTTGCAGCGCCGAAATGATACGGAGCTTGTGTTCCGGTGATACACGGGCAAATACTGATGTCGTTTGTACTTTATTGTCAAGCTCTGCATCGCTTATGGTATCAAGCTCGCGTCCGGTAATCGTACCGCCATCCAGTTTGATCCCGAGATCATCAGCGATAAATGATGCTGTCAGGGGGTGATCTCCGGTGATCATAATCGGCCTGATTCCGGCAGATTTACATATAGCTACAGCATCCCGGACCTCAGCACGGGGTGGATCGATAATTGCGACCATACCTGCAAAAATCAGATCACGTTCAATAGCTGCAAGTTCACCTTTTTTGAATAGCTCCTCTGTTTTACGAAATGCAATACCAAGGACTCTCATCCCTTTTTGGGCAAACGTGTTATTTGCTGATGTAATCGTGCTCCTTTTGTCAGCTGTCATTTTGGTAACAATGCCGTTTTCATAAACATATCCTGATACGTCAAGCAGCGAATCAACGGCTCCTTTAGTAAATATTACATAGGTACCGGCAGATACATCTATTGATAGAAGTGAGCGTAATCTGGTGCTTACAGTATGTTCAACCTTATGAACCGTGCTCATACGTTTACGTTCAGAATCGAAGGGAACCTCATTGATTCTCGGAAAACTTGTGTCAAGTTCCTCTTTGTATAGTTTTGCCTTGACTGCTGCGGTGAGCAGTGCTGTCTCAGTGGGATCCCCGATTGTTGTTATCGATTTGTCATCACTGATCTGCAAGGTTCCATCATTACATAATGCCCCCCCGATGAGTACATAGGAAAGTGCGTTATGCTGCTCAAGGATTTCCTGACTAATCTGTGATCCGGTATCTGTCAAATCATACTTAAGACCGGCGATATCAATTCCGGTCACAGTCATGCGGTTTTCGGTGAGTGTACCTGTTTTATCGGAGCAGATCGTTGTAACACTGCCGAGTGTTTCCACTGCGGGAAGTTTACGGATAAGGGCTTTACGATTGAGCATTTTTCGAGCTCCAAGTGCCAGTGCGATGGTCACAACAGCCGGAAGTCCCTCTGGAACCGCTGCAACAGCAAGGCTCACTGCAGTAAGAAACATCTCCCGGAAATCGTGGCTTTTAACAAGTACTATCAGTGCATTCCAGAAGTTGCTGTTCATTGTATCAAGAAATACTTTCAATGCTTCACCGCGGGCGATGCCAAGTGCGAAGACAACTGTCACGATGATAAGGGCGATAATCGCCAGGTTTTTGCCAAGTTTTGATAACCGTTTTTGTAATGGTGTTGGTTCATTTGAAACATTCTGGATCAGGGTTGCGATTTTACCAAGCTCGGTATTCATTCCCGTATCTGTTACAATTGCTTTTCCACGCCCGTTGGTTATCAGTGTTCCCATAAAAGCCATATTGAGTTGATCACCAAGCGGTATACTATCACCAGTCAATGCTTCAACCTGTTTTTCAATGGCCTCCGATTCTCCGGTAAGCGCAGCCTCCTGAATCTTTAATAGTGTTTCCTCGACAAGACGGCAATCAGCAGGAACGACATTGCCGGCTTCAAGAAGAATGCAATCGCCCGGAACAAGCTCCGGTGCTTTGATTTCAATAACAGTTCCGTTTCGTAATGCTTTAACGGTTGCGACACTCATTTTTTTCAACGCCTGCATAGCTTTTTCGGCACGATACTCCTGAGTAACACCAAGAATGGCATTTAAGATAACAATGATACCGATCGCGATTGCATCTATTGCTTCACCCAGAAATGCACTGATTACAGCGGCGATGATCAGAATCACAACGAGTGTTTCACCAAGCTGCTCAAGCAGTATTGTAAACGGACTTTTAATCCCTATTTCCTTTAATTCATTGAGACCATACTTCGTCTGGCGCTTTATTATTTCATCAGAAGTCAACCCTTTATGGATACTGGTCGAAAGTTCAGTTTCAATTTCACCGGGTTGTAAATTGAAGAGCTTCATGAAGGCCTCCGCTATTAAAAAAAATACAGAAATCAGGCAATGTTAAAAATCATAACAGCAATCAATGATGCCCTTGCACGATAAGTAAATAGTATTTGGTACACTGATAGTGAAAGGGGTGAGGACAAATAGTGGCTTATTAATGCAAGGAATGTGATATAACCTGCTTAATTGAAAGTAAAATTTTCAAATAAGCAGGTTGCAATGTATAAACGCATTCTCGAGGATTCAATAGTTAAACAGTTAACTTTCTATCCGGTTGTTGCTATTTCAGGTCCACGGCAGTATAGAGAGACTATTTTGGCTAAGAAGATACAATGATCTATCGCTTATTCCACCACGCCGTTATTTTTAATCACTGTTGCAAAAAACTTACCACTATCTTTTACTGTACGCTTTTGTGTTTCGAAGTCGACATGAACAATGCCGAAGCGGGAATCATATCCCATTTCCCATTCGAAATTATCTATAAGTGACCAGGCAAAATAGCCCCGAAGGTCAATACCCTGATTTATTGCATCAGCCGCAGCGCTGATATATCCTTTATAGTATGCTGTTCTCTCACTGTCATGGACACAACCGTCAGCAGTAATGACATCCGGATACGATGCTCCGTTTTCTGTTATGTAAATAGGTACGTTGCCGATGGCGTTCTTGACAGTATGTAACATGTCGATCATTCCCTGCGGGTAGATGATCCAGTTACGATCGGTAACTGGCATATCTTTCTTTACACGCTCCGGATAACCCTCTTTGGTAAGTTTAAACCACATACTGAAATAGTGATTAATTCCTATGAAGTCGATTTTTTGACTGATTCGTTCCATATCACCGTTGAGAATAATGGGCCTGACAGAACTATTGACATCAGGGTATCTGCCGAAAAATACCGGTTCAAGTATTAGTCCCGGCCCATGGTTCCACATCATTTTTACAACCGGGGTGTCAGCTTCTGTTTCGGGGTAGTTCTGGGAGATTGCTGGTGCAATTCCAAATTGAGCACTTGGGAGCATTGCTCTTCCGGCTGCAACCGCATCACCGTGTGAAAGCAGAATGTGATGAACAACCTGTGCAAATGTTGCATCGTCTTTAACTCCGGGAGCATGAATTCCTGCTTTGTATCCAAGGTATGAACTGACATTGGGTTCGTTGTGGGTACACCAGTAGGTTATCTTGTCACCAAGGGCTTTATACATGACCTGTGCGTATTCTGTAAACCAGTCGATACAACGCCGGTTGAGCCATCCGCCCGCATTTTGCAATGCCATGGGAAGATCCCAGTGGTATAGTGTGATAAACGGTTCTATGTTGCTGTCACGCAGCTTGTCGACAAGTCGTTTGTAAAAGTCAAGCCCTTTGTTATTGATTGCGCCATATCCATCAGGGAGCACCCGCGGCCATGAAATTGAAAAACGGTATGCTTTTAATTCAAGTTCCTTCATGAGCGCAATATCGGTATCAAGTCTGTGGTAATGATCAGCTGCAATATCACCGGTTGCATTGTTCTTAACATTACCCGGAGTATGTGAAAAATAATCCCAGATTGAATCTTTACGCCCGTCCTCATGTACGGCTCCTTCAATCTGGTAAGCTGCGGTTGCTGCACCCCAGATGAAATTTTCAGGAAACAGTTTGTTTTGCATAGAGAAATCCTGTTGAAATGTACCAGATTGAGATTTAAATCAATTTGTTACTGTGATACACCGTAATTATCAGCAGTGATAAAAATAGTATATGAAAATGTAATAAGGATCTTATTGAACGTTTTTTTTCATTAATAATCGGCATTGCGTAAGTTAGTGCAGAGAAATAAAAGTCACTGATACCGTTGTTTACAGATACGTTATTGTCGGCAACGGTATACTCTAAGAACATTATACTCAGGTTGAAACCCCGCCGTCCGATAAACCCGCTTCATTTGCTGTTGGTACCAGGTTATCTGTCGCGGTATTGTTACAACTGTGTCAGATGTTTGTTCCGTTAAGAAGTATGTCAGTTGCTCTTACAGCAGCGTACACCACTCATTGGTTTTGCACTGCCCCCGGTACCCGGTGATACTGTTTGACATTTTGACGCAGGTCCGCCCATCATGGCAGGTTGACCATCAGCAGTTGTAACCCATTCAAATATATTTCCGGTCATGTCGTAGATACCAAACTTGCTTGCGCAATTGATACGTGCCCCTGATACTTCAATCGAATTTGCTGTATTGCACCGGTTCTCTTCATACGCCTTTCCGTAGGGGTAGCTCAGATTATCAAATCCACCACAACTCCACTGCCACTCTTCTACGGTGCAGAGGCGTTTACCCTGTTGCTCACAGAGCATTGTTGCGTCGGTGAATGACAAATTTCCCTGCGGTAATGATCCTTCCCTGTTGGGGTATTCGTATTTGTCAATACAGGTCTTGAAAAACGGTCTGATTGATGAACCTGGAGGATAATCAACTATTACCATACCCGGTGGACAGGTAAGCGGCTTTGCATATCGTTTTACCGGATCGTTTTCTGCGGTCGCGTTTGTGTGTTTGATAACTCTCACAATATCAGCCTGTCTGATCTGCATCGTAGTTCCATCTGCAAGTTTTAGCGTAAAACCGCTATTGTGTTCTTTGATAATGGTTCCCTGTTGAATGATATCCGGTTTGGCTCTTCCCCAGTCGTCAACAATATTGCTTTTGACAATAATGGTATCATACGGTCCTGATGGAACCGGTGCAGCCTGCGGTTTCACCTCTTTTTGTTTGAGAATTGAAATCGTATGAATCACCTCTTTGGAAATCGGAATCGATGACCCGTCGATATTGATTTTAAGCCCGTCCTGATTAATGGTTTCCAGCTTGCCATTAAATGTTGCACCACTGTTAATTTTTACTTCAAGCAGCATGTTCGTTTCTGATCCCGAAAGCAGCTCTTCGAATTGAACTACGGATGCCTCGGTAATTATTGTGTTTTTAGTAGCCGGCGAAGTGGTCTGCTTCTGTAGCGTTTTGGGAAGCTCGAGCAGGTCGCTTCTGTCAATTAGTTTGTTTGCGAAAATATACGGTTTCCCGTCAATCGTTTCAAATATTACCGATGTGTCATCTTTGGATTCAACAAAACCTATGAACTCATCACCGGTAGTCAGGCTCATTCTGTATTTGGCCTTTACAATCAAATCCTTGAACGTCTGACCGGATGCAATGGCTTTTTGTGAAGCTGAACCTGAAACAGTACCAAACCTTGATTCGATTGCATTACCACCACTCTGCGTCCACCAGATCCGCCAGTCATTCTGGTTATTACCAATTGTCATACCGGTGATTCGTGACAACGCGCATGTACCAAAATACACAGTAAATGTTATTGTCAGGTTAACCGTTGCACTTCTGATGACTTTCCCGTTTACTGGTTGTTGTTCAATAATAGTACTTTGCGGAACCGCTTCGATATATTGCTCGCAGAGAGAGATGTTGTTGTAATCGATAAACGGTGACGAAAGCATGAATTTGTTTTTCTCATTCATCACATAGGTACTCATCCAGTCCTCAAAGGTTCCCTCACCGGAATACTTTACTGCTTTTATTTCTGTCACATGAACTGCTCTTGGAAATTGCTCAATAATCGTACCAACTGCAGAAAAACCACCTACACCAAGATCACCAAGTCTAATCAGCGCGCGGTAGCCTCTGAGCGCCTCTTCCTTGTTGCTTGAAAAGACCGGTTGTGATGTACTCTGGAAGTACGATACAGCTTCCGGTGTCATGTATATTGATGGGCAGTTTTTTACATCACCAATAAGTAATGCATTTTGGTCCTGAGCCAAAACCTGAACTGAACAAAACATCACAAAAAATAGGAGGCCATAAAAGCGCCGGCACATCAAAAGGAGACCGTTTTTAGAATTATAGGTTTTGTTAAACATCGTCAGCTCCTGAGAAAAATTGATATACACGTACCTGAAGGGTGATAAACCTTTGCATTACAGGAAAACGAATCAACTTATAAAATAAGTATGGTTGGTTGAGATAGCAACAAAACAATAAACGGGGAGATAAATACGAATTTATTAAAAAGTGTAATTTAAGTGTTTAACTTCGAATGTTTTTACAATATAATTATGAGTAGGGATGGTTATTAGGGTGTTTTTCCAAATAAATGCCAGGGAGGAATTTTATGTATGATCAAGGTGTAGAGCCGAATGTTTCTTTAGATGATAGGCCAATCAGAGAAACAGTAATTGAAAAAGATGAAATTATCAGTCTGATTATAGACGTTGAAACTATGGATTCAAGGGAGTTCTACAAAAAATACTTTGTATAACAAACCACGATTAGATTCTGATGGCTGAATGGAGATCTGTTCAGTGGAAAAAGGTACCCTGGTGATAATCGGGGTATTTTTTTTATCTTCACCTGGTACCGCACCTGATTATTTTTCTGTTGCATGCGTATTGAGTTGATTTTAAGTCGGGTAAATAACGTTGTCGTTAAATGCCTATTGAAAGTTTTAAATGAAAGTGAATTGTTGCTACTACTCTGCCAGCCGCGTCTTCTTTTTTCTACGGATAATGATTTTTTTGCAATTTGTTCACGAATCGGCCGTGTTTTGACATAAAAATCACTCAAGCCACTAATCGCTTTTACTACTTTTCCAATTTAGTAATGATCAATCCGGTTTTTTAAGGTTTTTAATATCTGTTTTTACCCTGAGTGCTATTACGAATCTTTTGAAAGCGGATATGACCGTAATATTTCTTCTCACGAACGTTACACATTAGGAAACCCGTGCTTTATCCAGTACTTCATTGGCGAAGGTTTCGTATGTTTTGTAAAGATAACCATCAAAGACTACGTCAAATTTGAGTGTTTCGAAGATATAATTGATATAGTCATTACTTGATATGATATAAATTGCACCACCCATTTTGCGGACTTTATTTAAATTGTAAACGAGTGCACCAATACCACCGCTACATATAAAGGATACTTCATCAAGGTTGAAAGCGATGTGGTAGAATCCATTTTCGATAATCTGCTGTACTTCTTTATCAAGTGACCGGGCGCTTTCCCAATCGATGCGTCCTGATGGTTTCACAACTTTAAAATTCATGATCTCAGTAACCGACAGCTCCATGATACCTCCTGGTAATCGATTGAAAATTATACCATTACCGGATCTCCTTATAGTCCGCGTCACTGATATCGCACCCAGAATCGTCAAAACGTTTAGCCTGACTTTTAGCGGTGTGCGGTGAGGACCGTTTGTTATTCCCTCTAAAAAAGCTACCTATAAGCACCTTAAGAAAGAAAAACAAAAGCAAAAACTCTGCAACATAAATAAGAAGTTTCATATCCGGTTTTGGAAAACCCTTTGTAATATGGTATATTTTCTACCTGATAGTTTCAAGAGTAGAATCATATAAAATTCGATTACTGATAAAAATAATTGTAATGTGTGTATCGTAATAGAAATTTGTTGGGTCAAATGTCCGGTTCGCATTGAATTATAGCACCGGTTGATTTACTCTGCACACTTATCTGATTAATAAAACTGATAACAGACATTTGATTGTCACTGTTCTTGTAAGCAGCATTTTCAGGTAAATACACTAACTATATACATTACGGAGGTTTTTTAATGAGCGTTGATATCAATCAACTCAATGAAAAAATCAAAGAGGAGAGCAGCTTTGTTGCGGTTCTCAGAAGTGAAATGTCAAAGGTAATTGTCGGTCAGGGCAAAATGGTAGATCGTCTTTTAATCGGGCTTCTTACAAAGGGACATATTCTTCTTGAAGGCGTACCGGGTCTTGCAAAAACGCTGGCGATTTCAACACTTGCAAAAGCGATTGATACCGGATTCAAGCGAATTCAGTTTACGCCGGATCTGCTTCCTGCTGATCTTATTGGCACAATGATTTACAATCAGAAAACAGGTGAGTTTGTGGCAAAGAAAGGACCAGTTTTTTCGAATCTTATCCTTGCCGACGAAATCAACCGTGCTCCTGCCAAGGTGCAGAGTGCACTGCTTGAAGCGATGCAGGAACGTCAGGTTACCATTGGTGATACCACCTACATGCTTGATGATCCGTTTTTGGTACTTGCCACTCAGAACCCTATCGAGCAGGAGGGTACTTATCCGCTGCCTGAAGCCCAGGTTGACCGTTTTATGCTGAAACTGAAGATCACCTATCCAAGCCGTGAAGAGGAAAAGCAGATTCTTACCAGAATGGGAAAAGGTGATGTTCCTGATGTGTCAAAGGTGGTAAGCGTTGACAAGATTAAATCAGCGCGTGCGGTTGTCAATGAGATCTACATGGATCCCAAGGTTGAGGACTATATTGTCAATCTCGTGTATGCAAGCCGGGAACCTCAGGCCGCAGGTCTTGCAAACTACAGACAACTGATCGCTTACGGTGCATCACCGCGTGCTACACTTTTTCTGACCAGGGCAGCACGGGCACATGCGTTTATAAAAGGACGTGGTTACGTAACTCCCGAAGATGTAAAATCAATTGGTATGGATGTATTGCGTCACAGGGTTGCGGTTACGTATGAGGCAGAAGCAGAAAATATTACATCCGAGGATGTCGTACAGAAAATTTTTGACTCTGTTGAAGTGCCATGAGAAAAGGCCGCGGAAGTGCCTCACCCCCTAACCCCCTCTCCGCCGGGCATAGAGGGGGGACCGGACTTTTCTGCTCCCCCTCTATCACTTGTGGAGAGGGGGCTGGGGGGTGAGGCAGTTTTATCAATTTACCAGAGGGTAATATATGATACCAAAAGAAGTACTTCAGAAAGTACGGCGCATCGAGATAAAAACCAAGCGGGTGGTTGATTCCATTCTGAGCGGGTCGTATCATAGTGCGTTTAAAGGCAAAGGTATGGAGTTTGCCGAGGTGCGCGGGTATGTTGAAGGTGACGATATTCGTCATATCGACTGGAACGTTACCGCTCGTATCGGTGAACCGTATGTAAAGAAACATCAGGAGGAACGCGAACTTACCGTCATGCTTATGGTTGATGCATCCGCGTCGGGAAGCTTCGGTACGGTTAATAAATTCAAAGGTGAAACAGGCGTCGAATTATGCGCGTTACTTGCTTTTTCGGCAATAAAGAATAACGATCGCGTAGGATTGATAATTTTTACCGATGAGATTGAACTGTATATTCCTCCGAAAAAAGGTAAGAATCACGTACTTTACGTAATAAGAGAACTGCTCTATTTTAAGCCAAAAGGTAAAAAGACGGACGTTGCTGCAGCACTGCGGTTTCTTAATGGCGTGCAGACCCGGCGTGCGGTCGTGTTTCTTGTTTCCGATTTCTTTACCGGTCAGTTTGATGCCGCTCTGAGAATCAGTGCGAAACGTCATGATCTTATCGCTGTGACAATCAATGATCCCCGTGAGAGTACGTTTCCTGATGTCGGTCTGGTTGAACTTGAAGATGCCGAGCATGGTGGAACCATTCTTGTTGACAGCGGCAGCAGGGAATTTCGTGAAATTTACAAAAAGAAGATGCAGGAAAAATGGGACGGATTAAGTACCTTGTTCAGACATCAGGGTGTTGATGAAATCTGTGTATCGACCGAAACCGAGTATGTCGAACCGCTTGTAAAATTTTTCAAGAAACGTGAACGGATGCTTTCCAGATAGAGAAAAATTATGAGTAAAGCTGCAGAACTTCATAAGCTTGTGTGGGATACGGTTCATTCTGTCTATGATGAAACTGTGGCGATACGTCGTCATATTCATCAGAATCCTGAAGTGAGCGGTAATGAGTATAAAACCGCTGCGTTTATTGCATCGAAATTAACTGCTCTGAATATCCCGCATAAAAAATATATTGACAAAACAGCTGTGGTGGCGACTATAAAAAACGGTGATGGACCGCTTGTGGTACTGCGGGCTGATATTGATGCCCTGCCGATTGAAGAGGATACCGGTCTGGCATACTCATCAGTAAATACCGGGGTGATGCACGCGTGCGGTCATGATATGCACACTGCGTGCCTGCTTGGCGCTGCCGATGTACTGAGCAGGTTGAAGTCAAAATGGCGGGGAACGCTTGTACTACTCTTTCAGCCGATGGAGGAGATTGAACCGGGTGGGGCATGGGAACTCATCCAATGCGGAGCGTATCCTAAAAACGCCGATGCGGTTTTTGGTCTGCATGTTAATGCTGATCATGAAACCGGTACGGTCGGAGTCAAACGTGGTATTGACTATGCGGGAGTACTTGCGTTTGATATCCTTGTCGAAGGAAAAGGTGGACACGGGGGAACACCCGAAGCAACAATCGATCCGATAATCTGCGCATCGTCGCTTGTTTTACAGATGCAGTCCCTGATCAGCCGGGAGAAATCGCCATTTTTTCCAGCTGTACTTACAATCGGATCTTTTAATGCTGGCACACGGCGAAATATTATTCCAGAGACTGCTACTATAAGCGGAACAATCAGATGTCATTCATCAGAGTATCTTCAGCAGATACAGGGTCGGCTTACCGAACTTGTCGTAAGCGGTGGGCATGCATGCCGGTGTGATGCAACAGTGACATTCGAGAAACCGTATCCTCCTGTCAATAATAATTTGCAGCTGAGTGAACGGTTTGCCAATGCTTTTGTAAATTTTGCAGGTAAAGAACGTTTTGTGGAACGTCCGCTTCCGACGATGTATGCTGAAGACTTCTCCTACTATCAGGAGAAAACGCCGGGATTGTATGTGCATCTTGGTGTGCGGCCAAAAAAGAAAAAAATAGTACCTGCACTTCACTCACCTCATTTCTCGCCTGATGAAAGTGCACTGTCAACAGGTATTGCATGTCATGTCTGTTTCGCACTTGACATGATGAAAGCTTCGTCGTGAGCAGATACAGGTCAGAATTTATCTTTGCACTCTGCAACAGTGGTGCCGAAAAGGCACTGAAACTCGAAGTTGCATCAATGAAACTGCCATGGCGTTTCAGCTATCAGAAAAAAGGATTTGTCGCTTTCAAGGCTGATACGTCGATTGGTACCTTTAATGAAGTATCACTGAATGAACCGGTTGCTTTTGCGAGAAGAATCTGCCTCTCTCTTGGTAAAGCATCAACGGCTGAAGCTGCTGAGGATCTGATCCGTCTGACTGTCGGTAAAACGCCGCTGATACACCGCGCCCGCTATTTTGATCATAAAATGGAAGGCCTGAATACTATTCCTGGAATGTTACCGGAACAACCGGAAATAGGGGAGTGTATCGGAACCGTCGTGGAACTTGGACCTGATGAGTTTTTTGCTGGACTACATATTCATACTTCTGATATCAGCTCCTATCCGGCAGGTGATTCCGGAGTGATTATGCCTGAAATGTCTCCATCAAGGGCATGGCTGAAACTTGAAGAGGCGGTACGTTTTTTTAATCTGTCTTTGACAAAGAGAGATGTTGTCGTAGAAGTAGGTTGCGCTCCGGGCGGAGTAGTACTTGCGCTGCTTGAACGGGGCATCCCTGTAATTGGTGTTGATCCGGCAAGAATGGCTGATGTTGTTACTCCATATCAGATTCCGGATCGACATGAAACACCAGTTGGAAAAACATGGTTTTATCACTGCCGTAAGCCTGCTGCACTTGTTGGAAAAAAGGATCTCGGTCAGGGGGTAACATGGTTTATGTCGGATATGAATCAATCTCCTGAAATTATCATTAAAGAGTGTATTCGATTCGCGTCAATGTCTCCGGGTATCCGCAATGCCCTTATGACACTTAAGCTTACCGATTTGTCTCAGGTTGTTGAGAAAAATAAATGGTTTGAAATGCTGAAGTCCGGTGGCTTTAAAAAAATGCGTCTTCAGTCGCTTAGTGTAAATCACCGGGAACTTGCGCTTTTTGCATGCAAATAGATGTGGCCTGCAATTGTCAGTATAATCATTGTAACGTGTTGGAAATAGATCGATTGTGGAAATGACAATGCCAGTTAAAAACGATTGGTGATGTCGTTACGATTACAGCGGAATTTTTACAGGTGATATAAACCGGATTTTTTGTAAACAATTTTTTACGGATGGGATTGTTTAGACCTTTTTCTTGATTTTTCCTCATTCGGCACCTATTTTGATTAATCGGTAAATAGTGTGGATATATGAAAAAACAATATCTGGATTAATTCTACATAGATTAACCACTATGCACGTTTCGAATTTTATCCATAAACAAACAAATAGCAGGATAACGTAGTAGCATGAAGCAATTAATGTTAGGAAACGAGGCGATTGCCCGTGGAGCCTGGGAGGCGGGAGTGACTGTTTCGGCAGCATATCCGGGTACACCCAGTACAGAAATTTCGGAATTTATCAGTAATTATAAGGAAATTGATGCCGAGTGGTCGGTAAATGAAAAGGTAGCATTTGAAATTGCGATAGGTGCATCAATAGCGGGTGCCCGGGCGCTTGTTGCGATGAAACATGTTGGCCTTAATGTAGCGATGGATCCCCTTATGTCAATTTCCTATCCAGGAGTAACCGGCGGACTTGTTGCAATAGTCGCGGATGATCCCGGGCAGCATAGTTCACAAAATGAGCAGGATACACGATGGCTTGCAATTGCAGCAAAAGTACCGGTTCTGGAACCATCAGATAGTGCAGAATGTAAAGATTTTGTCAAACGGGCATTTGAACTTAGTGAATCATTTGATACGCCGGTAATTATTCGATTGACAACACGCGTTGCTCATTCGCAAAGTCTCGTGACACTTGGCGATCGTAGTGATGTCCCCTTGAAACCATTTGATAAACAGCATGGCAAGTATATCGTTGCTCCTGCATACGCCCGCCGCCGTCGTGTTGTTGCTGAAAATCGTCTTGGTACATTAAAAGAGTTTGCAGATACCACCGATCTCAACTGTGTTGAAATGAACGATACCTCAATAGGCATTATTGCCGGCGGTATCTGTTACCAATATGCAAAAGAGGTGTTTCCTGATGCGTCTTTTGTAAAACTCGGCATGGTATATCCGCTTCCTCAGAGAAAAATTACCGAATTTGTAAAAACATGCAAAAAGGTATATGTCATTGAAGAGGTGGAATCAATTTTTGAACTTCAGATCAAATCCTGGGGGTTATCGGTTACCGGCGGTGATCTGTTTCCCCGTATTGGAGAATTGTCAAGCAGAATAATTCGTCAGAAAATTACCGGATCAGCACCGGAACTATTAACGCTTGGCAGTGATGTCACAATCCCGGTTCGTCCGCCGGTAATGTGTCCCGGATGTCATCACCGCGGACCATTTTACATTTTAAGAAAACTCAAGCTTCGTGTCTCCGGTGATATCGGTTGTTACACGCTTGCTGCATCCCCACCGCTTGAGGCCATGCATACGTCAATATGCATGGGTGCATCAATAGGCATGGCATTCGGCTTTGAAAAAGCCCGCGGCAAGGAGTTTGCAAGTCAGTCGGTAGCAGTTATCGGCGATTCGACATTCTGGCATTCGGGGCTTACCGGGCTTGTTGATATCGTTTACAATAAGGGATATACCACTGTCATTATCCTTGATAATTCAATAACTGCCATGACCGGACATCAGAATAATCCGTCAACAGGGGTGAGGCTCAATGGATCACCAGCTCCGGCACTTGACATAAAGAAAG
This sequence comes from uncultured Fibrobacter sp., assembly GCA_964390065.1. Classification (GTDB taxonomy): domain Bacteria; phylum Fibrobacterota; class Chitinivibrionia; order Chitinivibrionales; family Chitinispirillaceae; genus JAAZBG01. The sequence goes on along the minus strand of CAYMGX010000008.1, from coordinate 17,051 downwards.
TGGTTGAAGCAATCGGGGTCAGGCGTGTTGTTGAAGTCGACGCGTATGATCTGAAGGAACTTGAACGGGTAATCAAAGAAGAGGTCAGTGCTCCTGAACCATCAGTTATTATCACAAAGCAGCCGTGTCTTCTTATTAAAGGAATTGACCGTCCGGGAAATGCGTTCAGCGTTGATCCACAAAAGTGTACCGGATGCCGTGCGTGTCGGGTAATCGGATGTCCTGCGATATCCTTTGTAAATAAGAAGGCTGTCATTGAAAGCAGTTTGTGTGTCGGGTGCGGAATTTGCGCTGATATCTGCAGTTTCGGTGCGATCAGTGAAAATGATGAAGGGATGGATGCGTAATGAATATAGTGATTTCAGCAGTAGGTGGCCAGGGCGCACTTTTTGCAGCCCGCGTGATCGGGCGTGTGGCGCTGAACAATAATTATGATGTCAAGGTGTCTGAAGTGCATGGCATGTCCCAGCGGGGTGGAAGTGTTATTACCTATGTACGGTTTGGTAAACAGATTGCATCACCGATTGTCGAGGAAGGGTATGCAGATGTACTGCTTGCATTTGAAATGCTTGAGGCAGCACGGTATGTTCCTTATGTTAAAAAACAGGGTGTTATTATTATCAATGATCAGAAAATCAAACCGCAGCCGGTAGTTGCGGGGGACTGTGCGTATCCAGATACGATTGTCAATACGATACGTACGCTTGATGTCAAGGTTGAACTTGTTGATGCAACAGCGCGGGCACTTGAAGCCGGGAGCAGCAGAGCGGTAAATGCAGTAATGCTTGGTGCGTTTGCAAAGCATACATCATTTTCACGTGATAGCTGGATTCAGGGAATCACGGATGCATCACCGGCGAAATTCGCACAGAGCAACATTGATGCATTTGACAAGGGGTACGGTAAGTAAATGAAAATGTATAATCGTTGTATGAATCCTGTAAAGCAGAGGAGTATATACTGATGATCTGGAATAAGGCAATGGAGTGCATGAGTAGAGACGATATGCGTGTATATCAGTCTGAAAAACTGCGTGAGGTCGTTGAGCGGGTTTATCATAATGTACCGGCATACCGGGCGAAGATGCAGGCTGCAAAATATGGGCCTGAAGATATAAGGACTGTTGATGACATTGTCAAACTGCCCTTTACCGTTAAGACTGATCTGCGTGATAATTATCCATTCGGACTTTTTGCTGTTCCACAAAGAGAAATAGTCCGGATTCATGCATCATCGGGCACTACCGGAAAAGCAACCGTTGTTGGATACACACGTAAAGACATCGCGATATGGGCGGAAGTTGTAGCCCGTTCACTGGGATGTGCTGATGTCGGTCCGGATGATATTATTCAGATCGCGTATGGTTACGGACTCTTTACGGGAGGCCTCGGGCTTCATTACGGGGCTGAAAAAATTGGTGCTTCAGTGGTGCCGGCATCATCGGGAAATACAAAGCGGCAATTGCAGCTGATGGAGGATTTTGGAGTAACAGCGCTTGCCTGTACACCATCATATTCACTGTTTCTTGCAGAATCAATGAAAGAGTACGGTGTTAAGCGCAGTAATCTGAAATTGAAAGTTGGAATCTTTGGTGCTGAACCCTGGTCGGAGCATATGCGTACTGCAATTGAAGAAAGTCTTGGTATCAACGCAATTGACATTTATGGACTCAGTGAAATTATGGGGCCCGGTGTTTCGTGTGACTGTACGTACAAATGTGGAATGCATGTTTTCGAAGATCATTTTATCCCTGAAATCATTGATCCGGAAACACTGCAGCCGGTAAAGCATGGTGACAAGGGTGAACTTGTTTTTACAACGATCACCAAGGAAGGGTTACCGCTGATCCGTTATCGTACACGGGATCTCACACGACTGCTCTATGAGCCATGCCGCTGCGGTCGTACGCTGGTTCGTATGGAAAAATGTCTTGGCAGAAGTGATGATATGCTGATTATCCGTGGAGTCAATGTGTTTCCGTCACAGATCGAAACCGTACTGCTTAACATGAGCGAGACCAAACCGCATTATCAGCTTATTGTCGAACGAGAGCATCTGCTTGACACGTTAACGTTGGTTGTTGAAGTTGATGAGCAGTTTTTCTCGGATGAGATCAGGAAACTTGAAGCATTGTCGGAAAAAATTCGCAAAAACGTCGAGAGTACGCTTGGTGTAGCTGTCAAGGTGAAGCTTGCTGAACCGAAAAGTTTAGAACGCAGTGAGGGCAAAGCAAAACGTATTATTGACAAAAGAAGCATATAAACACGCTGATGAAGAACATTTGCAACCGTTAAATGCTATGGTGACAAAATAACACTACACATTCTGCCCTGGTCCCGCTATAATCGATAGGGCAGGGGTGATGTCAAAAGGAGATCGTTATGATTATTCAGCAGCTTTCAATATTTCTTGAAAATAAATCAGGCCGTTTAACTGAAGTGACCCAGGAACTGGCGCGCAAGAAGATTAATATCACCGCGCTCACCGTTGCCGAAACGTCTGACTACGGAATCCTGCGTTGCATTGTTTCCGACCCGGCTCAGGCAGTGAGTGCTCTTAAGGAAAAAGGTTTTTCTGTCGGGCTTACCGATGTAATCTGTCTGTCAATTCCTGATACTCCCGGATCAATCGCCAACATCTTGCAAATTCTTTCTGACGCCGGTATCAGCGTTGAGTATATGTATGCTTTTTCGGTACAAAAAAAGGCAAACGCAATTATCAGGTGCGAAAAAATAAGGGATGCGATTGATGTTCTTAAAAAGAAAAATGTCGAGCTTCTTCATGCGTCGGATATTTGATATTCATGCACCCTAAATCCCCCGCCCCATAAATCCCCGCAGGCGGGAGGGTAACCGTTTTAGATTCAATAAATACCTCCATCCTGCGGGTAGACTGGCTGCTTTAAGCCTGGATGGGGGCGAGCAACCGGTACCAATGTATCAAAAGATTCCTATATGTTGTTCTTTGCTACGTACCACATTCCATATATTTACTAAACAAATAGAATCAATGGTCTGCGTAATATTCATTCCGGTTGTGGGCTCCTTTCGGTATAAAAAATTGAACAAGCAGTAACTAAATGTACCCGCATTCAATAGAGAATATGCATCTCTGATAAATTAAGCAATAGAGAATAGGGCTGTTTTCACTAATAGTTCCTTCGTTGTCACATATAACATCTGACATAACTTCTTGAATTTTAAAAACAGATAGAGTACAATAAACTTTTGTGATTGTGATTGGATGGGCAACTTAAAAAAGGTGTTAAACAGAATTCAAAATTGACAATTATCCATCAGGAATCGTACCATACCAGAAGTTAAGTTTGAACTCAGGAGAAAAATATTTATGAGTGCGCTTGATAATCTCACTCTGATAACCTGCTCCTATAATACACCTGAAATTGTGGAAACTATGTTGAAATCGTTCAGATGTCAACATGGTGATTTGGATCATATGAATATTGTCATTATGGAAAATTCAACTGATGAGCATACTTGTCATTTTCTAAAAAATAACAACATAACGTACGTCAGGAATAAAGGTGGTACACATTCCAGGTCTATTGATACCGCATTTAAAATGTGTAAAACCCAATATGCACTTGTTGTTGATAGTGATATCGTATTTTTATCGAGTATCGGAGACGTCTTTAAAAAAATCATGGATGAACAGTGTGTTCTTACTGGCATAGAATCCGGATCAAGAGGTGGTTATACACTTAAGACAAGGCTAGTACCCTGGTTTATGTTTGTCAATGTTGACAAAATTAAAATGAATGGGATTGCTTTTCATGATGAAAAAAGAATTAATGATACCAATTCAACTGGTTTCTATGGAAATATACCAATAAATAATGTCCGTTCAGTTACACCTATGTATGATGTAGGGGCTACATTTTATGAAGATGTTATAAGTGCCGGATTCAAAGTGCAGAATATTGCCTCTCTTCAATCACATTTCTTTCACGCTGAAGGGATGTCCTGGCAGAGAACTTGTGGTGTTGATGTCTATGAGGATAGGGGAAACAAAGTCTGGCAACTTTATCAAAAATTAATCACTACGTTTAATGCCGTAGATATCAGAAACTTTTACAGGGGGCCCGAAGTTGATACGTAATTGCATGTTGTGAAGAACCTCACAAGAGTAAGCTTTCCACACATTCTTCCCCCCGCCACTTGACACTCCTGTACCCTTGACGTAGTTTAAATATGAAGCGCACGGTATAAAAATAATTCAGTAGTACATTGATGGCGGATTTTGCGGATTGTGATCGATATAGGGTGCTGCCGTTGTATTGCAGCGTAGTGAGATTAAGTCAATCACAGGTAGTCAGCATGAACTTTTTGTCGCGAAATCGGGTAGATAGCGTCGAGAACGCACTTTTAAGACAAAAAAATGTATCTTCGACACCGTTGTAGGCCATTTGTTCGGCCCGGCAAGACATGAAGATGCGCGTGGAAGAATAAAAGAAACAAATGAAAAAGATCAAATTCATACAATATTTGGATCATAAATTATCAGGCGTGATTTTCATTGCGATATTTATTGCCCTATTGGTATTTCATCAATTTGACATAGCAATTTTATGGTTTGTTATAAACTTGACAATTCAATTGATATTACCGTATATCAAATCAAACAAAATGAAAAAAAGAAACATTATTGATCTTGATTGGCTTCATAAACAAGCGCCTGGCACAGTATTGAAAATAAAGGATAAAAAATCAGGAGTTGATTTGGGTGAAATGAAAGTTGAACATGTTTTATTTCTTGCAAATGAATTTGATAAAAATGGAATGGATTCAAACGCTTTTTATTTTGATGAAATGACGTTTGAATTGTTTAAAAATCAATACAAACAACAAAAAGAATTACTCCTGATAATTCAAGAAATCTTAAATGTTAAAAATGAAGTTGAAATATTTTGGAATAAATAAAACCTTGCGCTAAAAAACAGATTGAAAGGTAACAAAAAATGGGCTGACTACAGACAAACAACAGTGAAACTATGCCAGCCCCGAAGCAAGCCAGCATAGATTTCGCAACTCGTTGCAATTCAGGACAGCCTAACAGAACCATCCATTCATCGACGTCTAAAAAAGAGGAGTAATAAATGCTGCAAGGAACTGATATCAATCAAAAGACGACGTTCATATTTGATTTCTTTCATACATTGACAGAATCTGAGTCAAAATGGGGGAATTTTCCATGGACCTCGGACTATTTGGGAATCGATAGGAATGTTTGGGGGGAATACCTTCAAAATCATTCAAGAGAAAGGTTAACGGGGAAAATCAGAGCTTCTTATGATATTGTTAAGCAATTGGTCGAAATGATTGATCCATCCATACCGGATGAAAAAGTACGGAACGTTTCTGAGTTCCGGGTAAAACGGTTTGCTAACGCAATTCTCAATATTCTGACCTATGTCGTTGATACGCTCTCAGTACTCAAAAGTAAAGGTAAAAAAATAGGGCTGATTTCAAATGCAGACTGCACGGAACTTTCAGAATGGCCAAACTCCCCGATTGTGAAGTACTTTGACTCAGCGATAATTTCGTGTGAAATAGGAATGATAAAACCTGACCGTGAAATCTATATGGAAAGTCTGAGGACCCTGGGTTCTTTACCAGAAGAAACTGTATTTATCGGTGATGGTGGTAGCAGAGAACTCGAAGGAGCAAAAAAGTGTGGTCTTGCAACAGTAATGGTTGAAGGCATTGTGAAGGAATTTTTACCAGAAGCACAACTTGAAAAAAGAAGAATGTATGCAGATTAGCGGGTGCAGTTTATCGATGAGCTATTGACTATGTGAACACCTGGTTTAGAACTCATACGCTAAGATCTATTGCCGCATGTCCATGTGCGACAATGAAAGATTTGGTTGCCGCAACCATGCAACGAAGAACGCCGGCACGCATTACCATAAAGTAAAACTCCGAAGATGCTGCTTTACTGCAGTCTGTAAATGTACAGAACAAATGTTAACTCCAATATAAGCCTGCATTGCAGGCATGTATTATGCTCCGGCAGAGTTCAGATAATTTGTTACAATATCAAGTTTGTTCTGAGGCAGTTTATCTGCAATGTTCTTAAGCATCCGGCCATACGCAACGCTTTCACGTACCTTTATTTCCATGGTATATTCGAAAATCGGCCAGAGGGAATCCACTTGCGGATCAAGCCAGTTCGCCTTCCACAGCGACATGAGCCACTGAATGGAGCCCCTGCCGTATCCCTGACTGTCAATAACAAAGAGTCTGGCGGCGATTTTATTTTCAATTGGGTTACGGATTTTTGCCGGTACTCTCCTGCAGCAGATCTCAAGCCACCGTTTGTCTGTGTCAATTGTAATCGTCTGCGGATCTGTTTCCCAGTGAATTATTCGCCAGTAAGGATCAAGTTTCGGACAGATGAAATTCGATACCTCTGCATCTGAAAGGTACATTTTCAGTGGGTTCAGAAAATAGTTCAGACTGTAGAATGATCCGATTGAATCGCTCTGAATGAGATTCATCCAGTATTCCACAGTATTATCCGGCATCTCCTGAAGACTGCCTGTGTTGACTGCAACGTCGTAGGGGAGGTTTTTTAGACTCTCACTGAGCTGAACCGGAACAAGAAGAAAATCATATTTCCGGTAATCGGTCACATCATCGCTGCTGAGGGCGTATTTTACCGAACATCCTGGAAAGTTAACTTTAAGAAAAACCTCGGCAAAAAACAGGCTCTCCGGAATGTCTGTTATCGTGTAATGAATATCCGGTTGTTCAAGCCTGAAAAGTCGTGCAAGGGCACCATATCCACCGCCGATTTCAAGTACGGTGGAAGGATGGGCACAAAGGTTTCGGGTGATTGACAGATACTGGTAAAGATGCCAGAAGAATATGGTACTCAGGTGACGGCCTTTCCATGGAATCAGTGATGATGGTATTGAGAAAACTGAATCCCTCATACTGCTCTTTTCAAGATCAAAGTCAGGGAAGGCTTTTCTGATGAACTCTATTTTTTTTATTATTATGTCAACTGCGTTAATGTCAATGCTGAGTTTGCGGTGATCAAATCCACTCTGTCCGCCATGCTGTGCGTAATTGATGCAGTCTTCTGTGGTTTTAAACTGGTTTACCAGATTCAGAAGTTGCGTCTGCTTATTTTTCCACCAGGGAGATGTTATGAATCCTGATGGCAATGGAAGGGATATTGCACTTTTCAGGCTGGCGATGGCATCTGTGAGTATCTGTTCAGTCAAAATATAACCTCTTTGTTAAAAGAATCGGTCCGGCTATAATTTATAATTTTATCAAATAAGCGGAAATAAGTCCATTGTGAGATGAAAACTTCTATAGTGATCAATGAGCAACAGGATTACCTGCAGAAAACAGGATCGTATCATACTTTTATGTTAATCGCGAAGTGTCAAATAAAATTCACATGCTCCGGCGGATTCTTAAGCTCCCACAGGTAGCGGTTGATCTCATCCATGCGGCAATTGGTCCGGCAGTTGCACGGGTCAAGTTCTTTGGCTACATACTCAAGTGATTCTCTGCGCCGTTTGCCGTTCCAGATCGCTTCAAAGCTCTGTTCAAATATGTTCCCGTAGAGAAATTTCTGATCTTTCATGTACATGCTGCATCCCCAGACATTTCCCTCTGAGTCAATGTACGACCAGAAGGGAAGGGCACAGCAGCGCTCATAGGGTTTTTCTCCGGCATCCCACTTTTTCATTGTGTTAAGTCTGAAAATGCACTTGAAGTCCGGTGTATTATATTTTTGCAGCTCATCGGCAAGAGAATAGTAATCTTTATAATTGATATCACTATACTTCGTGGTGATACTCTGCGGATGCTGTGAATAGGGCTTTATAACAAGGTATTCCATTCCCGCGTTCCGTGCGATCTCCGCAAGGGTGCAGACCTCACTGCTGTTTTCAGGAAGAAGAAGCATCTGCATTCCGAGCGCGCATTTGTAGCCACCTTTTTTCTTTACATCTGCGGCATGCGTCATGTTTTTTATGACTTTTGCAAAATCAGACTCGTTTGTTCCATGAATAGCGGCATAGGTCTTTGCTGTTCCCGCATTGATACTGACCTTTATCCACTGTGTATTGGCAAGTACCTCTTCGGTATATTCCTCTTTGAAAAGCACTGCATTTGTTGTGATTGCTGCATCAATACCGGCATTGCGTGTATTTGCGAGGATCTGCGGGAATTGCCTGTTAAGAAACGGTTCTCCCTCTCCTGCATACATGATGCTTTTTACACCAAGTCTGCCGAGCTCTGTCAGTACTGTACCGAATTTTTCCGCATCATAGAACGCAGGCTTATATCCCATAAAGTCAAGTCCGCAATAAACGCAGCGGTGATTGCAGCCGCCGCTGGGGCTTGCCTCGATATAGATCGGATAGATTGTATCACCCTTCATCCACTGGTTCAGGCGGTCAATATGATACATAAGTTTGTGGCTGTCAATTCTGTATTTATCCATTATTTCCTTCCTGCAATTTTTATAGCTGCACTATAGACATCGTCGACTGAAACCACACAGGTTTTTTTTCTGCTGATACATTTCGGTTCGTAGCAGGGTTCATGCCTGCATGCATTCTCATTGAACAGGGCAGTTCCTCTTCCGTAAAGATATGTCTCGTACGGATTTGTTGATGAAAACAGAGCTATGACCTTCTTTTTTAGAGCGAGTGCTATATGAAGTCCGAAGCTGTCGTTGGTAATCAGGACTCTGCATTTATTAATCCATGCAAAATAATCTTCCATATTGTCAAGGCCCTGTTGCCATGAGACTGAATATTTCCCTCCAAGCCTTGATTCAAGTTCGTTCCACCCGTTGTCAAGCCATCCTTTTGATGGCCATTTTGTGCCGACCATATGGTTGAAACCGAAATCGTAACACTCCCTGGATGCAGGTTTATATCCAAAGACGTATTCTTCATCTGTCCATTTACTGCCGATCATGTCGTAAAGATACTCCTGCCAGTAACGGCGGTTCTTCTTCTTTTTGTTTTCATTGTGGCAAACCTGAAGCGACTTCTGCGTGCCGTCGTAGGCTTCAGCTTCACCGCTTTTGGGATCGAATCTGAAACCGAATCGTCGCCATGCCTTTATCTGATCCGCAAGTGCGCAAATCCCCGGAACCTTCTCGAGATTTATTACTGTGTCAAAATGCTCTGCCTGAAGCTGCAGCACGGATGTCAGATTATAGATGAGGACCCGTTCAATAAGCGGATTGTTCTTCAGGATAGGATATGCGTTTTCATCAACGAGCCATGTCACATAATCATCCCTAAACTCATTGAGCAGCACCGTTGAACGCAATACATCACCATAACTTGTAACCGTACTTATGCCCGAATCCAGTGTTTCAGAATAACCAACCTTGATGATGAGTACTTTACATCGTTTTTTCGGCATACAAAACTTTTTCCTCTTCAAATTCTATTGATACAGATGTATATCCATACTGCTGAAAGCGATTGGTCTTGACCTTGATATCGCATTCACTGCACAGACCATAATTTGCGCATTCAAGATGTTCCTGAGGAAAGGTGAAATCATCATCAAGAATGTTTCCGAGAACGCCTTCGGGACGTCTGAAATACAGATCTGAGTGACACCTGTAAATGGAACCGTCCGGGGCCATCGGAACAACCGTGTTTTTGCATCGGACATTTATGTTCATACGCTCGCCGCATGATGCATTTCTGTAAAGAAATGAGCCATACTGCCTGTCCTGCCATTTTCCAAGGAATTCCTTTTTCCGCAACTCAATTCCATATCCGGCTGAATACTCCTTTACCTCTTCTATAACATCCAATGGTGTTGCAGGAAAGTCAAGATAATAAAGGCCGATACTGAGAAATTCCTGAAGTTCTGCTATACGCGGAACAAGAGTACGGTAATCATTCTGTCCATGATGATAACTCACTCTGATTGTCGGATATGGAGCAATACGTTTGTTCCAGTCAAGTGTTTTCAAACGAAGGAAATGATCTTTTGTGAGATAGGGTGGAAGAGCTGTCATAATGTCAATTTTCTGGTCGAGATTTTCGAGGATATACCAGATATCTTTGTAAAGAAACGGCTCACCACCCTGCACGGTCACAGGGGTCTCTTTTGGCAGAACAAGTCGATTGAGCCCCTCAACCCACTCTTTACCGCTAAGGTGTCTGAAAGCACCGCTTTTTACATACGACGCACCATGATGTTTTGTGATACAGTAAGGACAGTTGAGAAAACAATTATCGGTAAGAAAAACTCCAACATAATCGTATTCTTGCGGTAAAACGATATTCTTTTTTTCCATATAACCAATCCTTAAAATATGTTATACTGGTTGTATCGGAATTACATCAGAAAACCTTGATACATTTCAGGACTTTCCTGAAAAACAACTTCGTAAAGAGTGGTACCAATTTTTAAACCTTGAAAAATCATGTAATTCAATAAATAATTAAGACGCTATGCATTTTATTTGAACAGTTCAGAATGCACGTTAGTCTGAGAATGGCATATATGAAGATCTCAATTATTGTTCCCCGCTGGGTTGGAAGAGCGTACGATTATTATGCATTTCCGCTCGGTCTGGCCTATATCTCTGCAATTCTTAAACGGGACAGCCACACGGTTTCGGTTCTTAACTGCAATAATCATTCTGAGACAATTGACCAGCTTATCGCTTCATTCATACTGGAAAACAAGCCTGAGGTGGTGTGTACAGGTGGACTGTCGGTACATTTTTCAATAATAGATCAATTGGTAGCATGTGTCAGAAATACAGATAGTGCCATAAAGATTGTACTTGGTGGAGGGGTGATCAGTTCGGAACCGGAAGTGATATTTGAGAAACTGAAACCTGATTTTGGTGTCATAGGTGAAGGCGAAATTACAATATCCGAGCTGGCAGGCGCCCTTGCTGGCAACAGCTCTTATGATGCAATTCCCGGGCTTATTTACAGAAGTGCATCAGGTGAGATTGTGCAGACAGAAAAACGCAGACCAGTCAAAGATCTTGATAGTTTACCATGGCCGGATTATGAAGGCTTTGAGATTGACAAACAGCTCGAAGCCATGCTTCCGACAGATGAGAATTACCTGCATATGCACGATAAGCCGCGGATGCTTCCGATGATCTCAAGCAGATCCTGTCCATATTCATGTTCATTCTGTTTTCATCCGCTTGGTAACCAGTACAGGGAGAGAAGTCTTGACAGTTTTTTTGCGGAGCTTGACCACCTTGTAAAGCATTACCGACTCAATTCCGTTATGGTCCTTGATGAACTTTTTGCTGTAAAAAGAGAACGGCTGCATGAATTCTGCAGAAGAATAAAACCGTACGGCATCACATGGATCGTACAGCTCAGGGTAGATAATGTTGATAAAGAGATACTCGATCTGATGAAAGACGCCGGATGTGTCTTTATAAGTTACGGAATAGAAAGCATGTGTGATAAAATCCTTGAGAGCATGCAGAAAAAAACGACACGGATGGAAATTGAAAAAGCCCTTAAACTTACGATAGAGGCTGGAATTGGAATACAGGGAAATCTGCTTTTCGGGGATAGTGAGGAAGACCACAAGACCATGGCAGAATCACTTTTCTGGTGGTCTGACAATAGAAGATATCAGATTAACATTACGCCGATTTATGCGTATCCGGGTACAAAAATATACAAATATGCCTGTGACAGGGGGCTTATTACCGATAAAATAAAGTTTCTTGAGAACAACTGCCCGCCACTGAACATCACAAAATTGTCTGACAGCAGTTTCAGCGGGATGATACGCATGGTTGAGACGCTGCATGAAACCGTGAATACTGATGGGTTGACATCTGTAAGAAACGTTAAACTCATGGACGAAAAGTCTCCTTTGAGAGAAGACCTTCTGATTGAGTTTGATACGACTTGTCCATATTGTAAATCAGAACTGTCATACAGAAATATTCCTGTGGGGAAGAATCCAATGGCGCGTTTCACCCTTCGCATGGCCTGCAGGAAATGTAACTCGAGATTTGATGCGCCACTATCGCTGCGCCTTGAAATGCGTGAGCCTGAGCAGACCGGACGTATTATTTGTGAAGCAGAACAGCTTGCCTCTGTTAGCAGGTTTGCTGATGCACTCGAGTGTCTTTACGGAGTCTTGAAAAACTACCCGCTTCATGCTCAGGCCAATGCTCTCTGCGGCAGAATAATGCTTCAGACTGGAAATATTGATGCCGCACTATCAAGGTTGTCGCTTGCGGTAAGAATAAATCCTCTTGTTGCGTCAACACAGGCTGCGCTTGCCACTGCCTTTTCATATATTAGAAATTATACCGGAGCTGCACTTCATATGAGAGAAGCGCAAAGACTTTCTGTACTCGAGGATGATTCTGAAGAGAAGCAGAAACTCCGTTTATTTAAACTTTACGTGGACTGAAAATGGATCTCAAACTCAAAGCAGACATGATCCGAAAGGATGTGATCCGGGTGGCAATGAAAAATGGTGCAGGGCATATTGCTCCGTCATTGTCAAGTATTGATATCTTAGTGGCGCTTTACTATAAAGTAATGAACCGCAGTGCCGATCCGTGCTGGGAGGAAAGGGATAGACTTGTCTTCTCCAAGGCCCACGGCTGTTATGGACTCTATGCAATACTTGCTGACATTGGATTTGTAGGCACAGAGGATTGGGAACTGTTCTATAATGGCAGTACATTATCAGGCTGCATAGAACGGAATATCAGCAGGGGTATTGAGGCAAGTTGCGGCTCTCTTGGACATGGCCTTCCAATGGCTGCAGGGCTTGCTTTTGGTGCAAAGCTGCAGTCAAAAAAATGGCACACATTCTGTATTGCAGGTGATGGCGAGATGCAGGAGGGATCTGTGTGGGAAGCCCTGCAGTTTGCGGTCATGCATAAACTTGACAATTTAATAGTCGTTATCGATTGCAATGGACTTCAGGCTATGGATTTCCTTAAAAATGTTCTTTCACCTGAAGATGTACAGAGTGATCTTAAACGAAAATGTGATGCTTTTGGCTGCAGAACACTCTTGTGTGACGGTCACGACACCGGAAGTCTCGCCGGTGTGCTTGATGACGCAGTGCACACCCCTGACAGCAGACCCAAAGTTGTAATTGCAAAAACCATAAAGGGGTATGGTCTTTACTGTATGGAAAATATACCTAAATTTCATTTCAGGCTTCCGACAGCTGATGAACTATCAATGGGAGGCCGCTTTGAGCAGTAATACAGGTGTTTACCGAAAAACGGTGATCAATGAGCTTCTGCCACTGGCAAGACGCGATAAGAGGATCATACTGCTTGTCTGCGATATGGGTTTCGGCGTGATAGATTCATTTCGCAACGAATTGCCTGATCAGGTATACAATGCAGGAATAATGGAGCAGGGGACCGTTGGTATTGCAGCAGGAATGGCAATGACCGGACTTGTACCCGTGGTCTATTCAATTGTAAACTTCCTTGCATTCAGATCGGTTGAGCAGATACGCAATGATGTTGTTATTCAGAAATTAAATGTTAAATTCATAGCGACTGGTGTAAACGATTACTTCAGGTTTCTCGGACCATCGCACTGCTGCGATCAGGACGATAAGAAAATAATGGAAATTATCGGTATGGAAGTATTTGATCCCTATGCAGGCCGTGAAGAGGATTTTAAGGCAATGGTTGAGACGTGGATCAATAGTCCGACAGCCGGATACCTGAGGGTTTGAAGTAAAGGTGACGGAAAATGGAAAAATGGATTCTTGACGGACACAAAATACAGTGGCATCGCGACAGAATAGAGGCATGGCTTAATGGTGAGCTTATAGCGCCAGTGACAATAGACTGCGCACTTACGCGACGCTGCACGTACAGATGCACGTACTGTTATGGAAAGCTCCAGGCAAATGATGAAAAGAAGATGACCCGGGATGTGATCATACGATTTCTTGACGATGCGGCAAGTATTGGTGTAAAAGCTGTAAGTTTTGTAAGCGACGGTGAAAGTACCTGTAATCCGGCCCTTTACGAAGCAATAAATCACGGAAAAGCCAATGGTCTTGATATGGCGCTTGGTACCAACGGTTTCCTGCTTGACGATGAACGACTGGATGAAATACTACCGGATCTGACTTATCTGCGTTTTAACATCAGTGCGGCTACACCGCAGCGATATTCAGAAATTCACGGATGCAAACTGTCCTGTTTTGACAAGGTCATTGGAACTATCCGCCGGGCTGTGGAGATAAAGAGAGCGAAGAAGCTTGACGTAACAATCGGTCTGCAGATGGTGCTGCTTCCTGAGTTCAGGGATCAGATCATGCCCCTTGCCGCTCTTGGAAGGGAACTTGGTGCTGATTACCTTGTGATAAAACACTGCAGTGATGATGAAAACGGCTCTCTCGGCGTTGATTACAGCAAATATGGTGAGCTTGTTAATGACCTTAAGAATGCAGAAACAATGTCGACAGAGGAATATTTTGTAAAGGCCAAGTGGTCAAAGATTTTAAGCGAGGGAAAAAGAAAATACTCACGATGCTATGGACCGCCATTTATTATGCAATTTAGCGGTTCGGGGCTTGTTGCACCATGCGGAATGCTCTTTAATTCAAAATACAAAAAATTCCATATCGGTAACATCTGCGATACCCCGTTCAGGGAAATCTGGAAAAGCAGCCGTTACCGTGAAGTGCTTGATTATATAGCATCGGACAAATTTGATGCCCGGTCCATGTGTGGATCTCTCTGCCTTCAGCACAAGGTAAATGAGTATCTGTGGGATCTGAAAAATAATGTTATCAGGCTTGAGGATCCTTCCGGGGAACCGCCTGCACATCTGAATTTTATTTAAAACCATCCCGGATGTCTCCCGGAGAAAAAGACGTAACAATGAATACACCGCTATTCTCGGCTGTGATACCTGTTTACAATTACGGAAGATTTGCCGGAAAGGCAATAGAGAGCGTTCTTGAACAGAACATGGGCGATTTTGAGCTGATTATTGTCAACGATGCCTCCACTGACAATTCCGATGATGTAATCCAAAAATATCTTCGTGATAAACGGATCCGGTATTTCATCAATGAAAAGAATGCAGGGTGCTATTACAGTCTCAGACGCGGATTCTCCGAAGCCCGCGGATTATATGCTGCGTCACTTTCTGCAGATGACTACTATCTGCCGGATGCGTTCTCAAAGCTAGCAGATGCAGCTTCGGCACATCCCGATGCGGATATTATCTATGGGAAATATTGTTTTGTCAATGATGATGGGCAATTGACCCAGTGGGTGCGGCACCCGGGATGGGATCCGATTGTAAGGGCACAACGCATAAGTGATCTGGCTGATCTTCTGCAATATGATCTTTATGTAAATATAACTGCCGCGTTTGTAAAACTTGAGCTGTTCAGGAAATATGAATTTGACCAGAAGATAAGGGTCAGTGATTATGAATTTATCCTGCAACTCGCACAGGATGACAGAAAACTTCAATTCGTTGACGAGTATCTGTTCGCTTTCCGTAAACATGGTGAGCAGCTTTCGGTGGGAGATAATTTCTATGTTGACGGAACGCAATTAAAGGATCAGCTCACGCTTATTGAACGATTTGTAACTCCTGACAATTATGCAAAACTCGACGGCGCACAGGATGGTATTCTGCGTTTGCTAAATCAGAAAATAGCGGCCCTTCAAAACTACCCTGAAAGTGCTGCAAGAATACTGCCTGAGCTCTCAGAAAGAATCGAAAATGCCCTAAAAGCAATTTCAGAGATAAGGCATGTTCCGGATATCGACATTAAAAAAGTCAAAAACCCTGAGGTATCTGTTATTGTTCCAACATATAACAGACCCAATCTGCTCTCTGTTGCACTTAAAAGCATTGCTGCGCAGACTTTTAAGGATTATGAGGTAATAGTAATAAATGACAGCGGATGTGATGTCAAAGATGTCATACAGGAAAGCGGGATCGCAGAAAAAATTAATTACATAAGCCTTGGAAGAAACAGGGAACGGTCGTTTGTTCGCAACTGCGGACTTAAATTGGCCACCGGAAACTACATAGCCTATCTGGATGATGATGATGCATACTACCCGGAACATCTGCAGACACTTATTGACACAATAAAAAACAGACAATGTCGTGCTGCTTATGCTGATTCATACCGCGCAATACAGATTATTAAAAACGGTAAATACGAAACTGTACGCAGGGAGCTTCTATATTCAGTAGAGTTTTCAATATATGATCTTTTTGTCGGGAATCTTTTTCCAAATCTCTGCGTGATGCATGAAAAATCTCTTGTAAATGAAATCGGGTATTTCGATGAAACGCTCAATACTCATGAGGATTGGGACTACTGGATAAGAATTGGTCTCAGAAGTCCCTTTGTGCATGTAAAAAAAGTGACATCAGAATACACATTCAGGGACGATGGAACAAATACTACCGCATATAACAGGGTGGATTTTTTCAATACAAGACAGGTCATCTATAAACGCTATCAGCCATTCTCTGCGTCATATCCACAGGTTGCCTTAATGCAGCAAGCGATTCTTAGAAGCGAATCAGCAGAAAAAGTTCTAACGCCTGATGCGTTTGTCATGAAACTTTTGCAGTATGTAAACCTTAACCAGACTTCTGAACTCATAAAATTTTACGACTCCAACAGGGGCCGCTTTGTTAATTCGGAGGAACTGAAAAGAGTTGATGATTTGATCAGGAATCTGAAGATAAAGAAAATCGCAAGCACTTGACAAGAAAGTATTGGGGCAGGTAGAAAATACAATGCTTCAATAAATCAGATGTTTCAGATCCAATGCGCAGCATCAAGCTGTGCTGCTTACATTAATCGGGCTCATAAGGTTTACCTTCAATGTTATATGTTCCATCAGAAATACAGATCTGAATCAGGGATGTTTCACCGTAATTGTGTTTCTTATTCGTTATCTACTTAATATAACCATCCTGTTTTGTGGGATCTAATCACTTTTATATCGGATCTTCCATTTTTACAAAAGCACCTAAGTCTTTGTGTCACATTGCTGTTAAA